>CANCET010000006.1 GCA_947375105.1 Sphingomonadaceae bacterium
CGATTCTGTTCATCGACGAGATTCATACGGTGATCGGTGCCGGCGCGACCAGTGGTGGTGCAATGGACGCCTCGAACTTGCTCAAACCCGCGCTTTCGGGCGGCACGATCCGTTGCATTGGTTCAACCACTTACAAGGAATTCCGCAACCACTTCGAGAAGGATCGTGCGCTCCTGCGCCGGTTCCAGAAGATCGATGTAAATGAACCGACCATTGAAGACACCATCAAGATCCTTAAGGGCCTGCGCACAGCGTTCGAAGAGCACCACAAGGTTCGCTATACGCCGGACGCAATCAAGACCGCGGTCGAGCTCTCAGCCCGCTACATCAATGACCGCAAGCTGCCGGACAAGGCGATCGACGTGATCGATGAAGTTGGTGCTATGCAGATGCTGGTGCCGCCTTCGAAGCGCAAAAAGGTTATCACGGCGCGCGAGATCGAGCAGGTCATCGCTACGATGGCACGCATCCCGCCTAAGTCCGTCTCGAGTGACGACAAAAAGGTGCTCGAGCATCTCGACCGCGATCTGAAGCGGCTGGTGTTCGGGCAGGACAAGGCGATCGAGGTGCTGGCAAGTGCGATGAAGCTCAGCCGGGCAGGTCTGCGCGATGCTGACAAGCCGATCGGCTCGTTCCTGTTCTCGGGCCCCACCGGCGTCGGCAAGACTGAAGTGGCACGCAGCCTTGCCCAGATCATGGGCATCCCGCTTCAGCGCTTCGACATGTCGGAATACATGGAACGCCATTCGATCAGTCGTCTCATCGGCGCACCGCCGGGCTATGTCGGATTCGACCAAGGCGGACTCTTGACCGATGCCATCGACCAACAGCCGCACTGCGTGCTGCTGCTCGATGAGATCGAGAAGGCACATCCAGACCTGTTCAACATCCTTCTGCAAGTGATGGACAACGGCCGGCTCACCGATCACCACGGAAAAACGGTCGACTTCCGCAACGTCGTGCTGGTGATGACCACCAATGCCGGTGCCTCGGACATGGCGCGCCACGGCATCGGCTTCGGCGATGTGTCCAAGGCCGATGCGGGTGACGAGGCGGTGAAGAAGATGTTCACCCCCGAGTTCCGCAACCGGCTCGATGCCATCGTGCCCTTCGCTTACTTGCCGCCCGAAGTTGTCAGCCGCGTGGTCGACAAGTTCATCCTCCAGCTCGAACTCCAGTTGGCCGACCAGAACGTGCACATTCAGTTCGATAGCGATGCGCGCGCCTGGCTCGCCAAGCAGGGCTATGACCGACTTTATGGCGCGCGTCCGATGGGCCGCGTCATACAGGAAAAGGTCAAGAAGCCATTGGCCGAGGAATTGCTGTTCGGTAAACTCGCCAATGGCGGCGAGGTCCATGTCAGCCTGAAGGAAGAGGAAGGCAAGGACACCGCGCTTTCGTTCGAACTGACTCCGGCCGCTCCGAAACTGGTCAAGAAGAAGGTTCGCAAGAGCAAGGGCGGATCGGCTACGGCTGATGAGCCGAATGCCGACGAGGTCTGAGTTAGGTTGGCTTTCACGAGTTAAACCAATGGGGCGCAGCTTCGGGCTTGCGCCCCATTGGTCTATGGAAACCTGATCACTTCCGCGCCATTTCTAGCATTATGTCCGGATGTTTCACGTGGATCAAAGCTGAGCCGATAGGCATCCGGATCGTCCCCGCGGACGCCTGGATCGATGCTTCACGACCTGTCGGGCGGGCGCTGGTCACACACGGCCATGCGGACCATGCACGCGGCGGACACGGACGAACTTTCGCGACCCCTCCGACGCTGGCGATCATGGCGTTGAGATACGGCGTGGTGTCTGGCGCGAACCCAGCGGCATATAACGAGCCTATCGCGATAGGCGGCGGAGTAACTGCCACATTTCTGCCCGCCGGCCATGTTCTCGGCTCTGCGCAGATCCTGCTCGAGCATGCCGGCGAGCGGGTGATTGTGACCGGGGACTACAAGCGCCGGCCAGATCCGACTTGCCCTGCATTCGAGGTCACACCCTGCGATCTCCTGATCACCGAAGCGACGTTCGGCCTGCCGGTCTTCCGACACCCGCCGATTGCTGAAGAAATTGCACGGTTGTTGGCGACGCGCATTGCGAATCCCAAGCGATGCATACTGGTGGGCGCCTATGCGCTCGGGAAGGCACAACGCGTCATCGCGGAGTTGCGTGCTGCCGGCTGGCACGAGCCAGTTTATCTCCATGGCGCGATGGAGCCGATGTGTCGTCTCTACGAGGAGCAAGGCATTCCGCTCGGCGATCTTCGTGCCATTGCAAGTGTGCAGAAGTCAGCATTGGCTGGTGCCATCGTAATCTGCCCCCCGTCAGCGCTGAACGATCGTTGGAGCCGGCGCTTGCCCGATCCGATCACGGCCATGGCCAGCGGCTGGATGCGCGTGCGACAGCGCGTTCGACAACGCGGCGTGGAATTGCCCCTGATCATCTCGGACCACGCCGACTGGGACGAACTAACCGAGACCATCACTGAAGTAGATCCAACCGAAACCTGGATTACGCACGGCCGCGAAGAAGCGTTGCTTCGGTGGTGCCAGATACACCAACGAAAGGCTCGCGCTCTCGCGCTGACCGGCTACGAAGATGAAGATGAGTAGCCCGCCCCTGCATTGCGATGAGAGATGGTGATGAAGCGGTTTGCCGAACTTCTCGACCGCCTTCTGGTAACGCCGTCGCGCAACGGCAAGCTTCAACTAATAGCTCACTATCTGCGCGACACGCCCGATCCAGACCGGGGATGGGCTCTTGCAGCATTGACCGGCGCGGTTGATTTCCCAGCGATTAAGGCAAGCGCCGTACGCGGCCTTATGGCCGCGAGGGTGGATCCAGTGCTCTGGGCCCTTTCTCGCGACTTTGTGGGTGATACCGCAGAGACAGCCAGCTTGCTCTGGCCAGAACCAGAGCAAGCGCCGCAAGGCGCCGCGCCAACTCTCGGCGAAGCCGTAGAGAGCTTGAGCCACTCGACTCGAATAGCCGCGCCGGCAGTTCTCACTACATTGCTTGACCGACTAGACACGGCCGGTCGATACGCCCTGATTAAATTCGCTACGGGCGCTTTGCGCATCGGCATCTCGGCGCGACTTGCCAAAATTGCGTTTGCGCAGGCCTTTGCCGTTTCGGTCGATTCGGTTGAGGAGTATTGGCACGGCCAGCGCCCACCTTACCTTCCGCTGTTTGCGTGGGCGATAGGCGAAGCGCCCCCACCGCGCACCGACGAACAGCCTCTGTTTCGCCCGTTCATGCTTGCCCACCCCCTGGAATCCGAAGCGGTCAGTCTTGAGGACTATGTCGCCGAATGGAAATGGGATGGCATCCGCGTGCAGATTGTCCATGTCGCAGGCGACACGCGCATCTATTCACGCGGCGGTGACGACATCTCGGGAAGCTTCCCTGAAATCGCCGGCAGCCTGCCTTTCGCCGCAGTGCTGGATGGAGAACTTCTGGTGCGCGGTAGCTCGCAAGGCGGCGAGGCGGGAGGCGCGGCAAGTTTCAATGCGTTGCAGCAGCGGCTGGGGCGAAAGACGGTATCAAAGGCAATGCTGGCCGATGCGCCGGCGTTTGTAAGACTCTATGATGTCCTGATTGACGGGAGCGAGGACCTTCGCCAGTTGCCGTGGGCCGCCCGTAGGTTGCGGCTGGAGGAGCTTATGCAGCGCCTCAACTCAGCTCACTTCGATCTGTCCGAAATCATCGTTGCAAAGGACATGGCGGCACTCGCGCAGATCAGAGCCGGCGCTCGCGATGCGGCGATTGAAGGAGTCATGCTCAAGCACCGCCAATCACCGTATGTCGCGGGCCGCCGTGCCGGGCTCTGGTATAAATGGAAGCGAGAACCGCTGCTGATCGATTGCGTGCTGATGTATGCGCAACGGGGATCCGGGAAGCGCTCATCGTTCTTTTCAGACTTCACCTTCGGCTGCTGGGATGGAGATCCCGATAGTGGAGCCGAGCTCCTCCCCGTCGGCAAGGCGTATTTCGGGTTCACCGAAGAGGAGCTCAAATTTCTCGACCGCCATGTCCGGCAGCATACGGTTGCCAAGTATGGTCCGGTGCGTGAAACGGACCGGAGCCTGGTGTTCGAAGTTGCATTTGACTCAGTGCACGTCAGCAAGCGGCACAAGTCGGGCGTCGCCATGCGCTTTCCCCGCATCAACCGCATACGGCACGAAAAACCGGCGCACGAGGCCGATCGTCTCGATGCATTGCGCACACTGGTATCTTGATCTTGATCAAGGCGAATAGACGGACAAGCTGCCAAGTTTATGGCTGCTGCAATGTCCGTTTGGAGATAGCGTCCTTTGGCTACACAGATGACCGCTCACCCGGCCAGCCCCTATGATCGCATTGGCGGGATCGACGTGCTGCGTCAGATAACGGACCGATTCTACGATCTCATGGAGAAGGATCCTGAGTTCATCGCGCTCCGAGCGATGCATGCACCAGATCTTGGTCCGATGCGCGCTTCACTACCGCTATTCTTGGCAGGTTGGAGCGGTGGTCCACGCGACTGGTGGGAAGCAAATCCCGGCAAGTGCATGGCCAGCATGCATGGTCCGTTCGCTATAAATCAGGAAGCGGCAACACAGTGGGCGAATGCAATGCGTCGCGCGATAGCAGATGTTGCCCCAGCCGATCTGGAAATTGCCCAAGCGCTGACCGACGTGCTGACCCGCATGGCATTGGGCATGGCAAAAGCTTGAATTGCCTAATGCGTCTAGCCGACTAGGCTATTGACGATGATCCGTTACGATCGCTCCCGTCGCCGCTTTGCCATCGCACTCTCAGGGCTTGCGGGCTTTGTCGATGCAGTCGGATTTCTATCGGCTGGTGGGTATTTCGTCTCGTTCATGTCAGGAAACACAACTCGGTTGGGAGTGGCAGTCGGGACCAATCCGACAGCGGCTTTGTTGCCCGCGCTTTTGCTCACCGGCTTTCTTGCGGGCGTGACCATCGGTGCGCTAGTGGCTCTGCGTACAGGACGACTGCGGAAGCTGGCCGTCCTTGCGCTTGTAACTGCGCTCTTGCTTGCCGGGGCAGCAGCACGCGCCGCAGGTTTCGAGCGGGGAATGATTGCAGCCCTTGTTCTTGCGATGGGTGTGATCAATAATACGTTCCAGCGCGGCGGCGAAGTTACTGTTGGACTCACCTACATGACCGGGGCTCTTGTCAGGCTCGGGCAAGGCCTTGCGCTATGGCTGGTCGGCAAGGCAGAGCCTGGTTGGTCGGCATGGGGTGCGCTGTGGGCCGGATTGCTGGGCGGCGCCGTGCTTGGCGCCTTTTTGCAAGACCGCGCCCCGTTCTGGTGCTTATGGGCTGCAACAGGATGGGCCGCGATTATGACTCTGCTGGCCCTCAGACTACCCGCGGAAGCATAACCAACTTTTCGCGTGAAGTTGCGCCGCGCAACAAGGAAATCTGCGAGGGCGAAACGCCAAGCGCCTGCCCCAGCAAGTCAATCATGGCTGCGGTAGCTTTGCCGTCTTCAGGCTTGCACCGCACCTTTACGAGGACACGTCCTGCGGCGATTCCGATGCCCTCACTTCGCGCGCCGGGCGTAACTCTCACTGCCAATCGCCCTTCGGCATCGGCAAGCATACGCAACGCGTTCGCAGAGGGGAGTTCAGTTTTGGGGCGCGCCATCGGCTGCCAATGCCGCCCGATGCGCGCGCGCATTCGCGACATAATGCGCAACACCCATTTGCATTTCGGCCAGTGCGCCGTCGGTCAGGTCGCGCATATAGCAGGCAGGACGCCCGCCCCAAAGTTGGCGTGCAGCAATCCGCTTGGCCGGGGTAAGCAGCGCGCCTGCTGCCAACATGCCTTCGCCCTCGATAATCGCACCGTTCATCACCACCGCACCAAGCCCAACAAAGGCACGGTCTTCAAGCGTACAACCGTGGAGCATGACCATATGGCCGACGAGGACATCCTCGCCGATCAGCGTGGGAAAGCCTTGCGGATGGCGTGGATCGGGACTGTCGCAGTGAATCACGGCGCCGTCCTGAATATTGCTGCGCGCTCCGATGACAATGCGGTTCACATCGCCACGGATCACGCAATTGTACCAGACCGAGGCGTCAGGTCCGATCTCGACATCACCGATGATCCGGCACCCCGGCGCGATGAAGGCGCTTGGATGAATGCGCGGTGTTTTGCCATGAATGCTGGCAATAGTGATGTCTGAATGGTGCATGGCGCTCCCCTCAAGCGGCCGCTGGCTCGGGCCGGTGGATGCGATAAAGGATATGGGGCTTGAGCGGATCGTCATCGGCCAGGTCGGGATGATCGAAGTCCTCGGCGGGATAGCGGACCATACCCAAGCGCTCCATCAACCCCCAGCTTCGCGTGTTGGAAAGGTTGGTGATCGCCATGATCGTGGGCACCGGAAGATTTTGCCATGCCCATGCAAAGGAAGCTTCGGCGGCCTCTCTTGCAAGGCCTAGTCCCCAAGCGTGATGCGCAAGTCGCCAGCCAATCTCGTATTCGAAAATTGGCGCACGCGGGGGTAGCACGCCGCAAAAGCCGATGAAATCGCCTTCCACCTTGCGATCGAGTGCCCAGAAGACATGCCCATGCTCACGCTCTGTTGCGATCATCCGTTCGACTGCTGCGTCGCTTTCTGCGCGAGTGAGCGGCGGAAGATGCGCCATGACCAGCGGATCGCAAGCCATTGCCCAAAACGGTTCGCGATCAGCTATGCGCCAAGGGCGCAGAATCAACCGCTCAGTTTCGATCATGCTGGCTTCAAGCGCCCATCAAGCGCGCCGCATGAAGCGCATGATAGGTCAACACTCCGGAACAGCCGGCGCGTTTGAAGGCCAGCAGAGTTTCCAAGACCAATGCGTCGCGGTCACCCGCGCCGGCCGCCGCTGCCGCTTCAATCATCGCGTACTCGCCACTGACCTGATAGGCGAAGACCGGGACCTGGAAGGCTTCCTTCACCCGCAGGGCTATATCGAGATAGGGCAAGCCGGGCTTGACCATCACACTGTCCGCACCCTCAGCTATATCGAGTTCGACTTCACGCAACGCCTCCTCGGCATTGCCGGGATCCATCTGGTAGGTCTTCTTGTTGCCTTTGAGCAGTCCGCGCGATCCGACTGCATCACGGAACGGACCATAAAACGCCGACGCATACTTTGCAGCGTAGGCCATGATCTGCACGTTAATATGGCCGGCCCCTTCCAGAGCATCGCGGATAGCCCCGATCCGGCCATCCATCATATCGGACGGCGCGATTATGTCTGCCCCAGCCGCCGCCTGGTTGAGGCTCTGCCCCACGAGCACCTCAACAGTGGCATCGTTCAGAACGTAACCATCATCGTCGATCAGCCCATCTTGCCCATGACTGGTGTAAGGATCCAACGCCACATCAGTAAGCACACCGAGCGATTCGCCGCACGCGTCCTTGATTGCCTTAATGGCACGGCACATCAGGTTATCCGGGTTCAGCGCCTCCTGGCCGTCCTCGCTCCGGCGACCCGGCTGGGTGTTGGGAAACAGTGCAATGCAGGGGATGCCGGCAGCAACCGCATCGCGGGCGCGCTCGGCCACGAGATCGACCGACCAGCGCGAGACGCCAGGCAGCGATCCGATCGGATCCTCGACGCCGTGCCCCTCGGTTACGAACAACGGCCAGATCAGATCGGCAGGGGTAACGAGCACCTCACGATGCAACGCGCGGCTCCACGCACTGGCGCGGGTCCGGCGAAGGCGAATATTGGGAAAGCCAGCAGACATGGCAGGAGTTCTAAGCGCTGTTGTCGCGTTGGGCAACCGGGCGCGAACGGAATAGCGAGAGTCTCGGCCTAGCGAGCGGATCCCAGAAGCGCACCGGGCCGCACCGCGAGGAGCGCTTGCAGACGGGCTTTGAACGCAGCGACCTGAGAGGGGGCCACCGCCTGCCTCCGCTGCACCAATCGAACAGACATGGGATCTACCGTCTGACCGCCTCGATAGACTTCGTAGTGGAGGTGCGCACCGGTAGAAAGTCCAGTCGAACCGACATAGCCAATGATTTGCCCTCGGTGAACCGTCATGCCCGGCGCCACGGCAATTCGGCTCATATGGCCATAGCCTGTGCCGATGCCGCCGCCGTGATCAAGCCTGACGTAGTTACCGTGTCCACCGTGCCATCCTGCAAATTGCACGCGGCCATTCGTAACGGCGTAGATCGGTGAGCCCCACGATGCGGCATAATCGATGCCCGAATGCATGCGCACGTATCCAAGGATCGGGTGGCGCCGCATGCCGTAGCCAGAAGTAAGACGGCCCGCGACCGGCGCACCAAACAAGCCTGTTTCGGTTTGGCCAGTATCGGTCAGATCAGCGAGCGACGTGAAACCGCCGTCTGGCCCCCAGCGCATCAGATGGATGGGAGGCTGTCCGGCGCGGAGGATGCCGGCATAGAGCAAGTTTCCTGCTTCACCCTCGCCATCGGCAGCATGCTTGTAGGAAACAACTAGGTCGAAGGTATCATTGGGCCCGATGTCCTCGAACGGGATCGCCTGATCAATGGCATGGAGATAATCCTGAACGGCACTTGGCGGTGCCCCCGCCGAGCGCGCCGAGCGGTAGAGGCTCGAACCGACAAGGCCCTGAACGCGCAGCGGCGTGACATCCACCGCGATAGCTTTGCGCGACAGGGCAAGGCCACCACCCTGTCGCGTGATTACGAGTCCGAGATCGAAGCGCGGCCGGAATTCGATCGTCGTGAGCGGCCGCGGGTCCGAAGGGCTGCTGCGTGCGCCAAGCGAAATACTAAAGCGAGTACCGGGCAGAATATCAGACAGCGGTACGGCATTCGCAACCAGAGCGGCGACGCGTCCGGCATCGCTAGTACCGACGCCGGCGCGCTGCAGCATCTGGGAGAGAGTATCATTCTCGCCGATTGTGGCCGAAAGCTGTATTGTCGGTCGCTCTGGTGCAGATGAAAGTCGCAAGATGGCATCGCTGGCCGCAAAATGGCGGCCATGGGTAGCGCCACCGGCAAAGGGACGGATCCACTGAGCGCGAAACTCGCTTTGGGCGGCTTCGTCGAGCGAGATGACCGGCGCAGCTTCAAGCGGTGCAAAAGTCGGCCAAAACATAAGCGAGAATGCGATCATACCGATCAAAGCACCGAGCGCACGAAACCATTGCGCACTGCCGACGTGCTCGGCAAGATCTGGCACCTGGAAGCGTTTGGCGGCCCAAGCCTCGATCTGGCTACACCCGATGTGCCAATGCCGCGCGAGGAGGCTGTCCGGGCGGGCGTGAACGCCGGGCAAGGGCTGAGCGGGCGGTTCGATCTGGCGAATAATTGCCGCTCTGCGAACAGGCGCGACATCACGGCGTCCGCGACCAAAGGTCACACCGCCGATCTGCCCCAATTCTTCGCGCGGCCCGAGCACCCTGTCGCACACCTTTCCGCTCACGGGAGCGGGCAAGCCGTTCCCCGCGCCGCCGTATGTTGACGCGCGAAAATCCCTGCACTCACAAGGTTAATTCAGAGTAAATCTTTCCACATCGGCCCCGATCAGCGCGAAGGGCACGGATAGCGTTTGCGCAAAAGATCCGCGACAGCCTCGGAGACCGGGATGCGTGCACGAGCGTTTGCCGGATAGCTCCCCATTTGCGCGATGAGATCGTCGCTAGTCAGTGCTGCGTGCTCCGGCGGACACGCGCTGGGCCGGCCGTTTGCTGCCTCGACCTTGACCTGTTGGCGAAATGCCTGAGCCGATCCTGACACCTCGGCCTTGAGCACGCCAATGTCGGATGAGAACAGCGCCATGGCGCCTTGGGCACGCAAAGCTTCAGCCTTGGCCATAAAAACTGAGACCGGCATGGCACCCGGCCTTTGGTCAGCCTCGGCAACTGCGGGACCGAAACCGAGAAGACTCAGTCCAATAGCAATTGTAGTACGATTCATAACAGACCTTTTAACACGCACGAACATGACCATGCTGGTAGCGTAGCCAATTTTCAGATGGTTGGCTATCAACCGCAAATGTAAGATGAAAAGGTGGACCCGGCGGGTATGAACGAAACACAGTTGATCGGCGACGCAGTGAACGCCGGGCTGGTTGCAAGCGCCATTGAGCCTTCAACCGATAAGGCGGACCCTGGACATACTCACGAATTCGTCTGCCTCAATTGTGCAACGCCATTGATTGGCAGCCATTGCCACAACTGCGGCCAGGCAGTTCATGTCCATCGCACGCTGGGGGCTTTTTTTCATGACCTGCTCCATGGGGTCTTTCACTTTGAGGGAAAGATCTGGCGCACTCTGCCAATGCTGGCTTTTCGGCCGGGCCGGCTGACCCGCGAATACATCGTCGGCCGGCGAGCGAGTTATGTGTCCCCGCTAGCACTGTTCCTGTTCAGCGTTTTCCTCCTGTTTGCGGCAATTCAGTCGGCTGCTGGTGAAGCCGAACTCGCAGAGCAGGATCAGATCTCAATCAAAGCCGGTGCCAGCAAGGCGGCGAACGAAGCTCGGAAGGAATTGCCGGCCCTGCGGGCCAAGCGCGCGCAGTTGGAAGCCAGCCACGAGGATACTGGTGAAATCGACAGCGAGATCACCAGCCGCGAGAAGATGGCAGCAATGCTGCACGGAGTTGCGACCGGTGAAAAGATCAAATCGACTGGGTTCACACTGCTTGACGACGTTGTGAGCGAAGCATCGGCCAACCCGAACCTGGCAATCTACAAAATGCAGAGCCACGCCTACAAATACAGCTGGGCGCTTATCCCGATCTCGGTGCCGTTCTTATGGCTGCTATTCCCGTTCAGCCGACGCTTCCACCTCTACGATCACACGATCTTCGTAACCTATTCACTTTGCTTTATGACACTGCTGACGGCAGCCGTCACCTTCCTTGGCGCCCTTGGTCTGCCGATGTTTGCCTCACTTCTTGCGATCGCGCCACCAATCCACATGTATCGGCAATTGCGCGGCGCTTACGGTGTATCCCGTTTGGGCGGCCTGCTGCGCACGGCCGCGCTCACCACGTTCGCATTCTTTGCGCTGCTTATCTTTGCGATGGGCATTGCTGCCGAAACTGGGGCGGGCTGAAGTCTAAGGTCCCTGCTAGCAATCAGGACAGACGGACTGGATGCTCCCAGATACAGCGTGCGCTCGGATGGCATCCGCCCAGTCAAATCGACTTCAGAATGACATCGGCAGTTCTCGGGCCGGCAATGAGTAGACGGACGCAATCAGAGGCGGCTGCGTCAATCTATTCAATCCGCCGGACCTCCGGTCCACCTTGGCGTCCGACTTTGGCTTGGCGCGCAAAAGCCCTGCTGACTGGTGGCGAGGTCAGGCGCCCGCGAGATGCGGGTCGCCCGAACCAGAGAAGCGTCGGCCGGAGCGCGGAACCGTCGCGCCCTGGGAGGTGTTCGGCCGGACCGGACCGCTGGGAACTTCAGGGCGATCAAGTTTACCGTCTTCCATCAGCGCACGAATATCATCGCCACTCAGCGTTTCATATTCCAACAAAGCCCTCGCCAGAAGGTGAAGCTTGTCTTCGTGCGTCTTGAGTATCTCTGTTGCCCGGGCATGCGCTCCATCAACCAGGGTACGGATTTCGCTATCTATGAGTTTGTTGGTCTCGTCGGACATCATGGTACGTTGTGAGCCACCCATGCCGAGATAGCCTTCTTGTGCCTCTTCGTACTGCAGCGGCCCCAATTTGTCCGACATGCCCCATTTCGTGACCATGTTGCGCGCGAGGCTGGTCGCATACTGGATATCCGATGAAGCGCCCGAAGATACCTTGTCATAACCGAAAATCAGCTCTTCGGCGACGCGGCCACCCATGCTGACCGAGAGGTTAGCGTGCATCTTGTCTCGATGGTAGGAATAGCTGTCCCGTTCGGGAAGGCGCATGACCATCCCCAGCGCGCGACCACGCGGAATGATCGTAGCCTTGTGGATCGGGTCGGACGCTGCCTCATTCACGGAAACGATGGCATGGCCAGCCTCGTGATAGGCGGTCATCTTCTTCTCGTCGTCAGTCATGACCATCGAACGGCGCTCGGCGCCCATCATGACCTTGTCCTTGGCGTCTTCGAACTCCTGCATCGCCACCAGCCGCTTATTGCGACGGGCTGCAAGGAGCGCTGCCTCGTTGACGAGATTGGCCAGATCCGCACCCGAGAAACCCGGTGTTCCGCGCGCAATAACGCGAGGCAGCACGTCGGGCGCGAGCGGCACCTTCTTCATATGGACGCTAAGGATTTTTTCGCGACCATCGATGTCGGGGATCGGCACAACCACTTGGCGGTCAAAACGGCCAGGACGAAGCAGCGCCGGATCGAGCACATCGGGACGGTTGGTCGCGGCAATGATAATGATGCCTTCGTTCGCCTCAAACCCGTCCATCTCGACGAGAAGCTGATTAAGCGTCTGTTCGCGCTCGTCATTGGAGTTGCCAAGGCCGTGCCCACGATGGCGGCCCACGGCATCTATTTCGTCAATGAACACGATGCACGGCGCATTTTTCTTCGCCTGTTCGAACATATCGCGCACACGGCTTGCGCCGACGCCCACAAACATTTCCACGAAGTCCGAACCGGAGATGGTGAAAAAGGGTACGCCAGCTTCGCCCGCGATGGCGCGGGCAAGCAACGTCTTGCCGGTACCGGGAGAGCCGACCAGCAGCGCACCCTTGGGGATTTGCCCGCCAAGTTTGGAAAAGCGGCTGGGATCGCGCAGGAATTCCACGATCTCTTGCAATTCCTCGCGCGCTTCGTCGATTCCGGCGACGTCATCGAATGTCACCTTTCCGGAACGTTCGGTCAAAAGCTTGGCCTTGGATTTGCCAAAGCCCATTGCCCCGGAACCACCGCCCTTTTGCAGCTGGCGCAGGGCGAAGAAAGCGACGCCCAAGATCAGCAGAAACGGCAGCGACTGCGCGAGGATGTACAAAAGCAGGTTGGGTTCTTCCTGCGCCTTACCCGCATAGCGCACGCCATGCTCTTGCAGCAGCTTCGTCAGTTCCACATCACCCGGAACCGGGACCGTAGAGAACTGCTGATCGTTTTTCAGGGTGCCGGTGATCCGGTCAGGTCCGACTTGCACATCGCGCACATTGTCCTGCGCGACACTGGCGCGGAAATCGGAATAGGGGATCATCGTCCCCGCAGGATCCGTCCGCGTGTTGAACATCGAAACCACCAATAGCAGCGCCAGGAAAATGCCGCCCCAGATCAGTAGGCTTTTGATCCAAGGGTTACCCTGCGGCTGGTCATCGTTCATGGCGCGGCTTTCGATCCGAGATTTGCTATCCTAATGTAAGATGCACTTGAGGAATGGCAATATAACCCGAAGTGCGAATTTCCTTCCCTTAGGGTACGTCCTTTAGTGCCTGCGGGGAACGACGCGGTGGGGGCGCTGCTTCGAAGCGCCATTCCGCGGTACTGCCATCACCGCGCACGCCGGCAAGTGTAGCGATCCTGCCGGCAGCCAGACTGTCACGCCAACGTGCCAAGGCATTGCCGCGTGGCTGCTTGCCTCCAAGTCGGAGTACGACCCGCTCGAGCACGCGCAACACGACGGCCGGAGGTGTGTCTGCCGGGACCCAATGCAATGCAAGTTTCCGAGTTTCGACTTCGGCGAGGCAACGCTCGGTCACCCATTCGATGGCATCGTCCGCCTCGCCGAGATGACCTGCACTGGCGGCCACAGCCAAAATATCGAGGCCAGGAATTCCCCAAAGGCTTGCCCGCAGCCGGGCACGTTCGAAACGTGGATCGGTATTTGAGGGGTCTACCACTGGCTTGATACCAGCCTCGGCCACGATACCTGCCAACTCGCTTCGCCGCCATCCCAGCAAGGGGCGGAGCAAGACGCGATCAGGCTGGCCAGGCAAGGAAGCGCGGTTCCGCATGGCAGCGAGGCCACGCACGCCTGCTCCTCGAGAGAGCCGCATCAAAAGTGTTTCTGCTTGGTCGTCGGCATGATGCGCTGTCACGATCGCAGCATGACCAGTGGACGTTGCCCACGCACCAAGCGCTGCATATCGCATAGCCCTGGCACGCTCCTGAAGCGCTGATCCTGATTCGACTTGGATGCGCAAAGTCTGATGTCGGATACCGCGTTCGGCGCAGATTTTCCCGACGCTCACCGCCTCTGCAGCGCTCTCGGCTCTCAGACCGTGATCGACTGTCACTGCCACAAATGAGCCGGGCACTACGGATTGCGCGAGCAACAGCAGGGCCAGGCTATCCGGTCCACCGGACACCGCAAGGCCTACAGGCGATGCTTCAGGCCATATTGCTGCCCAGTCGTCTAAAAACCGGGCTTCGAGTGCGCTATCAATTGCAGGTCACCGGCTTTGTGGCTGCCTCGTATTGCGACTTCAAGCGCCCTTCCATTTCAGACGGGTACGTCTGGCGGAACTCGGCGAACGCCACGCAAGCGCGCTTCTCCTCTTTGAGCCTGTTCATGGCGACGCCTAGGTATAGGAGGCTGTCAGCCGCCCGGTCACCCTTGCGATCGGCCTGGTAATTCTGCAGAAAATATTGGGCTGCGGTACCGGGTTTGCCATCATCGAGGTAAGCCCGCCCTAGCAAATTCCGCGCATAGCTGATCCGGGAATGCCGCGGATATTGCTGGACCACACGTAGCAACTGCTGCTGGGCCTCAGGGAAAAACTTGCCCTCCCACAGCCGATAACCATACGTGTATTCATCTTCGCCTTTGTCGTCTGTCGACGGCTTTTCGACCGCCATCACGGCAGCAACACGGTCAGGCGATGCTTCGGGCTTTGCGGCCTCGGGCTTGAGGGCCGCGGGTTTCGGCGCAGGTTTGACCGGCTTGAGCGTTTCGGCGGTCACGGCCGGTATAGCCGCAACCGGACCAGCAGGAGGCGGCTGCAATGCAGTGGATGCCGCAGTATGGTCAGCAGATGCAGACGCCTCTAGCGCGGCAAGCCGCGCTTCGAGCTTGGCAACATGGTTCTGGTTTTCCTCACTCGCGGCGGTGAGGCGCTGCAGCTGTGACTCAACCGCATCCATACGCGTTAGAAGATCCGTCACGGCAGTGGGTGTCGGCGCAGCGGGCGCAGCAGCGCCGCTGGCGGGAGACGTGATTTCAGGTGCGAATGCTTTCCCCGCACCGTCAGGGAAAACCTTGCGCTGCACCGCGCGCAATTCAGCCTCGATCCGGCGGAGTCGCACATCGGTGCTCTCTGGCGGTGTTTGCGCAAAAGCTACCGGCAAGGATAGGCCAACCGGCAAAAGTGTCGCCGGAACCGCCACCAGGGTAAGGGCCATCACCGAACCGGCGCGGCCAAAGCCAGTCATGGTTTTCATCATCACTCCCGTCGGAACTTCGCAACCTCCATGCGCTGCCTTGAAGGCTCCACGCAAGCATTCGAGTTTCGAATGGCTCCCCGAGTTGCAGGTTTCTCACAGGTACATCACCAATTCTGGCGATCTAAAGGGCCGGAGAAGAACTTCCGGCGGACGGGGACGAGGGATTTTTCGCTGTCAAGGCTGAAC
Source organism: Sphingomonadaceae bacterium (assembly GCA_947375105.1). GTDB lineage: Bacteria > Pseudomonadota > Alphaproteobacteria > Sphingomonadales > Sphingomonadaceae > Novosphingobium. The sequence continues at coordinate 15,498 of CANCET010000006.1, forward strand.
GAGCTCGCAGGCTCGCAGCATCGACTGGAACGTCCTTCATTACTTTTTCGACCTCCGCGAGGCGCGGTATGGCCTGCCCGCCAATCGTGATCGAAAGCGCGTCCGGCCTGCCGGTCCAAATCCTTGGCCCGGCTGCATCACCCGGGATGGTGTAGCTCTCTCCTTTGGCCAGCTGCTTCTGCATCAACTGCTTGCCCTGCCCGTCGTAAAACTTGACCCAAATGTCATTATCGAGAGCTGTGAAAATCACTGGTGAGTTGATGGCTGACTGTGTCGCGGAAGGGAGCCGCTGCACCTCGTTGCGGGGAAGATTGGCAGGTGCTTGCGGTGCCTCGCCCGCAAGCGAAGGCAGTGGTACGGACGGCGCATAATAACTGCGCCAGAACACGCCGCCCAGCGCGAGGATGGCGCCCACCAAAAGCAGCGCCAACCATCCTACGAAACGCGACGGGGTTTTCGCGGGATCGCCTACCTCGAACTGATTCAGAATTCTGATCTCTGGTCGCGGGGCACGACCGTTGAGCTCAGCTCGCACGGCATCTGCTATGTCTGAATCGTCAAGGTCGACCGTTCGCGCATAGGCACGTGCAAAGCCGATGGCATAGGGTCGGCCCGGCATTGCGGCGTAATCGCCGGCTTCAAGAGCCTCAATATGGCGCAGCGTGACACGCGTGCGCAAAGCAACATCCGCCTGACTCAAGTTCAATGCCTGCCGAGCTGCACGAAGCCGATCTGCCACGCTCCCTCCGCCAAAATCATGCTGAGGTGGCAGCCCCGACGCCGAGAGCGTCGTGCTTTGTGATCGGTCGGTAAAGATCATTCTGCTTTCGCCGTCCACGGCCACGGCGTAGCTCCCGTTGTTCATTGTTGTTCCGGGCAATCTTCTTTGGATGCGAACCCATAGCAAAGCAGCATTGTCCGATCAGAAAAGTCAACGACTTTGAATCAATTTAGGCGTCACACGAGACTACCGCACGACGAGTTCAATCGTAGTCTATGCCATGGGCAGTCGCCCATGCTGCAATCTCGGCGCGGAGGTCGGCGGGCGGTTGCGAGAGCCAACCATCCATTGCTGCCTGAATCGCAGGTAGATCGACCTTGCGCACGAGCTCCTTGATCGGCCCGACCGCAGCTGGAGTGATGGACAGCCGCGTGATGCCGATTCCGAGCAAGGCAAGGGCCTCAAGCCGACGGCCGCCCATCTCGCCACAAACAGTGAGATCGGTTCCCAAGGGAGCTACAGCGACCACGACCCGGCGCAGAAACCTCAAGATTGCAGGAGAGAGCCAGTCATAACGCTCGGCAAGCTTTGGATTGGCTCGATCCGCAGCGAACAGGAACTGCGTCAGGTCGTTCGTGCCGATCGACAGGAACGACAGCCGCGGCGCGAGGATATCCAGACATTCTGCAAGCGCCGGAACTTCCAGCATCGCGCCATAGCGAATCGCATCAGGCAGCAGCTTTTTCTGCCGCTTCAGAAAGGCGAGCTGACTTTCAAACACCGCGCGCGCCGCATCGAATTCCCATGGCTCCGTGACCATCGGAAACATGACATTGAGCGTCCGCCCGCCAGCCGCTTCCAGCAGAGCGCGCGCCTGCACCTTGAGAAGTCCGTCCCGTTCAAGAGCGACGCGCAGCGCCCTCCATCCCATCGCGGGGTTTTCTTCTGTCTCGCCATCGTTGTGGCGAAGATACGGCAGGACTTTGTCCCCCCCGATATCGACCGTCCGGAACACGACGGGGCGATCACCTGCCGCATCAAGCACATCGCGATAGAGCCGCGTCTGTCTTTCGCGCGCCGGCAAGGTCGCCGAAACCAGAAACTGGAACTCGGTCCGGAATAGGCCGATGCCGTCAGCGCCGGTGAGATTGAGCATCGGCATGTCATCACGCAAGCCGGCGTTGATCATGACCCGGACGCGCTGTCCGTCCGCAGAAATCGGTTCGACATCACGCATGGCGGCATAGACAGCCTGCCGTTCGCGATTCTTCGCAAAGCGCGCCTCGAACGCCTCAACCAAGGTCGGCGCGGGCCGCACGTCGACAACACCCTGGTCGCCATCGAGAAGCAGCAGGTCGCCTTCGCGAACCTTGGCGCGAAGACCACGGATCCGGCCAACCACGGGAATGCCCATGGCACGGGCAACAATCACGACATGGGCCGTAAGTGACCCTTCCTCAAGAATGACGCCCTTGAGACGCCGACGATCGTACTCGAGCAATTCCGCCGGACCGAGGTTCCGAGCAATCAGGATTGCATCGCCCTTGAGGCCGAGGCTTGCCGCCGTCCCAAGTTGCCCCGAAACAATGCGGAGTAATCGGTTCGAAAGGTCTTCAAGGTCATGCATGCGATCCGCCAGCAGTGGATCGTCAATCTGACGCATGCGCATCCGTGTACGTTGCTGCACTCGCTCGATTGCAGCCTCTGCGGTGAGGCCTGAATCAATCGCTTCGTTAATTCGGCGACTCCACCCCTCATCGTAGGCGAACATACGGTAGGTCTCGAGGACCTCCTCATGTTCTCCGCCCATGCCAAACTCGGCTTGGCTCGCCATGCGATCAATCTGTTCGCGCATTTTGTCGAAGGCGAGATAGACCCTTTGGCGTTCGGCTTCGGTGTCTTCCGCGACCACGTGTTCGATTGTCACTCGCGGCTGGTGGAAAACGGCAACCCCGCTGGCGAGGCCTTTGACCAAGGTAAGGCCAGGGATCCGATCGTGGCCGGTCAGATGTGCATCGCCGCCGAGCACGTCCTCTGCGTCGATCAGATCCGCGTTGGCGATCAATTCGGAGAGAACCATCGCCACGGTCTGCAGCGCCTCGATTTCGACTTCCTCGTAGCGCCGCGGCTCGACATGCTGCACACCCAGCACCCCGACGGCACGAGCCCGGCGCACGATTGGCACGCCAGCGAAGGAGTGGAAACGTTCCTCGCCCGTTTCGGGAAAGAACGCGAAGTCCGGATGAGCCGCAGCTTCAGCCAGATTCAGAGTTTCAGTATTCGCGGCGATCGTGCCGACAAGACCCTCGCCCACAGCCATGCGCGTCACGTGCACCGCCGCCTGGTTCAGGCCCCGGGTAGCAAAGAGTTCAAGCATGCCTTCGCGAAGCAGGTAGATCGAGCAAACTTCGCTGTTGAGCTTCTCGCCTATGATATCGACGATCTGGTTGAGCTTTGCTTGCGCGCCAGCGCGCGATGCCATAACCTCGTGGAGCGAAGTGAGGATCGCGCGGGCAGCGGCGGCAGCGGTGATCATAGTGCATGGCCTAGCGCAGACAGGGCGGATTGCAAACTGCAGTGCCTGCGGCCTCTATGAATTCGTATCCACCGGGTAACAAGCAACCTTCCACGGTTAAATTTGAAATCGGCGGCTCTCCTCGATCCCGTGGCTGGATTGGGCCAGCCGGGGAACTTGCGGCCAGCCCAATGGAAACGTCTGATTCAGTGAACCGACTGAGCCTGCGCCAGCTCTTCCTTGATTCGCAGCTTTTGCCGCTTGAGCTCCTTGATCAGCGTTTCATTGGGAAGCGGACGGGCTCGCTCTTGGGTGATACGCCGTTCAAGACCGGCATGCTTGGATTCGAGAGCGTTGATATGCGACATTTCCATGCGGCAACCTCCTCAGGACACCAACCTCGACCCGCTCCGGCAGCAATATAGCTAACGGAGGAATAGGCCGAAAGATAAGCGCCAGCATGGATGTGCCTACCTCGACTCATCCAAGCGGACGCATTGTCATGCTCCCATAATCTTCGTATCTTGCAACCCCGTCTGCGCCGGTATGTCGAACTAGCGAGTTAGTGCGTAATCTGCGGTCACGCGACGTTAAGCGCTGTGACCTGTCTATTGCCAAGAGGCAAAGGGAGGCTTCGGTCGTGATCAGTGAAGTTTGGGAGTGGCGCGATTGACCGAAGACGAAATGCGCAAGCGGCTCGAGATGCTGCGGATCGAGCATCGCGATCTCGACGCGGGGATCGAGGCGCTTTCCGGCACGGGAGCGCACGACCAATTGCAAGTAGCCCGTCTCAAGAAGCGGAAGTTGCGCCTCAAGGACCAGATCGCTTTGTTGGAAGATTATCTCATCCCGGACATTATCGCCTGATTCCAGATTCTTGACCTAAGCTGAACAAGCGTGCCGATCCGACTGCGCGTCGTATCGTTCCGGCACAGTTTTGAAAACGTGGTGAACGCATCCACTACGGCATGTTGAGCGAAGTGCCGTGATGGGCCTATGCGCTTGCAATGGCACTGATGCCCAACCTCAATCCGCGCATCATCGAAGCGCACTATGCCGAGGCGCTAGTGCTTGCCGAAGAGGTGCGCGCCGTGTTCGACCGGCTAAGGCAGGGTGACGACAAACGCGCGCTGGTGGGGGCAAACGACGATCCGGCAGCAGATCTGGCGCATGTGCAGATCAGCTGCGAGGCGCTTCGCACCACGACGCGGATCATGCATTGCCTAGCCTGGCTTCTGAACCACCGCGCCTACTGTGCAGGCGAACTCAGCGAGATACAACTCCGTCGCCATGGCCGCCTCATCGCCAATTTTCCGCTGAGCGACCCTGCGCAGGTTCTGGGTCTACCAGCCGATGCCCAGCGCTATGTGCACGAAAGCGAGCGGCTTTATGCCCGAATTCAGCGGCTGGAGCGCGCCTGGAGAGGGGAGGCAGAAGCGACGGGAAGCGCGATCGAACGTTTGCGCCAAAGGCTTGCGGCATCGATCCAAGCTGCCCTTTGAACTAAACCTCCAAGCATGGCGTTGCGCCTGCAAACGAAAATCCCCATATCAGGACGATGGCTTCATCGAATTCTGCGGCAGGGAACTCCCTTCCCGATCAGTCCGAGTGGAACACCGGCCTCGCCGTCACACTCGAACCATTGGTGCGCCGCGTTCTCGCGCCCAACCCTTCGCCCTATACGTTTAACGGAACACAGACATATTTGATCGGCGACAAGCAGGATGTCGCCGTGATCGATCCGGGTCCGATCGGGAACGGGGTCGCCGGGCATGCCGATACCAATGGGGAGGGCCACGTCGAGGCTATCCTCAAGGCAATCGAGGGCCAAAGGCTTGTCGCGATTGTATGCACGCATACCCATCGCGATCATAGTCCCGCAGCCCGCCCGCTGCAGGCCGCCACGGGCGCCCCCATCATAGGCTGCGCTGCGTTGGCCATAGACGACAGTGGAGCCGCCATGGGCGTACGCGCCGATGCAGAGTTCGATCCACTTTATGCGCCTGATCGGATTCTCGCTGACGGTGAACGACTGGTTGGAGACGGCTGGACACTTGAGGCTGTGGCAACGCCCGGTCACACCAGCAACCACCTCTGCTTTGCATTGCTGGAAGCAGGTGCATTGTTCACGGGGGACCATGTGATGGGCTGGTCGACAACCGTCGTCTCTCCGCCGGACGGCGACATGAGCGCCTATATGCTTTCGCTGCAAAAGCTTCAGGCTCGCCAAGACAGGATCTATTACCCTGCCCATGGCCCAGCTGTCACCAAGCCGCAGCAGCTTGTTCGCGGGATGATCGGACATCGCAAGCAGCGCGAATCCCAAATTTTGCGGCTGTTGGCCGACGCGTCGTTCACGATCCCGGACATGGTTGCACAGATGTACAAGGGACTCGATCCAAGGCTGACCGGCGCGGCCGGTCGGTCGGTTTTGGCGCACCTCATAGACCTCGAGACGCAAGGCCGTATCGCGCGCGGACCCGAGACAGCGGAGCAGCAATGGACGTTGATCCCCTGAACCTTCAGTCTAGGCCTGACCGGGCTCGTTACTTGCGAAGCGCACTCATCCCCTGGTCGATGTTTTTTGCGGCTGCCGCAGTGGCTGCATGGCTGGCATGGCAGCTTTGGCGTCCCGCCCCGATCGGGGACCCGCTCGCCACCAGCCTCATCGCATTTGAAAAGCAGGACCGCCTCACTGTCTTCAGTGCCGAGCTGGCGCCGGTGGTCGCGAGTGACGACAGCCGCCTGTTCGGCCTTGTCACCTCCCATCAGGTCGCGGTCATTCCGGCACGGGTCGACTATGCCGTCGATCTCGGGAAGGTCAGCCGCAACCGCATGCGGTGGGACTTGGAAAGCAGGACACTGACAGTACAACTTCCCTCGCTGGAGGTTACCCGGCCAAACCTGGATGAAGCACGCGCGCAATATCTGCGCGAAGGCGTCTGGATCACCCGCGCGGTCCAAGACAAGCTGACCCGCGACAATACCAAGTTGGCAGAACGGCTGGCGGTAGAGCAGGCAGCCAATCCGGTGCTGATGGGGCTGGCGCGCTCGGCCGCAAAGGACGCAATTCGCCAGAACCTCGCCATACCGCTGCAAGTGGCGGGTTTTGGTGACGTCAAGATTGCGGTCTCCGTCGACGGCGAGGCAGCAAGACCCTGAACACTTCGCCCGCGCGCATTGCTGATCAACGCGGCGAATGAGGCCATCGGCCTCGAGTTGCACTGCAGATGGGCTTGTTTGACCAAGCGGCGGATGAGCCCAATTGCCTTCGATAATCCGAGCGTTCGCAGAAGCTATTGCCCACGGCTCCGGCGCTGCCTAAGTGCCCGGTGATTGAGGCATTGGCGCCGGCCACTTTTCGACCAAGGGATTCCGAGCGATGACAGCACAGCCCAACAATCTCTCCGGCCTCGATTTGCGAGCCGAAATCAACCGTCTGCGCAAGGACCGCAAGGCTGTCATCCTTGCGCACTACTACCAGAAGCCGGAGATCCAGGATCTTGCCGACTTCGTGGGTGATTCGCTGGAACTTTCTCGAAAGGCAGCTGCGACTGATGCCGAGGTGATCGCGTTCTGCGGCGTCAAGTTCATGGCAGAGACCGCCAAGATCCTGAGTCCGGAAAAGATCGTGGTGCTGCCGGACATGGACGCAGGGTGCAGCCTTGAGGATTCATGCCCGCCCGAAAAGTTCAAGGCCTTTCGCGAAGCGCATCCGGACCACATCGCACTCACCTATATAAACTGCTCGACCGAGGTGAAGGCACTCAGCGATGTCATCGTGACATCCTCAAGCGCAGAAACCATCCTCGCCCAGATTTCGCCGCAACAGAAGATCATCTTCGGCCCGGATCGGCACCTCGGCGGCTACCTCAATCGCAAGTTCGGCCGCGAAATGTTGCTCTGGCCGGGCGTATGCATTGTGCATGAGGCCTTTTCGGAGACCGAATTGCTCAAGCTTATGGCCCAGCATCCCGGAGCACCCGTCGCGGCGCACCCAGAATGCCCGCCGCACATCGTCGACCATGCGGAATACGTAGGATCGACCAGCGGCATTCTTCAGTTCGCGCGCACCTTCCCGGGCGATACGCTGATTGTCGCGACCGAGCCGCACATCATCCACCAGATGCAACTGGCCTTGCCTGAGAAGACATTCATTGGCGCACCCGGCGCCGACGGCAACTGCAACTGCAATATCTGCCCCTACATGGCACTCAACACGCTAGAGAAGCTGTATATCGCGCTGCGCGACCTGACGCCGCGGATCGAGATCGAGGAAACGCTGCGGCTCGCAGCCAAGAATAGCCTCGACGCGATGCTGGCGATGGCGAGCGGAACCGTCGGTCAGGGCGATCTCGGCAGGCGCACGTGATGCGGCGCAGGACAGCATGAGCTATCCCACGCCGACAGCCGGCCGTGCGCCGATAAAACGGCCCGCCCGAGCGCGCGAAATGCAGGACGCGCTCAACCACTACATCTACCATCCCCTTGCATGGCAACTGGCCCGCCTGCTTGCTCCTACACCGATCACTCCCAACATGGTGTCGGTGTTCGGCGGCATGCTCGTCGTCGCGGCGGGCCTCGTTTACTGGACCACGTCGGGCCCGCTGTGGGCAATGGCCGGAATGCTGCTGCACGTTTCCTGGCATGTCGTGGATGGTGCAGACGGTGATCTCGCCCGCATCACTGGCCGAACCAGCCCGCTCGGCGAGTTGGTCGATGGCATCTGCGACTATGTCAGCCACATCGTGCTCTATGTTCTGCTGGCGTTTATCCTGACGCGGACCCTGGGCCCAGGCTGGGCGTGGTTCTGGACGCTCGCGGCAGGAGCCAGCCATATCGTGCAGGCCAATCATGTAGAAGTCCAACGGCGGTTCTATCAGCATTGGACCTATGGAACGCCGTGGCTGCACAACGCGAACCGCGATGACGGAGCGCTGTTCCGCGACAAAGGCGGACTTGGCTGGCTACTCCGAGCAGTTGTGGCGGGCTACCTGCGCCTCGCCGCCGGGATGAGTCCCAACGCCCTGCGCATCGATGCCGCAGTGATCCGCGCCATGCAAAGCGATCCGGCACTGCTCGCGCGCATCCGGACCGAAGTGCAGCAAGAGCAACGGCCGCTGCTGGCACTGCTACGGTATCTCGGGCCCAATCCGCGCGCGGTTCTGCTCGGCCTTTCGATGATTGCCGGCAGCCCGCTGTGGTACTTCCTTTATCTTTCGGTGGCCCTCAATTTGCTGCTGATGCTTTCGGTGCGGCTGCACGATGCAGCCGCAGGTCGCGTCGTCAGTCGGCTGGAATTGCCGTGAATGACGTCAGTTCGCCGGATCCCGCCGCATGCCGAACGCACAGATTAAGATGACGAGGATCGCCAAGGCCTCGACGACACCCCACGCCAACCAGTTCGAATGATTGTAGAGCCAGACCCCGATCGCCGGCGAGATGATGTAGGCCGAACCGTTCACGGCCGCGACGATGCCGGCCGACTGCCCCTGTTCCGCTGGAGTGACGGCAAGGCTCGCACCCGAAGTAAAGCCTGGACGAAACAGGCCGAAGCCCAGCGAGCATACGGCAAAGCCGGTGGCGATGGCGTGTAGATCCTGTCCGGCCCCCACGCCCAACGTACCAACTGCGACCAGTCCCATGCCCCAGAGCGTCGATGTGCGCGGGCCAAGCCTCATCATCGGGATGAGCCCCCACTGCGCAAGAAGCGTGGCTACGGCGCCGCACATCAGCACCAGGCCTATCGGGCCGGCGGCGGCGTCGGGCTGGTGGCGCAGCCCAAGACGGTCAAGCAACAGAAAACCAACAACACCAAGCAGGATCGACTGAGCCTGTCCGCCCAAAGTTCCTGCAGCCAGCCATGCCCGGAGGCGTGGATCAGTCCAGCGTAGCCGACCGGCCAACGAATCGGGCGAATGGGCATCAAGCGCCAATTCGCCATCCGCGCGATCCACGTCGCCGCCATGCGCATCCATCATTCTAGGGTTTGACGAGGCACTGAGCGGCTCGCCAAGGATCTGGCCTCGACCTGCAAAGCGCGGATCATCGTCTGGCAAGCGAAGGCGCAGCAGGGCCAGAACCACCAACGCTGCCAGCGTGAAGGCCGCAAATGGGCCGATCAAGCCGATCCCGGGCAAGATCAACAGCGGCGCAAGCGCCGGACCAAGTACTGTGCCCAGCCCGAAGCTTGAGGAGACCATCGAAAGAGCCTGCGTGCGCTCCGCACGGCTGGTGCGACTCGCGACATAGGCTTGGACTGCCGGCGGAGCGGCCGATCCGAAGCCGCCGTAAAGCGAGCGCGCGGCAGCAAACAGAAGGATGGCCGTAAGCCCGCCGATCGCGCCGCTCAGTCCGGCATATAGCGCTGCACCGCAGAGCGCGAACGAGATGGCAAAGCCCACAAGCCCGAGCGCCATCATCGCCTTGCGCCCACGGCGGTCCGAACGTCGCGCCCAGAATGGCGCGAGCAGCATCCACAGTAGCGCCGACCAGCTATAGGCAAGGCTCACCCAGACGTCGGCAATATGCAGATGCGTACCGATCGACGGCATGACCGATTGCATCGCGGTGTTGCCTGCCGCCGTGACCAGCATAACCATGAACAGCAGCGCCATGCGGCTGCGGGGCAGCTGGATATCAGGCTCGTCCATCGAAAATCATCCGTTCGCAGCAGCCTGTGCGTTGTCGGCAAGCTGTGTGTAGATGGCCGCGAGCATGGCAACAAAGTAAGTGTAGGCCACGGCCAGCAAAACACCTGCCACAGCCTCGCCCAGCAAACGCTGCGGTTCCCCCTTGAACATCAGGACCAGCACGACCCCGACGAACATCATGACGAGCCCATACACGACCAGAAACACGAAGCCCGCGAGCGCGATGAACAAAAGGATGCGCCCGGCATTTCCGCGCGTCATCCGAATGCTCTCGCGAATTGCAGTGACCGGATTGCGCACTGCCTGACCAGCCACCACCGGTCCGACCAACATCGTGCGCATGATGGGATAGAGCAAGATGCCAAGCGCTACAGCCACTGCGATGCGGTCGGGCAGCAGGAGCGTGAGGACCGTCGCCAAGGCCATCGAAAGCGGCAAGATGCCAAGAGCGATCAGGAGCTGCGACGCGAAATAGGAAGGCAGTGCGCGCAAGCTGTCCCGGATCGACTGGGCAACGGTTGGCCGCGTCGTGTCGAGCATGGCCACGAGCATCGTCAGCATGCCCGCCATCGGAAGCAGCGAGAGAACCAGCAGAACCGGTAACGAGCTGGCGTAATAGTCCTGCATGACTTGCAGCATCTGCGCCTCGGTCATCCCCGATGTCATTGCGGGAGATGGCACAAACACAGCTCCGGCCAGACCGGGGAGCACATAAAACACTCCGGCAATGGCCATGAGCAGATCGCGGTTGGCGGCGACCATGCGGGTGGCGCTGGCCCAGGCCGCACTGCTGTCCAATGTCTTCACGACGGTCTTGTCCCTTTCCTAGGATGCCCTAGCAGGACCGGATTAGATACGCACCCCCCGCAAACGGTGCATTGGGGTTCAAGCTGGCACTTGCCAGAGGCCGGGTGCAAGGCCATGCGCTGTGAGCATGCAGGAACTGGATCAGATCGAGATCAGGCACGCCAAGGGCCTCGTCCCATATCGCGAAGCCCTTGACGAGATGACCGCGCGGAACGCCGCTGTTGCAAACGGCACTGCGCATGAACTCGTTTGGCTGCTCGAACACCCTCCCGTATACACTGCTGGAACCAGCGCAGCACCCGACGAACTGCTGGACCCCCGCTTCGATGTGGTCGAAGCGGGACGTGGCGGGCGCTATACTTACCATGGCCCCGGTCAACGGGTTGGCTATCTCGTGCTCAATCTTGCCCGCCGCGCTCGTGACGTACGCGGCTTCGTCCACGCTGTGGAAGGCTGGGTCATCGAGACACTTGGCGACTTTGGCGTGTCTGCATGGCGTGCCGATGGCCGGGTTGGCATATGGACACATGGTGCGGATGGCGGCGAAGCCAAGATCGGAGCGATCGGAATCCGCATCCGCCGTTGGGTCACGATGCATGGCTTTTCCGTGAATCTGTCGCCAGATCTATCGCATTTCAGGGGAATCGTGCCTTGCGGGATCGAAGATTATGGCGTCACCAGCCTTGCTGCTCTCGGTATTTCAGTTGCACCGGAGGAGTGGGATCAGGCATTGCTGGCGCGGACCGAAGCTTTCCTCGCCCGGCTCACCCCGTTCGGCGTGACGAGCGAGGCCGCCAAGGACCTGCCATGACCCGACTGATTCCGACTTCCTGCCTTGCTCTCGCGCTTGCCCCGCTCCTGCTCTGCAGCTGCGGCAAGTCAGCCAGCCCGCAAGCAGGCCCGACGGCAAGCGGAGAAATCCTGCCCGGCACGGTCAGTGACGCCATGCTCGATACCGATCGTTCGCAGGCAGAGGCTCCGCTTGCGCCCGCGGCGCACAGCACCTCAGCCAAGACCGGCGCCGGCGCAGCCACCGAAAGCGCGGCTGCCGAGGATCCGGCTACGGCGCCTGCCGCAGCTTCCGCTGAGCAAACGCCAGACGCCAGCCCCAAACCTGCAGCGAACATCAAGCCAACTGCGCCCTGAGCGCGCGACGTCGCTATTCGATCCCGAGCAGTGCCTTGGCAAGCCGCAGATGCGGCTGATCCAGCATGCGCCCCTGCAACTGGATTGTCCCGACCCCCGGATTTACGGCAAAGGCATCGATTATCGCCCGCGCGTGGGCAAGTTCATCCTCTGTCGGCGTGAAGGCCGCATTGATCAGCAGCACTTGCGAGGGATGAATCGCAAGCATGCCTGCAAAGCCGTCCGCACGCGCCGCCTCCGCAGCCCGCCGTGTGCCCTCCAGGTCGCGGAAGTCATCATACAATGTATCGATCGCCCATACACCGCGAGCATGTGCCACAAGCAGGGTCTGTGCCCGCACGAAGCGGAATGCGTCGGTCCATTGGCCCTCTGCGTCGCGTTTGCGTGCAGCACCGAGTTCGGCCGAAAGATCTTCGGCGCCCCAGGTCAGGCCAGCCAGTCGCGGCATCGAAGCATCCATATACGCCGTGATGGTGAGCGCCGCCCGCGGGGTCTCGCTCACGAGTGGCAGGAGCCGGGTCTGGCCATTAGGAATGCCGTTGCGCTGCTCAAGCTCATAGATCTCGGCAGCCACCTGGCGGATCTGCTCAGGCCCCTCCGCTTTTGGTAGCATGATCCCATCGGGTGCGCCCACCATCACCGCAGCGAGATCTTCCCGCCACAGGCCGGTTTCGACCGCATTGATCCGAACCCACCGCGCTTGCTTGCGCATCGTGATCTGGCGCTTGTGAGCCTCCAGCCAATCTCGTGTCATACGGCGCGCGGCCGGCTTTGCGGCCGGCGCAACGGCATCCTCCAGATCGACGATCAGCGCATGGGCACCCGTTTCCGGTGTCTTGAGCAGCTTCTTCTCACTGTCACCGGGAACGAACAGCCAGGATCGCGGAATCGTGCGCATGTCTTGCTCCTACGGTCAGTTCGGCTCGGTTACAGCATCAAGCCGTCGCACGAGACTTCTCTTCGGCCATGGTTGGATAGTCGATGTAGCCCGCTTCGCCGGGGAAGTACCAAGTCTGCGGAACGCCGACATTGGGCGCCAGGTCCGCACCCACGCGAATGCGCTCGACCAGGTCGGGATTCGAGATGTAAGGGCGGCCGAAGCTGATCGCGTCCGCCCTGCCCGCAGCGACATCAGCGGCTGCGCTTTCGGGCGTATAATCGCTGTTCAGCATCAGCGGCCCCGAATAATGTGCTCGGATTACATGATCCTGAGGGGGCACGGTGGTCGCGCCAAACGTGCCCTCCGGTCCGGGCTGGCGCAGTTCGATGAACGAGACCTTCAGCGCCTCGAGCACCCGGGCGGCTTCTGCGTAAAGTGTGGCTGGATCGCTGTCATCGACACCCTGGCTTTCGCCGTTGGGGGAAAGGCGAATCGAGACCCGATCCGCTCCCCAAATGGCCACAAGGCGCTCCATCACTTCACGCATCAACCGCACGCGATTGGCCGGGCTGCCGCCATAATCATCATCGCGCAGATTGGACGAATTGCGCAAGAACTGGTCGATGAGGTAGCCGTTGGCACCGTGGAGCTGCACGCCGTCGAAACCAGCGCGCTTCGCATTCTCGGCGGCATGGCCATAGTCATCGACAATACGGGGCATTTCGTCGAGCCGCAGGGGCCGGGCGTCCACATTGTCCATGCGTCCCTCCGGCGTATGCGCATGGCCCGGTGCGCGCGTCGCGGAAGCGGAGACAGGCAGTTCGCCGTCCAGGAAATAGGGGTGGACGATCCGCCCCATGTGCCAAAGCTGCAGGATGATGCGGCCGCCAGCATTATGGACCGCCTCGGTTACCGGCTTCCATGCCTCGACCTGTGCATCCCTCCAAATCCCCGGCGCGCTCGGCCAACCGGATCCCTCGCGGCTGATTCCGGTCGCCTCGCTGATGATGAGGCCCGCACCCGCGCGCTGGCGATAGTAGGTCTGCATGATCTCTGTCGGCACACCATCCGGTCCGGCGCGTCCTCGCGTGAGGGGGGCCATGACGATACGATTGGGTGCGGCTATCGCACCGAGCTGGATCGGCTGGAAAAGCGGTTCATGCATGGACCAGAGTGACCTTTCAGTATGGAATTGCTTGAACGGGGGGTAAAAACTGGCGGACGCGCCCGCAACTTTGAAAGGAGGGGGCTTGGGTAACCCGTTCCAGCGCTCTATGGCCATGCTGTCCTAGGACTGCCGCACTGTCTGCGAAAGATCACATCTGACAACCTGACCCCGTCGCGCATGACAGGGTTTCCATTTGCAACCCAGCTAGGATGCCGGTGTCCGCATGACAAGCGCGAGTTGAGCAGTGGACCATGACCAGCATTGAAGTCAGTCGCGAAGTTCCGCGCCCCGATCCCTGGCATTTCGTGGCACTCCTTGGCGGGAATTTTGCCCTCGCCCTCGGGCCGTGGTTTGTGAGACTGGCGGATTCCGGTCCGGTGTCGGCCGGCTTCTGGCGCCTGTTCCTTCCGCTGCCCGTGCTTGCCATGCTCGCATTGCGGCCAGGCCGGTCGGCGCACCGCACAACTCCTGCTCTTGGTGCGTGGCTGCTGGTTGCCCTTGCAGGTGTCCTTTTTGCGCTCGATCTTGCTAGTTGGCACATCGGAATCGCCTATACACGGCTCGCCAACGCTTCACTTTTCGGCAACTCCGGCAGCCTGATCCTGATGGTCTGGGGGCTCTCGGCCGCGCGCCGGCTACCGCGCCCTGCCGAATTGGCAGCCATTGCCGCAGCAGTTGGCGGAGCAGCGATTCTTCTCGGCCGATCGCTGGAGATCGACCGAGCCACACTGATGGGGGACCTTTTCTGCATCCTCGCCGGCGTATTCTACTTCTTCTACATTCTGCTGCTTCAAGGTGCGCGCGGACAGTTCGAGAGCTGGGGCCTGCTGTTCACATCCACATTGGCCAGTGCTCCCGTCATGCTCGGCATTGCGATCTGGCTGGGCGAACCAGTCTGGCCCCACGTCTGGTGGCCGCTGATCGCACTGGCGCTTTGCAGCCAGGTCATTGGGCAGGGGCTGATCGTCTTCGCCCTGCGCCACTTTTCGGCTCTTATCATTGGAGTCGTATTGCTGACCCAACCCGCCGTCTCGATCCTGCTCGGTTGGCTGGCATTCGGCGAAACGATGGGCGTGCTAGATGCCTTGGGCATGGCGTTGATCGCCGCGGCGCTGTTGCTCGGCAGGCTGAGTGAAGCCGCCGGACGCTGATTCGTGACGAGCACAATGCTCGCCCAGGGTCTTGGGGGTGCATGATTCGGCCAGATTTGCTGCCAGAACAGCCAAATTTGTTGCGTTGCCGCATGAAGAATCGGGGCTTGGCATCGACCAGAAACGTCAGAGCTCTCATTAAAACAATCGCTTCACGGCAGCTCTCAACCGTCTCAGCGACAACCTCTTTCGCAGGTGCAACGAAATCCGAGAACGACGTCCCGAACGCCGGCTGATCCGCGCTCGCATGACGTTGCGGAAATATCCTTGCAATCTGGAGCTTTTGTGTGGAGTGAGGCAGTTTAGTTACAACAGCATACCGTCTGTCCAAGGGGATCGGGTTAAATGAAGCCAATCAAGGTCGCAGTGATCGGCGTGGGCAACTGCGCGAGCTCGCTGGTGCAAGGTGTAGAATTTTACCGCAACACCAACTCATCGGCAGGCCTGATCCATGAGCGCATTGGGGGTTATGGTGCCAGTGACGTCGAGTTTGTCATGGGCGTGGATGTCGATGCCCGCAAGGTCGGCAAGGACATCGCCGAGGCCATCTTCGCCGCCCCCAATTGCACAGCCGTGTTCCAGCAGGACGTTCCGACCACCGGCGCGAAAGTGATGATGGGCCGGATCCTCGACGGCGTCGCCGATCACATGACAGGCATGGGCGAGCGGGGCTTCATCGTTTCCGACGCGCCTGAAGCCACGCGCGAATCGATCGTGGCCGCGCTGCGTGAAACCGGTGCGGAAGTCCTGTTGAATTTCCTGCCCGTCGGTTCGGAAACGGCGACGGAATTTTACATGGAATGCGCGCTTGAGGCGGGCGTTGGCGTTGTGAACTGCATGCCGGTGTTCATCGCCAGCCGCCCCGAATGGGAAGCCAAGTTCCGCGCCAAGCGTCTCCCGATCGTGGGTGACGACATCAAGGCACAGGTCGGCGCGACCATCGTGCACCGCGTGCTGTCAAGCCTGTTTGGTGCGCGCGGCGTCACGGTCGAAAAGACCTACCAGCTCAACACTGGCGGCAACACCGACTTCATGAACATGCTGGATCGCCAGCGGCTTGGTTCCAAGAAGGAATCGAAGACCGAAGCAGTGCAGGCCATGCTCGCCCAGCGCCTGGCTGACGAAAACATCCACGTCGGTCCTTCCGACTATGTGCCCTGGCAGAAGGACAACAAGCTGTGCTTCCTTCGTCTCGAAGGCACGCAGTGGGGCAATGTGCCGATGAACCTCGAACTGCGTCTTTCGGTCGAGGACAGCCCGAATTCCGCGGCGTGCGTCATGGACGCCATCCGCTGCTGCAAGGTTGCGCTCGAGCGCGGCGAAGGCGGGGCCCTGATCGGTCCTTCGGCTTACTTCTGCAAGCATCCCCCGCAGCAGTTCAGCGATGACGTCGCCGCGCAGCTGGTCGATGAATACATCGCGGAAACCGCGCTGGCTGCCGAATAACCTGAGAAATCCGGATGAATTGGCGGCGCCGGTCCTGGCATAGGATCGGCGCCGTTGCCGTTCCGGGGCCTTGCGGCCCCTAGGTGGAGCCGACCGCATGGATGCCGTGATCATCGCTGCAGGCTATGGCAGTAGGCTGGCTTCATTGTCGCCATCAAAGCCGCTGACCCCCATATGCGGTATTCCGCTGATCGAGATCGGCATCCGCCAGGCGGTAGCAGCAGGCATTACGCGTGTGGTGGTGGTAACCGGGCATCTGGCCGGGCAGGTGGAAGCGTTTCTTGGCAGACTTGAAAACAGCTTGCCGATCAAGATCGAGACAGTGCGCGTGGCCGATTGGAGCAAACCCAACGGTCATTCGGTCATGGCCGGTGCAGCGCTTTGCAGCGGAAATTATTTGCTGATGATGGCAGACCACATGTTTGAAAGCAGCATACTGGCTGCCCTTCTCGCAGTCGGAAGCCATACCAGAGACGTCACGCTGGCGATCGATCGGCAAACTGGCAGTCCGCTGATTGATCCCGACGACGCAACGTGGGTCAAGACTGATGCGCGGGGCTTCATTGCCGCAATCGGCAAGTCAATTCCTGCGTGGGACGCCGTCGACTGCGGCGCTTTTTTGGCCACGCCTGGTCTGGCCGAGGCCATTCACGCGGCGATCGCCAACGGCAAGGCGGGCAGCCTCTCCGATGGCATGCAATGGCTCGCGGATCGCGGCCGCGCCGCTACCCACGAGATCGGCGGCGCGTGGTGGATGGATGTCGACGATCCGCGTGCTCATGCGCTCGCCGAGGAGCTTGCCCCGCTCTATCTCACAGCCGCTTTTGCAGCGAACTGATTGATCGCTCAAAACTTACGAAGATTGATGGTGATGGCCTGGTTGGTGCGGTCAACCTTGACCAGCACCGAACGCAACGACGGGGGGCCAAAAAAAATCGTCGGATTGTTCGAGAAGCCAACCGCCTCGGTAGGAATTCCGAAGAGCCCACCGCGGTTGATCGTGCCAGACGAATCTTCATCGTGATAGATGGCTATCGCGTAGGTTCCCGGATGCGGGAGGAACAGACAAAACCGCGTCTGTCCCGCCGTTGCCGGCGCGCTCGCTACGTAGAACGAACCGTTTTTCACGAGAAACCGCTTAGGGTCATTGGAGTATAGCGTCGCAGTGATGAGCCCCTTGGAGTTCCGCACCCGGTCGACAGTGAGATTGATCCAGGTCTCGCTCGCTGGCCCAATACAAGCCGGAGCCGCCAAGGCAGGAGCCGCCTGCGTCGCGACAGACAATATCAGCGCAGCGAGCAAGCTGCTGCACCACTTCCGCACAAACATGGCAATCTTCCCGAAAGCGGCAACTTCTGGACGAGGTCGCGCGGTCAGCGCGGGGGCATAGTCGGGCTTGCCCCCCTTCGGCAAGGCCCGCCTTCTTGCCCCACCTAATGAACTTCGTTTGATACCCCGGAGAGGCTTTGCGCCGAAACGGCCGCGAATAGGGACATTGCGTGTGGAAAAGCGAGACATATGCGCTTGTTCCGGCGATTCGGCGCCGGTAATCGCTGGAGGAGGTGGACGCTGCCTTGCGCGCTAAGTGCCAACCGTCGCCCGACACCAATTTGCGAGATTTCGTGATGGCCGCGCCACTGATTGCCCCCTCGATTCTCTCAGCCGATTTCGCTCGGCTTGGCGAAGAGGTGCGAGCGATTGACGCCGCGGGAGCGGACTGGATTCATATCGATGTGATGGACGGACACTTCGTGCCGAACATCACCATCGGACCCGGAGTGGTCAAGGCCCTCAGGCCCCACAGCGCCAAGCCGTTCGACGTGCACCTCATGGTCTCACCGGTAGATTCCTATCTCGAGGCCTTCGCCAGTGCTGGGGCGGACATCATCACAGTGCATCCTGAAGCCGGCCCACACGTTCACCGCACGGTGCAGGCCATTCGCGCACTGGGCAAGAAGGCAGGCATTGCACTCAATCCTGCCACACCGGCGAAGACGCTCGACTATCTGATCGACGAAATCGATCTGGTCCTGGTGATGAGCGTAAACCCCGGGTTTGGCGGGCAAAGCTTCATCACCAATCAACTGCGCAAGATCGAAGCTGTCCGCAAGATGATCGACAAATCCGGACGTGCCATCCACCTTCAGGTCGATGGCGGAATCGATGTGACGACAGCCCCGCAATGCAGCAATGCCGGCGCAGACGTGCTTGTTGCCGGCACAGCGTCGTTCAAGGGCGGATCTGGCTGCTACAGCGCCAATATCGCCGCGCTCAAAGGCACAGACTGAAACGATGGCTCGCCTCTTTCCCGGATCACGCAAGGCCCCGGAAGTGGGCGCGGTCCTTGGATCGACAGCGGGCACCGCAATAGATCTCGAGGAAAAGCGCCCAGCGTTGCCACTCGGCCCAGGTCCCGAGCCACTGGCCATGGATCCGCGGAAGGCGCGCCCAATTGCGGTTGACGGCCCGCCAGCCGCGCTGGCCGATGATGCGGATGTAACGCCGTTGGAGCCCGGCCGGGCATTGGCGATTGCGGATTTTTCGCCGCCTCAGGTCAGTGCGAGTGAGAGGCTTATCCGGCTTGCGTACGGCCTCGGTCTTCCTCGTTCAGCGTTGAATCCCTTTCGCAAGAGCGCCCGCCCTCGCCTTACGGCCACTGTCGCAAGTCCCCTCACCGGCGATCCGGCCGCGGGCACGGCGCTCCGTGCGGGACATTTCCTGCTTCATGGCGTCAAATTGCCGATTGCCGATACAGAGTTCACAGGTCCTCGCCTCTCACCGCCGTTCGAGCGACTCGTTCACGGGTTTGGCTGGTTAAGCGATTTGGCAAGCTGCGCTGCAAGACCCCAATGTACACCGGTTGCGGAACGTATCTTCGCTGCCTGGTTCGCCGCTAACCCCCGCCCGGGAGCTGGCCCTGCATGGTCTGTCGGCAATACGGGGCATCGGCTTCTTGCTTGGCTGATCCACGCACCGCTGCTGCTCTCCAGTCAGGATCGCAAGTTGCGCGCCCGGGTGTTGACCACCTTTGAAGACACGGCGCGCTGGCTCGACCGCCACGTCGGACGCGCCGAGGACAAACTGGCCGAAGTAGCCGGCTGGGCGGCCATCACCGCCGCCGGCTTACTGCTGGCGGAAGGCCGTGCCCGCCGCCTCTATGGCGAAGGCGGACTGATCCGTGCACTCGGCGATCTCGTGAGCGACGACGGCGGGGTACTTTCACGCAGCCCGCTTGGACAGATCGAGGCGATCGAGCTGCTGATCGAACTGCGTGCCTGCTATGCGGCCGTCCGCAGCACGCCGCCGCCGCAGCTTGATACAATTCTCGAATTGCTGGTCCCTCCGCTCCTCACCTTGCTCCACGGCGATGGCGGCCTTGGTTCCTGGCAGGGCGCAGGCGCTGTTTCTCCCGAGCGCATCGCGGCGCTCGTCAAGGCCAGCGGCGTGCGGACTCGCCCTCTGCGCGATGCCCGCCACTGGGGCTACCAAAGGGTCAATGCGGGCAAGGGCATCCTGCAATTCGACGCCGCACCGCCGCCACTCGCCCGTCATGCCCGCGAAGGCTGCGCTTCTACGCTAGCGTTCGAGTTCAGCCACGGCAGCGAGCGCCTGATCGTCAATTGCGGCGGCGCATCCTTTGCGGGCGGCCTGATCCCCCTGCGCCTCGCGCAGGGCCTCCGCGCCACCGCTGCGCATTCGACTCTCGCCATCGACGACTTCAACTCCACTGCCGTTCTCATCAACGGCAAGCTCGGCCCGGGTGTTTCCGAGGTCGAGGTCGACCGCCGGATCCTGAGCGGCGAAGGTGCAGGTGCCACACGGATCGAGGCCAGTCATAACGGCTATGTGGCCCGTTACGGCCTCACACACCGCCGGATCCTGATCTTGCGCGATGACGGCAGCGAACTGCGGGGAGAAGACTTGCTGGTGCCTACCGGCAGGCGCGGGAAGCGCGGAATGATCGGCGTCGCCTTGCGGTTCCACCTCGGCCCGCACATCGAGCTGGCACAGGGACGCGATGGCCTGGGCGTAACGCTCGCGTTGCCTGACGGCAGCCTTTGGCAGTTCCGTTCGGGCCGCGATCCGGTAACGCTCGAGGAAAGCCTTTGGGCAGACGGCATGGGACGGCCGCTGGCAACACGCCAACTGGTCATTTCCGCCAAGATCCCCCGCAGCGGCGAATCGTTCTCGTGGCTGCTCAAGAAGATGCGCTAGACAGGACTCTCAAAGTGACTGACGTAACGATCAAGCGGGCGCTGCTTTCAGTGTCCGACAAAACCGGCCTTGGTGAATTGGGCCGCGCTCTTGCCAACCACGGGGTCGAACTGGTTTCGACCGGCGGAACAGCCGCAGCGCTGCGCGACGTAGGTCTCGTCGTCCGCGACATATCGGATCTCACAGGCTTTCCCGAAATGATGGACGGCCGGGTCAAGACGCTCCATCCCAAGGTTCATGGTGGCTTGCTCGCTGTGCGAGATGACCCCGCGCATGCCGCAGCGATGGTTGAACACGATATCGGCGCGATCGACTTGGTCGTCGTGAATCTCTATCCATTCGCTGCCACTGTTGCCAAGGGCGCTGGGCGTGAAGAGGTTATCGAGAATATCGACATCGGCGGACCGTCGATGGTCCGCTCTGCAGCCAAGAACCACCGCTATGTGACGATCGTAACTGATCCTGCCGATTACGCGAAGCTGATCAGTGCCCTCGAGCAGAATGGAGGCGCGACGAACCTGGATTTCCGCACTGCCATGGCGGCGAAAGCGTATGCCGCCACCGCGGCCTACGACGCGGCCATTGCGCACTGGTTCTCGGTCACAGATCAACAGAACCACTTCCCGCCCATGTTGCTCAGCGCCAACAAGCTGGTCACCACGCTACGCTACGGCGAGAATCCACACCAGAGCGCGGCGCTCTATGTCCCTGCACAAGGCGGGCAGGTCAACGGCCTGCCGCAAGCCCGTCAGATGCAGGGCAAAGAGTTGTCCTACAACAATTACAATGACGCCAACGCGGCATTGGAACTGATTGCCGAGTTTGGCACGGACGAGCCTGCGGTGGTGATCGTCAAGCACGCCAACCCGTGCGGCGTGGCAGTGGCGTCCACTCCAATTGAAGCGTGGCGAGCCGCGCTGGCCTGCGATTCGGTATCCGCATTTGGCGGTATCGTCGCCCTGAACCGCGCGTTGGATGGCCCGACGGCGGAAGCGATCTGTGAGATCTTTACCGAGGTGGTGGTTGCGCCGGGCGCCAATGAAGCTGCACTTGCGGTCTTTGCGCGCAAGAAGAACCTGCGCCTCTTGCTGATCGACAAGCTGCCTTCCGGCAACCGCACCGGCCTCGTGACGGTGCCGATTGTTGGCGGCCTGTTGGTGCAGGACCGCGACAATGGCATGCTGACGGACGAGATGCTGCATGTGGTGACCAAGCGTCAGCCTACGCCGCAGGAACTGGCGGACTGCCGCTTTGCCTGGACCGTGGCCAAGCACGTGAAGTCGAACGCTATCGTCTACGCACGGGAAGGGATCACGGCAGGAATTGGGGCGGGCCAGATGAACCGGCGCGACAGCGCCCGGATTGCCGCCGTCAAAGCGCAGGAAGCTGCAGAGACGCATGGATGGGGCGCACCGCGTACCGTTGGTTCAGCAGTAGCCTCGGACGCCTTCTTCCCGTTTGCTGATGGGCTGATGGCCGCAGTCGAAGCTGGAGCGACCGCAGTGATCCAGCCGGGTGGATCGATCCGTGATGATGAGGTGATCGCTGCAGCGGATGCAGCTGGCATCGCGATGGTATTCACCGGGATGCGCCACTTCCGGCACTAAGCCGGAATGAAAAGCCAAATCTAAACGGGCACCGGCAGGACCGGTGCCCGTCAAGGCGATCAGCGATAGAAGACGTGGTTGTCGACCCGGGCCATGCGGATCTTGCCCCAGGACGGTGCGACGTGCGCTGCGTGGAAGAACATCGCGCCTTCCACCGGGCTCTTCCAGGCACCACTGTCAGCGATCACCGCGATCTTCACGGCCTGCTGCCATAAACGGCTGTCGTGATTGACGACCGGCATCCCGTTGGAGCGCACGAAGGAGAACTGCGACGGCTGGTAGACCACGCCGCAGTAGGAGCTGGGAAATCGGCCTGAGCTTGCTCGCGTCACGATCACTCGCCCAACGGCAAGCTGGCCTGCAAGCGTTTCGCTTCGAGCTTCGAAATAGATCGCACCCGCAAGGCATTCCATTTCCCGCGAGAGCGAGACGGGAAGGGCTGTGCGCTCAACCAGATCCGCAAGCGACGCTGCGCTCGGAAGCGCCTCGCTGTCGGCGTCGGGTGCGGTGCGCTCGGGCTGAGGAAGGGGCTGTTCGGCAGGCCGGAACTCGCTCTTGCGAGGGTCGACGGTGATAGCCGAAGATCCAGTCGCTTCCGCGACAGGGATCTGGATGTCCTGTGCTTTTGCACCGGATCCGCCAGTGCTGAACAGGATAGTAGCGAAACTTGCGGCAATGCACACGGCACTTGCGACGCGAAACTGACGGCTCATGCATCTTCATCAAAGGGCGGTGAACGTCAGCACAAGGCGCGGACGGTTTGGATGCTGCAAGCTATGCCGGCAGGATCGAAAACCGCTCGAAGGCCTTGGCGTCTGCCCCCCGTCTGCGTGCTGGCGGGGGAGGGCGTCTTTGCCGTCCTTCGCTGCCTACGCGTAGTCGAGTGGCGCCCCTTATGGAGTCCCCGATGCAAGTCAACCCATGAATCCGGGTTTGTTCTCCATGCCACCGAGATTCCCGATGAACTGTTCGCCCATGGCGACGGTCAGTTCAATCACCCACAAGTCTCTATCCTGTGCCATGCGTCGCGCGAGATATTCCTCAAATTCTATCTTGTTTTCAATGTCCTGCGCCTTTGCAATATTCCAGCCGCGGGTGCCATCCGCTTTGGGCAATCGTTCAAACGCCCGCGCAAAGCTTTGGCCAAACCCTTGATTATCGAGAATAACAATGAGGATCGCGCCGCTATCGGGGTCGCCCTTTTGGAGCACCATGCCGAATCCACCGGAAACTTCGGCGAGGCGAATCAGCGCCGTCGCCTCGGTTGCAGTTGGAAGACGTGCACGGCTCATTGCAGCATCCCCCGTTGCATCACACAGTCCGGTACGCGCCCATGAAGCCCGCTTTCCATCATTCTGGAAACGCGGTCAGCGCCCGATGGAAAATCAGGCGGCGTCGCGGTCGATGACATTGACGAGCAAGGCGTAAATCGCATCAGCGTCCGGCGCCGCGATCAATCGCTCGTGCATGCGTTCGTCACGCATGAGTCGGGAGATCGCGGCCAAAGCCTGCAAGTGCGTCGCCCCTGCCTGCTCCGGCGAAAGCAGCCCGAATACACAATCGACAGGCATGGCATCGGATGAAGCGAAATCCACCGGGTTCTCGAGCCGGAAGAATGCGGCAACCGGGCGTGCCAATCCTTCCAGACGTGCATGCGGGATCGCAACTCCGCGCCCAAAGCCAGTGCTCCCGAGGGTTTCGCGCTCTTCAACGCGTTCGAGGACGGACACGCGGTCAAGGCCATAGACCTCGCTAAAGCAATCCGCGAGGGCGCCGAGAATCTGCGTCTTGGTTTCGGCGCGCACGATGCGTACCGCCTGAAGATCGATCGTGAATAGAGCGGTCATGGAACCAATAATGCCGGAAATGCGCTGAAGCGCTTGATCAAGTGCGGCACATGCGCCCGAACGCATCGCGGCGCAAGCGGCGATTCGCGCAAGCGGTGAGCCCGATCTCGGGGGCGGACATCGAATCTGGGCCAGTTGTGCCGTTCGGGTTACTGGGCACGCTACTGGGCCGGTTCGACCCAGCCAATCGAGCCGTCGCCGCGGCGATAGACCATATTGTGCACACCGGTGCCCGCGTTCTTGAACAGCAGCGCATTGGTGTTGCGCAAGTCGAGCATCATCACCGCATCGGAAACGCTTGCGGTCGGCACATCCACCCGCGTCTCCGCGATAACCAATGGTGCATCAGCGGGCTCCTCCGTGTCCGACTCCTCGACGACGAACACGGTATAAGCAGCGTCTTCCTCGCGCCGGGCATGATCGGCCTGATCCTGGCGCGCGTTGATCCGACGCTTGTAGCGGCGCAGTTGCTTGTCGATCTTTTCGGCCGACTGATCCAGCGCAATGTGGGCATCCTGCGCCACAGCGCTGCCCTTGAGGATCAGACCCTGCGCAACATGAGTCACGATGTCGCAGCGAAACCCGCCATGTGGCGCCTTGCCGAGCGTCACGTGCGAGGTGAGCGCGCGTGAGAAGTACTTGTCGACTATCGCGGAAAGGCGCTCTTCGGCGTGCGCTTCGAAGGCTGCGCCGGTATCGACCTGATGGCCGGAAACGCGAATATCCATAAGTCCACTCTCCTTCGCTCAATCGTGTGCCCGGAACGAACCGGGCGAGGCGAGCTCAACGCAGCCAGATAGCTTCCTTGATCGCCTCGACAAACGCTGCATGTCGCGCCAGCTCATCGGCGCTCGCCAAATGGGGCCGCGGCGGACGAAGTCCGCGTGGCACAGTGGGGGTAACGGACAAAGTGGCAGCAGCGACCTTGACTTCGACCTCGGCCGCAAGCTCCAGGCCAATCTGTCTTCCGCCGAGCAGTTCAACATAGAGCTGCGCAAGCAATTCCGCGTCGAGCAGCGCCCCATGGCGAACACGGTGGCTGCGATCGATCCCGTATCGTGAACACAGCGCATCAAGGCTGAGCTTCGCGCCAGGGTGTTTTCGTCGAGCAATTGCCACAGTATCGACCATCCGCGCCCGGTCGACCGGCGGGAGCGCACACATGGCAAGTTCAGTGTTCAGAAAGCCGAAGTCGAAGCCGGCATTGTGTGCAACGAGCGGAGCATCACTGAGAAATTCAAGCAGTTCGACTGCGCGCTCCGCAAAGCGGGGTTTGTCTGCCAGGAAGGCGCTGGAAAGGCCGTGAACGGCCTCGGCCTCAGCCGGCATCGAGCGTTCCGGGTTGAAATAAGCGTGAAAAACGGAGCCGGTTGCAACACGGTTCACCATTTCGATGCAGCCAATCTCCACCAGCCGATCGCCGCTTTGCGGATCGAGGCCAGTCGTCTCTGTATCGAAAACGATCTCACGCATTTGCTGTAGTCTGGACCTGCGCCGAAGGCCTTGCAAGGCTTCAGCGCGGGTTTTTTTGCCGAATGGAAGCTATCAGTGCCGCCACTTGCGCTCGGGTCTCGACCAGCGTCACTCCGGTATCGATCACGTGGTCGGCGCGGGCGCGCTTTTCCGCATCTGGAACCTGGAGTGTCAGAATCTGGGCAAACTTTTCCGGCGTCATGCCCGGGCGAGCAAGAACGCGGGTGCGTTGCATTTCTGCAGGCGCGGAAACAACCGCAACAGCATCGAGGCCGGCACCATGTCCCTTTTCGAACAGCAACGGGATATCGAACACCAGGATGGGTTCGCCGGCGTATTCAAGCAGGAAAGTTGCTCGCTCCTCCGCCACTGCGGGATGAACGATCGCCTCGAGCCGCGCGAGCGCGTCGGTGTTGCCGAACACCTGCGCTCCCAGCGCCGGTCGATCGACGCCGTGCGGACTGGTCGTACCGGGAAACGCTGCCTCGATCGCGGGAAGCAACGCCCCGCCAGGGCCCTGAAGGCGATGGACCGTGGCATCGGCGTCAAACACCGGCACGCCAAGCTCGCGCAGCATTAGCGCGACAGCAGACTTGCCCATGCCGATCGACCCGGTAAGGCCAAGGATGAAAGGGCGGCTCACGCGCCAAGCACCTTACGCAGAGCCGCATCTGCGTTTCGTGGCGGGACGGCGCCGAAGAAGCGGCGAAAAGCGTGGTCAGCCTGGCCGATCAGCATCGAAAGCCCATCGATTGTACGGAAACCGGCAGCGCGGGCCGACTGCAGAAACGGCGTATCGAGTGGGCTCGTGACGATGTCGTAGAAGATCGAGCCGGGCGGAGCGTGGCTCATGTCGAAGACGAGCGGCGGTTGCCCGGTCATGCCGAGTGAGGAGGCGTTGACGATGAGATCGAGGCAACCTTCGCGATCATCGAAGGCGAAGTCGGTGGGGTCGGCAAAATGAGAGATATCGACCGCATGGTGTTCACCTGAAGGATCGAGTTCGTCGAGCAGGGCACGCGCTTTTTGGGGATTACGGCCGGCGAGGACGATAACAAGCCGCTCGTCAGCCAGACCCTTGATGATGGCGCGCGCGGCGCCGCCGGTGCCGAGAATGCGGGCCATGCGGAAGTAGTGCGTTTGGGCGAGTTCTGCGCGCAGGGGTTCGAGGAAGCCGGGAACGTCGGTGTTGTAGCCGACGAGGAGGCCATTTTCGGGCACGACCGTGTTGACTGCGCCGACCGCCTGAGCAAGCGGATCGAGACGGTCGAGCAGCGGGATCACCGCCTGCTTGTGCGGCATGGTGACGTTGCAGCCACGCCAGGCGGGGTCGGAGCGGCGGGTCTTCAGAAATTCGCCAAGTTCACTCGTGTGAACATGCATAGCTTGATATTTCGATTTTATATCAAGTTCTTGAAGCCAGAACCCGTGGATCGCGGGCGACTTTGACTGGGCGATGGGATCGCCGATCACTTCGGCATAGGGGCAGCTCATGCGGACAGTTCGCCTTGCGCCCGCAACGCGCCAAGGATGGCAAGGAGCGGCATCCCCAAAACGGTGAAATGGCTTCCCTCGATATGTTCGAAAAGCTGCACGCCAAGGGCCTCGATCCGGAACACTCCGACGCAGGCGCCCACGGCGGGCCATTCCTGCGCGAGATAGCCTTCGATGAACTCGCTCGACAGCGACCGCACGCGCAGCTTGGCGGTTTCGCAGTGGCGCCACACGGGCAGCCCATCACGCACGAGAATCGCGGCGGAGTGAAGATGCATGGTCTGGCCGGAGAAGAAGGCGAGGTGCCTCGCAGCGTCCGCCCGGCTTGCAGGCTTGTCGAACGTCCGCCCGCAGACCTCGACCAGCGAATCCCCGCCCAGCACCAGCCGGCCCGGCGCGCCGACCGAAACGCCCAGCGCTTTTGCCTCGGCAAGGATCATCGCGATCTCGCTGCCGGGCACGCCGATCAGCTCACGCTTGATCTCGGCCTCGTCGACTTCCGAACCGCGCGCCTCGAACGGCACCCCCGCAGCGGTCAGCATCGCCTTGCGGCTCGCGCTTTGTGAAGCAAGTATCAGCATTCTCTCACCTTCAAAGGGCGTGCCCTGCACCGCTTCCGCCGGCTTCGGGTCGGCGCTCGTTATAGAGATTGATCACGGCGGCCGCC
This sequence comes from Sphingomonadaceae bacterium, assembly GCA_947375105.1. Lineage (GTDB taxonomy): Bacteria > Pseudomonadota > Alphaproteobacteria > Sphingomonadales > Sphingomonadaceae > Novosphingobium. Next base: position 43,288 of record CANCET010000006.1, read on the forward strand.
GTTTCCTCGATCGAGCGACGCGAGACGTCAATCACCGGCCAGCCGTTATCCGCGAACATGCGCCGCGCCAATTGCACCTCGCGCGCGACATGGTCGCTATCGACATATGCGGTCTCGGGTGCCTGGTTGAGCGACAGCAACCGGTTGCGTCGCACCTGAATCAGCCGCTCCGGGCTGGTGGTCAGCCCGACGACGAGAGGTCGGCGCAAGCTGAACAAGGCGGGCGGCGGCGGGCTTTCCACCACGATGGGAATATTCGCGACCCGGTAGCCACGATTGGCGAGATAGATTGCGGTCGGTGTCTTCGATGAGCGCGAAACACCGGCCAGCAGAATATCAGCCGCTTCCCAATCCTCCCACGCGATACCGTCATCATGGGCAATCGTGAACTGAATCGCCTCGACCCGGCGGAAATAAGCGTCGTCCATTGCGTGCTGGCGGCCGGGACGACCCTTTGCTGCCTGTCCGAGCTGGGCTTCGAGCGCAAGCGTGACCGCATCGAGCGCGGGCACGCTGGGCAGCCCCAAGGCCGCACACCGGGTTTGCAGCAGCTCGCGCGTTTCGGCATTGACCATGGTGAAAAGCACCAACCCGGGATTCGCCGTGATTTCACCCATGATCCGGTCAAGGTGCTGCTGCGAACGGACCATCGGCCAGAAATGGCGCACCACATCGGCATCATCGAACTGCGCCAACGCAGCCTTGGCGATCATTTCAAGCGTTTCGCCGGTCGAGTCCGAAAGAAGGTGGAGGTGCAGACGCGCCATCGAGGTTCCTGATCCGCCCCGGAAAGGAGCTTTGGCCAACCGGGAGAAGGCTGTGGATTGCGATAGGATAAACCACGGCATGAAAC
>CANCET010000007.1 GCA_947375105.1 Sphingomonadaceae bacterium
GCGCTCGACCAGAGCGGAGCCGCAGCCTCCTCGGGCAAGCGCTCCAACCGGCAATGTTCCGCCAGAATTCCCGGCAGCGCGGCACAGCGCGCCGCCACCGAAGGCGCAAACCCGGCCACGCGCAGCAGCACCTTGCCGTCTCGCAGGCAAGCCGCCGCTGAAACCTCGGCATTGCTTCCAAGGGCGCAGGCCATCGCCGCATGGCCAGCGCGCGGCGACAAGCCCTCCGCGGCCAGCGTCACCACACCGCGCGGGCGCGGCAGCACTTTCAGCGTCAGTTCGGTCATTGCGCCGATCCGCCCCCACGATCCCGCCATCAGCTTGGGCAGATCATAGCCGGTGACATTCTTCACGACCTTCGCGCCAGCCACATACGTTTCGCCCCGGCCCGAAACGGCCTTGAACCCGAGCAGGTGATCGCGCGCGCTGCCGGCCGTCACCCGGCGCGAACCAGCGACCCCAGCGGCCACCGTTCCGCCCATTGTCGCGCCCTGCTCGCCCCAAGGCTCGCCCCACGGCTCGAACGCCAGCATCTGCCCCTCAGACGCCACCAGCGCCTGCACATCGCTCAGCAGCGTGCCCGCCCGCAGCGTCAGCACCAGCTCGGCGGGATCGTAGTCGACCACCCCCGCCATGCCCGCCAGCGAAATCGCCTCTGCCTCGCGCGGCGCGCCGAACCCGGCCTTCGTGCCTCCGCCGCGCAGCTCCAGCTTGCGCCCGTTCGCCGCCGCTTCAGCAACGATTTCAGCGAGATCCGCCGCGTCCCTCGGCTCCAGCATCAGAACCTCGGCAATTCAGGATGCGGCAGCGCGCCGTGGTGCACGTGCATCCGCCCGAGTTCCGCGCAGCGATGCAGCACCGGAAACACCTTGCCCGGATTGAGCAGCAAGTCCGGATCGAACGCGCACTTCACCCGCTGCTGCTGCTTGAGGTCCGCTTCGGAGAACATCTCCGGCATCAGATCGCGCTTCTCGATCCCCACGCCATGCTCGCCCGTCAGCACCCCGCCGACTTCGACGCACAGGCGCAGGATGTCCGCGCCGAAGGCCTCGGCCTTGTCGAGTTCGCCCGGCACATTGGCATCATAGAGGATGAGCGGATGCAGGTTGCCATCGCCCGCATGGAACACGTTGGCCACGCGCAAACCGTACTCTTCGGAAAGCTCATCCATCCGCCGCAGCACATCGGGCAGGCGGCGACGCGGGATCGTCCCGTCCATGCAGAGGTAGTCCGGCGAAATTCGACCCACCGCCGGGAACGCTGCCTTGCGCCCCGCCCAGAACGCCATGCGCTCCGCCTCGCTTTCCGAGACGCGCGAAGTGATCGCGCCATTGGCCCCGGCAATTCGCGCAATCTCCCCGATCAGGAAATCGCATTCCGCCGCCGGTCCATCGACCTCGACAATCAGCAGCGCCCCCACATCGAGCGGGTAGCCCACGTTCACGAAGGCCTCCGCCGCATGGATCGCGGGGCGGTCCATCATTTCCATGCCCGCCGGGATGATCCCTTCGGCAATCACTTGCGCCACGCAGGCCCCGGCTTGCTCGGCATCGGGAAAGCCCACCAGCACCGCGCGCGCCGTCTCGGGCTTGGGCAGGATGCGCACCATCACTTCGGTGACAACGCCCAGCAAGCCTTCGGACCCGACGATCACGCCGAGCAAGTCGAGCCCGCCGCCATCAAGGTGCCGCCCTCCGAGCCGCACGATCTCGCCATCCATCAGCACGAGTTCGACCCCGAGCACGTTGTTCGTGGTCAGGCCATATTTCAGGCAATGCACCCCGCCCGAGTTTTCGGCCACGTTTCCGCCGATCGAACAGGCGATCTGGCTCGAAGGGTCGGGCGCATAGTAAAAGCCCCTGCCCTCCACCGCCTGCGTGATCGCGAGATTGGTGACACCCGGCTGCACCACGGCGATGCGGTCCTCGTAATCCACTTCAAGAATGCGCTTGAACTTGCCAAGCCCCAGCAGCACCGCATCCGCCAGCGGGAGCGCTCCGCCCGAAAGCGATGTGCCCGAGCCGCGCGGCACCACTTTCACGCCCTCGGCGTGGCACCATCGCAGCACGGCAGAGACCTGCGCCGTGGTTTCGGGCAGCACGACCAGCATCGGCGGCTGGCGGTAGGCGGTCAGCCCATCGGATTCCCACGGACGCAGCGCATCGGGTTCAACGATCACACCTTCGCCGGGCACAATCGCGCGCATCGCCGCAATCACGCGGTCCCGCTTCGCAAGCGTCGCCTCGTCCGGCGGCGGCATGGCAATGGACATGACAGTCTCCCGCGACTGCTGCCTCAGGCGGCCGCCTTCACCTTCTGGCGGAACGCGTGCAGCAGCGGCTCGGTATAACCACTCGGCTGCGATACGCCATCGAACACCAGCGCCCGCGCCGCCTGAAACGCGAGGCTGCCCGCAGGATTGCTCGCCATCGGATGGTACAGCGGATCGCCCGCGTTCTGAGCGTCAACCTTCGCCGCCATGCGCAGCAGCGCGGCATCGACCTGTTCCGCTGTGACCACCCCGTGCAGCAGCCAGTTGGCGATATGCTGGCTCGAAATGCGCAGCGTGGCGCGGTCCTCCATCAGGCCGACGTCGTTGATATCGGGCACCTTCGAGCAGCCGATCCCCTGATCGACCCAGCGCACGACATAACCCAGAATGCCCTGCGCATTGTTGTCGATCTCGGCCTGAATGTCCTCGGCAGACCAGTTCTGCCCTGCCGCGACCGGAATGGTCAGCAGCGCATCAAGGCTTGCGATCCCTTCAGCGCGGCGCTCCAGCTGCCGGGCGAACACATCGACCTGGTGGTAATGCGTCGCGTGCAGCACCGCAGCCGTGGGCGAAGGCACCCACGCGGTGTTCGCGCCGGTCTTGGGGTGGCCGATCTTCTGCACCAGCATGTCGGCCATGCGGTCGGGCATCGCCCACATGCCCTTGCCGATCTGCGCTTTGCCGGAAAGCCCGCAGGCGAGGCCGATCTGCACGTTGCGGTCCTCGTAGGACGTGATCCACGGGCTCGTCTTCATGTCGCCCTTGCGCAGCATCGCGCCCGCCTGCATCGAGGTGTGCATCTCGTCGCCGGTGCGGTCGAGGAACCCGGTGTTGATGAACATGATGCGGTCCTTCACCGCGTGGATGCACGCGGCGAGGTTCGCGCTGGTGCGGCGCTCCTCATCCATCACTCCGATCTTGAGCGTGTGGCGCGCAAGGCCGAGCAAGTCCTCCACCGCATCGAACAGATCGTTGGCGAAAGCGGCTTCTTCCGGCCCGTGCATCTTGGGCTTCACGATATAGACCGAGCCGGTCCGGCTGTTGCGGCGCGCGCCGTTGATGTCGTGCGTCGCGATCAGGCTGGTGATGATACCATCGAGAATGCCTTCCGGCACTTCGCCGCCGCCCGGCAGCAGCACCGCCGGGTTGGTCATCAGATGGCCCACGTTGCGCACCAGCAGCAGCGAGCGGCCATGCAGCGTCAGTGCGCTGCCATCGGTCGCGGTGTAGACACGGTCCGCATTCAGCCGCCGCGTCATCATCTTGCCGCCCTTCTCGAAGGTGTCCTCGAGATTGCCCTGCATCAGCCCCAACCAGTTGGCATAAGCCGCCACCTTGTCCTCGGCATCCACTGCCGCGACCGAATCCTCGCAGTCGCAGATGGTGGAAATCGCCGCTTCCAGCATGACATCGGCGATCCCCGCCGGATCGTCCTTGCCGATCGGGTGTGCGGGATCGATCACCACTTCGACATGCAGCCCGTTGTGCGCAAACAGCAGGTTCGCGCCAGCCCGGCCGACGAACTGCGACGGATCCTTCAGCGCCGGCTCGCCGCCGGTCCACTCCGCCCACGAGCCCGCCGCCAACGGCACCGCCGCATCGAGAAACGCCTTGGCCCAAGCGATAACCTGCCCACCGCGCACCGGATCATAGCCCTTTCCAGCCGCCGAGCCCGGAATGGCATCGGTGCCATACAGCGCATCATACAGGCTGCCCCAGCGCGCGTTGGCGGCATTCAAGAGGAACCGCGCGTTGAGGATCGGAACGACGAGCTGCGGCCCCGCCATCACGGCCAACTCCGCATCGACATTCTGCGGCGCAACCGAAAACGGCGCAGGCTCAGGCACCAGATAACCGATCTCGGTCAGGAACGCCTTGTAGGCCGCCATGTCCTGCGGCTGCCCAGCGCGCGCCTTGTGCCAGGCGTCGATCTTCGCCTGCAGGTCCTCGCGCTTCGCCAGCAGTGCGGCATTGCGCGGCGCGAACTTCGCGAGAATATCTGCCATGCCAGTCCAGAAGGCGTCTGCTGCAAGACCTGTCCCGGGCAGCGCGCGCGCTTCCACGAACTCGGCCAGCACCGCCGCTACTTGCAGCCCCGAACGCTCGACATATCCGCTCATCGCACGACTCCTGAAATTCCGATGCGCTTCCCTATCCCCCCGCGCCGCCATGCGGTAGGAGGAAATAATTCAACGCAGCTTATCCTGCAGGTTAACAATGTTCGATCCTGACTATGATCTTTTCCTCGCCATCGTCGAAGCCGGTTCGATCTCCGCCGCCGCACGCGCGCGCGGCGCTTCCACGGCCGCGCTCTCCAAGCGCCTCGTCCGGCTCGAGGAGCGGCTCTCCACCCGCCTCGTCAATCGCACCACGCGCCGCCTCGCGCTCACCCCGGCGGGTCAAGACCTCCACGATGCGCTGCTGCCGGTGCGTGCGACGATCAAGGCGGCCGAGGAACGGCTGAGCGGCAAGCACGAACTTGCGCGCGGGCGGCTGAAAGTCACCGCGCCCACATCGTTCGGCCGCATGCACGTTATCCCGGCCATCCCCGATTTCCTGAAGCTCTACCCGGACATAGAACTGCAGATCGATCTCGCGGACGAATTTGTCGATCTGCTCGATGGCACCTGCGATGTCGCCATCCGCATCGGTGCGCGGATCGGCGCCGGACTGGTCGGCCACCGCCTTGGCACAAGCCATCGCGTGCTCTGCGCGGCGCAGTCCTATCTCGATGTATTCGGTGAACCGGCCACGCTGGCCGACCTCAGGCATCACCGCGTGCTGGCCACTGCGGCGCAGCTGCCATGGCAGCTTGACGGCCCCGATGGCACGGTACTCTATCACGGCCCAAGCCACGTCGGCACCAATTCCAGCGAGGTCGTGCGCGAACTCGCGCTCGGCGGCTGCGGCATCGCGCTACGGTCGTTGTGGGATGTCAGCGAAGCACTGGGCCACGGCGCACTACGCCGCGTCCTCGGCCAGTATCAGGGTTCGCAGGACGTGGGCATCTACGCAGTCCACGCCCCCATGCCGACCACACCGGCGCGGGTGACAGTGCTGATCGATCACCTCATGCAGCACTTCGGCGGTGTCACGGCGCTCGCGTGATTTCCACCAACCCCGCCCGGTCGCCTTCTCAGGCCTTGGGGGGCACTTTCGTGATTTCGGCAAGCACCATGTCGGCATGCTCTTTGCGGCAGATCAGCAGGTCCGGCATGTAGGTTTCAGCCTGATTGTAGACCAGCGGCGTGCCATCGATGCGCGAACAATGCAGACCGTGCGCCAGCGCCACGGCCACTGGCGCGCAGGAATCCCATTCGAACTGACCGCCCGAATGGAGGTAGATGTCCGCATCCCCCAGAATTACCGCCATCGCCTTGGCTCCGGCGCTGCCCATCGGCACAAGCTCCGCGCCGATCGCCTCGGCCACGGCCACCGCTTCGTGCGCCGGGCGGGTGCGGCTGACGACCATCCGCAGGCGTTCGGGCGCAGGCGGAACCATGCGCGGCAGATCGGTGCGCAAAACGATATCCGCGCCCGGCAGCGCCACCGCGCCCACGCTGGCCACGCCGTCCACCGCCAGGCCGACATGCACCGCCCAGTCAGTCCTCGCCTCGCCGTATTCGCGCGTCCCGTCTACCGGATCGACGATCCACGTGCGCGAAAAGTTGAGCCGGTCGAAGTTGTCCTTTTCCTCTTCGGACAGCAGGCCGTCGTCGGGCCGCTGTTCGCGCAGGGCATGGACGAGGAACTGGTTGGCCGTGGCATCGCCCGCCTTGCCCAGCGCCTTGAGGCTCAGCACCCCGCTGTCACGCACGGTAAGCAGGAGTTTGCCGGCAACCTCGGCCAGATGCGCCGCGAGTTCTGCGTCGTTCATATCGTGCCCTTCTCCCGCCCGATCAGATCTGCGGCGCCCAGCCGAGCAGCGCATTGACAATGCGCTCGGCGGCGGCCTCCGGCGTCTCCCTGGTCGTATCGACACGGAACTCCGGATTTTCGGGCGCTTCGTAGGGGCTGTCGATCCCGGTGAAGTTCTTGAGCTGGCCCGAACGCGCCTTCTTGTAGAGGCCCTTCACGTCGCGCGCTTCGGCCACGTCGAGCGGCGTATCGACGAAGATCTCGACGAACTCGCCCGGAACCATCAGGCTGCATACCATCTCGCGCTCGGCCTGGAACGGGCTGATGAACGCGGTCAGCACGATAAGGCCGGCATCGGTCATCAGGCGCGCCACTTCACCCACACGGCGGATATTCTCGATGCGGTCGGCCTCGGTAAAGCCGAGGTCCTTGTTGAGGCCGTGCCGCACGTTGTCGCCATCGAGCAGGAACGTGTGCTTGCCCACCGCATGCAGGCGCTTTTCAACCATGTTGGCGATGGTCGACTTGCCTGAACCCGAAAGCCCGGTGAACCACAGCACCTTCGGCGTCTGGTTCTTCAGCGTGGCATGCGCCTCGCGGCTGATGTCGAGCGCCTGCCAGTGCACGTTCTGGGCGCGGCGCAGGCTGAAGTTCAGCATCCCGGCGGCGACCGTCGCGTTGGTCATCTTGTCGATCAGCACGAAGCCGCCCAGCGTGCGGTTGTCGGCATAGGACTCGAACACCAGCGGCTTGTCGGTCGCCAGTTCCGCAACGCCGATGGCATTGAGATCGAGCGTCTTGGCCGCCAGATGCTCCATGGTATTGACGTTCACCACGTATTTCGGCTGCTGCACGGTCGCCGAAACGGTCTGCGTAGCCAGCTTGAGCCAATAGGCGCGGCCGGGCAGCATCGCCTCGTCGTTGAGCCAGACGAGCGTCGCCTCGAACTGGTCGGCAGCCTGCGGCGGATTGTCGGAAAAGCTGATGACATCGCCGCGCGAACAGTCGACCTCGTCGGCGAGGCACACCGTGACCGACTGACCGGCAACGCCTTGATCGAGATCGCCGTCCAAGGTCACGACGCGGGTGACTTTGCTGGTCTTGCCCGAAGGCAGCACGCGGATCTCGTCGCCGGGCTTCACCACGCCGGTGGCGATAAGCCCGGAGAATCCGCGGAAATCGAGATTGGGGCGGTTGACCCACTGCACCGGCATTCGGAACGGCTTTTCCGCATCGATCGATGAGAGAACTTCGACGGTCTCGAGATGCTCGACCAGCGTTGGCCCCATATACCACGGGGTATTGGCCGAATGCGCGGTGATGTTGTCGCCCTTGAAGCCGGAGATCGGCATCGCGGTGAAGCTTTCGATGCCGATACTGCGGGCAAATGCAGCATAATCGGCCACGATCGCATCATAGCGCGCCTGATCGTAATCGATCAGGTCCATCTTGTTCACCGCCAGCACGATGTTGCGGATGCCGATGAGGTGGCACAAGTAGGAATGGCGGCGCGTCTGCACCAGCACGCCCTTGCGCGCATCGATGAGGATCACCGCAAGGTCCGCCGTGCTCGCGCCGGTCACCATGTTGCGGGTGTATTGTTCGTGGCCGGGGCAATCCGCCACGATGAACTTGCGCTTCTCGGTGTTGAAGAAGCGGTAGGCCACGTCGATGGTGATGCCCTGCTCGCGTTCTGCGGCAAGTCCATCGACCAGCAACGCGAAGTCGATCTCCTGCCCTTGCGTGCCGACCTTCTTGCTGTCGCTTTCCAGCGCGGCGAGCTGGTCCTCGAAGATCATCTTCGAATCGTAGAGCAGACGGCCGATCAGGGTGGACTTGCCATCATCCACCGATCCGCACGTGATGAAGCGCAGCATGGTCTTGTGCTGGTGCTGCTCAAGATAGGCGTCGATGTCCTCGGCGATGAGGGCTTCGGTCTGGTAGATCACATCAGTCGCGATCGGATCAGTTTCTGGCAGATCAGTTTCTGGCATCAAAAGTACCCCTGCTGCTTCTTGACTTCCATGCCCGCGCCGCCGGCGTCCTTGTCGATCACGCGGCCCTGGCGCTCGCTGGTGGTGGTGAGCAGCGTTTCCTGGATCACCTCGGGCAGCGTCTTGGCCGTGCTTTCCACCGCGCCCGTCAGCGGGAAGCAGCCCAGCGTGCGGAAGCGGACCGACTTCATCGTGATCTCGGGACGATAGCCCAGCACCTTCTCCAGCCGCGGGATATCGTCGGCCATGAACAGCTGGCCTTCCCACTGGTATGTCGGGCGCTCATCGGCAAAATAGAGCGGCACGATCGGCACATCGTTGAGGTGGATATACTGCCAGATATCCAGCTCGGTCCAGTTCGAGATCGGAAACACGCGAATGCTCTCGCCCCCCCCTCCAACTTTGGTGTTCTTGCGGGCGTTGTAGAGGTTCCACAGCTCGGGGCGCTGGTTCTTGGGGTCCCAGCCGTGGCTGGCAGTGCGGAAGCTGAAGATGCGCTCCTTGGCGCGGCTCTTCTCCTCGTCGCGCCGTGCGCCGCCGAAGGCCGCGTCGAAACCATGCTTGTCGAGCGCCTGCTTGAGCCCCTCGGTCTTCCACATGTCGGTGTGGAGCGAGCCGTGATCGAACGGGTTGATGCCCTTCTCGGCGGCTTCGGCGTTCTGGTAGACGAGCAGTTCCATACCGCTCTCGGCGGCCATCTTGTTGCGCAGCTCATACATCGCCTGGAATTTCCAGGTCGTGTCCACATGCAGCAGCGGGAACGGCGGCGGGCTCGGGTAGAACGCCTTGCGCGCAAGATGCAGCATCACCGCGCTGTCCTTGCCCACCGAATAGAGCATCACCGGATTGGTCGCCTCGGCCACCACTTCGCGCATGATGTGGATGGCCTCGGATTCAAGGCGTTCCAGATGGGTGAGTGTCTGCCTGTGTACCATTTTGCTCATCGTTGCCCTCCGCTCGTGCGGTTGTTGGATGCCCGATACCGATTCGCGGCGCACGCACATGCTCCCATATGGGAGCATGTGCGCAAGTCCCGTCGTTTTGCCGGGCTGCGCACCCGTTGCCGGTCCGGTCAGGCCACTCCGACCACCCGGCTTTATGCTCCCGTAACTGTCCGGCACCCAGATTCCACACGCGCCTTAATGTCCGGATGATCTAGCCGAATACCCTGATTTCCAAAGGGTTTCCTCATGTCGCTAGATCTGATCCTCGGCGGGGTCACGCTTGCCGCCATCCTTGTCTACCTGCTCGCCGTGCTCGCGCGGCCGGAACGGTTCTGAAGGTGGCGGGCATGACCCTCACCGGCTGGGCCCTGATCCTCCTGTTCACCGCGCTTGTCGTGCTGCTTGCGCGGCCGCTGGGGCTGTTGATGCATGCGTTTTACGCGCGCCCCGCCCTCCCCGGCGAACGCGCGCTCTACCGCGCGCTGGGCGTCGATCCAGCCATCGACCAATCGTGGGCAGCCTATGCCGCCTCGCTGATGGTGTTCAACGTGCTGGGCATCGCGCTGCTGTTCGCGGTGCTCAAGCTGCAGGGCGTGCTGCCACTCAACCCGCAGAGATTTGGCGGCGTCGATACGGCGCTGGCGTTCAACACCGCGGTCAGCTTCGTCACCAACACCAACTGGCAGAACTACGGCGGCGAGACCACGCTTTCGCATTTCTCGCAGATGGCCGGGCTCACCGTGCAGAACTTCCTCTCCGCCGCAACCGGGATCGCTGCCGCCTTCGCGCTCATCCGCGGGTTCGCGCGGCGCGATGCGCCCGGCATCGGCAATTTCTGGGTCGATGTGACGCGGATCACGCTCTACCTGCTGCTGCCAGCCAGCATGGTGCTGGCGCTCGCCTATGTCGCGCTTGGCGTGCCGCAGACGCTGGCCGCATCCGCCACGGCGACGACGATGGAAGGCGGCCGGCAGGTCATCGCGCTCGGGCCCGTAGCTTCCCAGCTCGCGATCAAGATGCTCGGCACCAACGGCGGGGGTTTCTTCAATGCCAACTCCGCACACCCCTTCGAAAACCCCGGCGCGCTCTCCAACCTGATCCAGATGCTCAGCATGTTTGCGCTGGGCGCAGGGCTGACGGTGACTTTCGGCAAGGCGGTCGGCAATCTCAAGCAGGGCCGCGCGCTGCTTGCCGCGATGCTGCTCCTGTTTCTCGGCGGGGTGACCGTGACATATGCCGCCGAAGCGGCGGGCAATCCCGTCCACCATGCGCTCGGCCTTTTCGGCGGCAACATGGAAGGCAAGGAGGTGCGCTTCGGCGTGGCGGCTTCCGCACTGTTCGCGAGCATCACCACCGCCACCTCCTCCGGCGCAGTCATCGCCGCGCATGACAGCCTGACACCGCTCGGCGGGCTCGTCCCGATGTTCAACATGCAGCTTGGCGAAGTTGTCATCGGCGGGGTCGGTTCGGGGCTCTATGCCGTGCTGGTCTATGCGATCCTTGCCGTGTTCATCGCCGGGCTGATGGTCGGCCGCACGCCCGAATACCTCGGCAAGAAGATCGAGGCGCGCGAGATGACGCTATCGGTGATCGCTATCATCGTGCCGCCGCTGATGATCCTGAGCCTCGCCGCGCTGGCCTGCGTGGTGCCTGCGGGCCTTGCCGGGCCGCTCGCCAAGGGGCCGCACGGATTCAGCGAGATCCTCTATGCCTTCACCAGTGCCGCAGCCAACAACGGCTCGGCCTTCGGCGGCCTCAGCGGCAACACCCCGTTCTACAACCTGCTGCTCGCGCTCGGCATGTTCGTGGGACGCTTCGGGGTGATCCTGCCTGTGCTCGCCATCGCCGGGAGCCTTGCCGCCAAACGCACGGTGCCACCGGGTCCCGGTTCGTTCCCCACCACCGGGATGCTGTGGGTCGGCCTGCTTGCCGCCGTCATCCTGATCGTGGGCGGCCTCACCTTCCTGCCAGCGCTCGTCCTCGGCCCGATCGCCGATCAGGCGCAGGTCGCCGCCGGCACATTGCTTTGAAAGTGCACTCCGAGATGTCCAGCGAAACCGCATCCCCCACCCCCTCGCTCTTCACCGGCCGGCTGCTGGCCGCCGCCGCCCGCGATGCGATGCTGAAGCTCGATCCGCGCACGCTGGTGCGCAATCCGGTCATGTTCGTGACCGCGCTGGTGGCGACGCTCTCGACCGTGCTGCTCGTCAAGAACGCGCTCTCAGGCGGCGGCGCGCTGGCCTTCCAGGCGCAGCTCGTCGGCTGGCTCTGGCTGACGGTGCTGTTCGGCAATTTCGCCGAGGCCATGGCCGAAGGGCGCGGCAAGGCGCAGGCCGCCGCGCTGCGCCAGACCAAGGCGGATCTTGTCGCGCGCCGCCTCGTCGGCACGACAGGCAAGCACGAGACCGTCGCTGCCGGGCTGCTCGCGGTGGGCGATCTGGTCCTTGTCGAAACCGGCGAACTCATCCCGGCTGACGGCGAAGTGATCGCCGGGGTCGCCAGCGTCAACGAAGCCGCGATCACCGGCGAAAGCGCGCCCGTCATCCGCGAGGCCGGCGGGGACCGCTCCGCCGTCACCGCCGGCACCCGCGTGATTGCCGACCGCATCACCGTGCGGGTTACAGCGGCGCAAGGTAAGGGCTTCCTCGACCGGATGATCGCGCTGGTCGAAGGCGCAAGTCGCCAGAAGACCCCCAACGAGATCGCGCTGACCATCCTGCTTGCGGGGCTCACGCTGATCTTCCTTATCGCGGTCGGCACGCTGCCTGCCTTTGCCGCCTATGCCGGGGGCGCGATTGCCGTTCCCGTGCTGGTCGCGCTGTTCGTCACGCTGATCCCGACGACAATCTCCGCGCTGCTTTCCGCCATCGGCATTGCCGGCATGGACCGGCTCGTGCGCTTCAACGTGCTCGCCAAATCGGGCCGCGCGGTCGAAGCGGCGGGCGATATCGACACGCTGCTGCTCGACAAGACGGGCACGATCACCATCGGTGACCGGCAGGCAAGCGCGTTCCTCCCGCTGCCCGGCGTGAGCGAGGCTGAGCTCGTCGCGGTCGCCCGCCTCGCCAGCCTTGCCGACGAAACGCCCGAAGGTCGCTCGATCGTCACGCTCGCCGGTGCAGGCCCCGCCCTTCCAGCAGATGCCGAACCCATCATGTTCACCGCGCAAACCCGCGTTTCGGGCCTGCGCATCGACGACCGCGAGATCATCAAGGGCGCAGTCGATGCCGTGCTGCGGCGGCTCGGTCCCAATTCTTGCAAGGATGCCGCCGCCGCGCTCACTGCCATCGCCGAAACCGTCGCGCGGGCCGGCTCCACCCCGCTGGCCGTCGCCGACGGGTCGCGCCTGCTCGGCGTCGTCCAGCTCAAGGACATCGTGAAGACCGGCATCCGCGAACGCTTCAGCGAACTGCGCCGCATGGGAATCCGCACGGTGATGATTACCGGCGACAATCCGCTCACCGCCGCCAGCATCGCCGCCGAAAGCGGAGTGGACGATTTCCTCGCCGAGGCAACCCCCGAGGACAAGCTCGCGCTCATCCGGCAGGAACAGCGGGGCGGCAAGCTCGTGGCAATGTGCGGCGATGGCACCAACGACGCCCCCGCGCTGGCGCAGGCAGATGTCGGCGTTGCCATGAACACCGGCACCCAGGCCGCGCGCGAGGCGGGAAACATGGTCGATCTTGATAGCGATCCCACCAAGCTCATCGAGATCGTCGGGCTCGGCAAACAGCTGCTGATGACGCGGGGCGCACTCACCACGTTCTCGATCGCCAACGATGTCGCCAAGTATTTCGCGATCCTTCCGGCGATCTTTGTGGTGCTCTATCCCGGCCTCGCCGTGCTCAACGTCATGCGGCTGGGCAGCCCGCAAAGCGCGATCCTCGCCGCAATCATCTTCAACGCGCTGATCATCCCCGCACTGGTGCCGCTGGCGCTGAAGGGCGTGCGCTATCGCCCCGCACCGGCGGGCGAGCTGCTAGCACGCAACCTTGCGGTCTACGGCCTTGGCGGCCTCGCAGCGCCGTTCATCGGCATCAAGCTGATCGACATGGCAATCACCGCGCTGCACCTCGCCTGAAGGAAACGTCCATGCTCACCGAAATCCGCGCGGCGCTGCGCCCCGCGCTCTCGCTCCTCCTCGCGGCCACGCTGCTCACCGGTCTTGGCTATCCGCTGCTCGTCACGCTGATGGCGCAGCTTGTGTTTCCGCATCAGGCCAATGGCAGCCTGATCGAGGACCGAGGGCATGTCGTCGGCTCCGAACTGATCGCGCAGAGTTTCGCTGGCCCTGGCTGGTTCCACCCGCGCCCGTCCGCGGCAGGCAACGGGTACGATGGCTCCGCGTCCTCGGCCAGCAACCTCGCTCCCGGTTCGAAAGACCTCGCAGCCGCCATCGCCGCCCGCATCGCCGCCCTGCGCGCCGAGGGCATGTCCGGCACTGCGGTCCCGTCCGATCTCGTCACCGCCAGCGCCTCGGGGCTCGATCCCGATCTCAGCCCTGCGGCGGCGCTTGTGCAGATCCCGCGCATCGCGGCGGCACGCGGCCTGCCCGAAGTGCGAGTGCGCGCGCTCGTGGCGGCGGCAACACAGTGGCCGCTGCTCGGCCTCATCGGCGAGCCCCACGTCAATGTGCTTGCGCTCAATCGACAGCTTGCCGCAATCGGCGCTAAACCGGCGCGGTGAACCGTCCGTCCCGCCCCTCCCCGGATGCGCTGCTCAAGGCCGCGCGGCGCGATGCGCGCGGCAAGCTCAAGATCATCCTTGGCGCCGCGCCGGGCGTCGGCAAGACCTGCGAGATGCTGCGCGAAGGCGCCGAACTCCAGCGCCAGGGCCGCGATGTCGTCATCGGCCTCGTTGAAACGCACGGCCGCGCCGAAACCGAAGTGCTCGTCACGCCGCTTGAGGTGCTGCCGCGCCGGGTGATCTGCCACGCGGCGCATGATCTTGCCGAATTCGATCTCGACGCGATGCTGGCCCGCTGCCCAGATGTCGCGCTGGTCGATGAATTCGCCCACAGCAACGCGCCCGGCAGCCGCCATCCCAAGCGCTGGCAGGACATCGAGGAACTGCGCGATGCCGGGATCGACGTCCTCACCACGCTCAATATCCAGCATGTCGAAAGCCTGAGCGATGTCGTGGCCGGTTTCACGCGGGTGCGCGTGCGCGAAACCGTGCCCGATGCCGCGCTTGAGGACGCGGAGATCGAGGTGGTCGACATTCCGCCGGACGAGCTGATCGAGCGGCTCAAGGCCGGCAAGGTCTATGTACCCCAGGAAGCCAGCCGCGCGCTCGGCCATTTCTTCTCGAAGGCCAATCTTTCGGCCTTGCGCGAAATGGCGCTGCGCCGCGCCGCGCAGGCGGTCGACCGTTCGCTGATCGATCACGTCTCGCTTGCCGGAGAGCAGGGCAACTGGGCGGTGGGCGAAAGGCTGGTCGTCGCGATCGGCGGTCAGCCGGGCTCGGACCAGCTAATCCGAGCCGCCAAGCGCTATGCCGATGCCATGCGCGGCACCTGGAGCGCCGTCAGCGTCGAAACCCCGCGCACCGCCACGCTGGGCGAAGCCGCGCGCGCGCGCACCGCCGATGCGCTGAAACTCGCGGCCAGCCTCGGCGCCACGATTGCCACCGTTCCGGCCCGCACGGTGATCGAAGGCCTGCGCGCCCACATGGCCGAAACCCGCATCACCACCATCGTGATCGGCAAGACGCGCCGCTCGTGGCTGTTCGAACTGCGTCATGGTTCAGTAGTCGATCAGCTGGTGCGCGAACTGGAAGATGTGGCCGTCCATGTCGTGCCCGTCAGGTTCGAACCCGCCGCCGATGCCGCACGCGTTGCAGCCCCGCGCGTCGCCCCTGGCAAATTCGCCGCCGCGCTCGCCATGGTCGCGCTCACCACTGTGGGCGCTGAGCTCGCCAAGAACGTGGTCGGCGCCAATGCCATCGACCTTATCTACCTCCTTCCCGTGATCGCCAGCGCCACGCTGCTGGGCCTGCGCGCCTCGCTCTTCGCAAGCTTTGTCGCGGCGCTGGCCTACAACTTCTTCTTCCTCCCCCCGCTCTACACGCTCACCATCAGCGATCCGCAGAACGTCGTGACCTTGCTGGTGTTCGGCGTTGTCGCCACCGTCGCCAGCCAGCTTGCCGGCCGCCTGCGCCGCGTGGCGACCATCGGCGAACGCACGGCCACGGAAAACGCTGCCATCGCCGCGTTCGGCCAGCGCCTCGCCGCCGCGTCCGACGAGGAGTCCACCGCGCGCGCCATCTGCGAGGAAATCGCCGGATTGCTCGATGTCGCGACCGTGCTCCTTGCGCGCAAGGACGGTCAGGTCGCCGTAGTCGGCGCATCGCCGGTCCAACCAACGCTCGGGGCGCTCGAAGTCGCCGCCGCCGAATGGGCTTTCGATCGCGGCGAGGTCGCCGGCCGCGATAGCGGTACGTTGGCGGCCAGCGACTGGCAGTTCCATCCGCTCGAAACCGCGCTCGGTGTGCTGGGCGTGCTCGGCATTGCCGCCGGCGCCGCGCGCGATCCGCTCCCGGCCGAAAAGCGGGTGCTGTTCGCAACCTTGCTCGGGCAGGCCGCGCTCGCCCACGAACGCCTGCAGCTTGAAGCCGAGGCGCGCGAACTGGGCGTGCTGCGCGAACGCGATGCCCTGCGCACCACGGTGCTTTCCTCGATCGGCCATGATCTCAAGACGCCGCTCACCGCCGTTGTCGCGGCAGCCGATGCACTTGCCGCAGAGCACGGCGAAAGCGTCACTGCCCGTACGCTCAAGAGCGAGGCACGCCGCCTGCGCCGCGTGTTCGACGATCTGGTCGAGATGACGCGGATCGATTCCGGTGCCCTGATCATGCGGGCCGAGGCGACTGACCTGACCGATGCGGTCGCTGCCGCAGTGCACGATCTGCGCGCGGAGCTGGCACGCCACCGCGTGGTCCTCGATGTTCCGCCTTCGCTTCCGCTGGTAGAGGCCGACCCCCGCGTGCTGCACCACGTTCTCGTCAACCTGCTTGGCAATGCCGCCAAGTTCGCCCCGCGCGGCAGCGCAATCACCGTGGCCGCCCGCCGCGAACCCGGTGTGCTTGTCCTTGCCGTGCGCGATGAAGGGCCGGGCCTGCCGCCGGGCCAGGAACAGACGTTGTTCGACCGGTTCGCCCGGCTCGACGGCACCGACATGACCGGCGGAACCGGGCTTGGTCTCGCCATCGTCAAGGGCTTTGCCGAAGCCATGGGCCTCGGCATTGCCGCCCGCAACCGCGCCGAGGGCGGCGCGGCGTTCGAGCTCAGCTGGGATGAAATCCGCCTGCGCAAGGCCGCGCCATGACCGGCCGCATTCTCGTGATCGACGACGAGCCGGCGATCCGCCGCCTCGTGCGCGGGGCGCTGGAGCGGGCGGGCTGGACAGCCGGAGAAGCGGCCAGCGCGGGCGAAGGGCTGACGGCGGCGCGGCGCGAGGGGTGCGAACTCGTGCTGCTCGATCTGGGACTGCCCGACCGTGACGGGCTGGAACTCGTCGCGTTGCTCAAGGCAATGGACCGCGCGGTGATCGTCCTCACCGCGCGCGATGCCACGGCGGAAAAGGTTGCCGCGCTCGATCTGGGTGCGGACGACTACGTGGTCAAACCCTTCGATACCGACGAATTGCTGGCGCGGATCCGCACCGCCCTGCGCCACCGTTCCGGACAGGCAGGCGCGGGGGCCGCGCTTGCCGTCGGCGATGTGGTCATCGATCTCGTCAATCGCCGCGTGCTGCGCGGCGGCGAGGAGGTTCGCCTCACCCGCAAGGAATACGCCGTCCTTGCCGAACTGGCGCGCCATCCGGGGCGCGTCGTCACCCATGCCATGCTGCTGCGCGCAGCCTGGGGCGAGGCGCACGTGACCGATGTCGAATACCTGCGGGTCGCGATGCGCGGCCTGCGCCTCAAGCTCGATCCGGACCCTGCCGACCCCGCGCTGCTCAGGAACGAGCCGGGCGTGGGGTATCGCCTCCTCGTCTGAACCGCACAGCCGCCGTGCAGCGTTCCGGCGCGCGCGTCAGCCGTCCCGGCTCGCCCGCGCCTCGCGCCTGATCGTCTCCAGCCCCGCCGGATCGACGATCGTGCCGTGCCGCGCGGAGCAGGGCTCGACAACCCGACCGGGCAGACGGGGCGCCACCCTTTCATCACAGTGAGTGCCGCTCTACATAAACAGCACACTCCGGGAGATGGCTCGCGTGACACCTGACGAAATGATCGTTCTTTCAGCGGCCGAAGCGGTACACGCGATGCGCGAGGGCCACATGACCGCGTTGGCCTATGCCGAGGCCATACTGGCGCGCTGCGCGGCGGGCGCAGACCTCAATGCGTTCATCACGCTCGATCCCGAAGCAGTGCGCGCCAAGGCTCGGGCCGCAGATGCGCGCAGGGAGGCTGGCGAGGTGCTCGGCCCGCTCCATGGCCTGCCTGTGCCGATCAAGGACAGTATCAACACCGCCGACTTGCCGACCACTGCCGGAACGTCCGCGCTGCGCGGGTTCACCCCGGCCACCGATGCCTCAGTCGTCGCCCGGCTGCGTAAGGCCGGGGCCATCGTGCTCGGCAAGACCAATCTGCATGAATTGTCGCTGGGCTGGACCAGCAACAATCTGGCGTTTGGTCCGGTGCGCAATCCTTGGGACCGCACTCGGATACCGGGCGGCAGCAGCGGCGGCAGCGCAGCGGCGGTTGCAGCCGGGATGGCACCCCTCGCCTTGGCCGAGGATACCGAAGGTTCGATCCGGGTACCGGCTGCGCTGTGCGGGATCGCGGGGTTTCGGCCCACCACCGGCCGCTACCCGAATGACGGCTGCGCCCCGATTACCGCAGAGTTCGACCAGGTCGGGCCGGTCGCCCGGCACGTATCCGATCTCGTGCTGTTCGATGACGTGATGACGGGTGACACCTCGCCAGTGGCCCCTCCCCCGCTCGCCGGACTGCGGCTCGGCATGGCGCCCGACTACTACTTCGTCGGTCTCGATCCGGCAGTGGCAGAAGCAGTCGATGGTGTGATCGAACGGCTGGAACAAGCTGGTGCAACGATTGTCCGGGCCGATATGCCGGGTCTCGGCGCGCTGATCGAGGCGATTACCCTGACGGTGCAGATCCACGACGTGGTCCCCGCGCTCACCCGCTGGTTGGCGCAATCCGGTGCCGGCATCGGATATGAAGCGCTGCACGCCGAAGTCAGCCCGGATGTGAAGGCCGTGCTCGATGCTTTTGCCGTGCCCGGCGCGCCGGGGGCCATTCCGGAAGAGCTCTATGTAGCCGCGATCAGCACCCACTTGCCCGCGCTTAAGGCCATGTTCGCCGATTGGTTTGCCGAAAACCGGGTCGATGCCATGCTGCTGCCCGCAACCATGATATTGCCGCCCCTGATCGGCGAGGATGGCACTGTGCGCATCGTGGGCAGCGAGGTGCCTTTCCAAACCGCGATTTCACGCAATATCGCACCGGGCAGCACTGCGGGACTGCCCGGCCTCGTGCTGCCGGCCGCCATTGCTGGCGGCCTGCCGGTGGCTATCGAACTGGATGGTCCCGAAGGCAGCGATCGCAAGCTTCTCGGCATCGGGTTGGCGATCGAGGCCCTGCTCGGGCCCCTTCCGCCGCCTCCGTCACTGAGCGCGCCATGAACAGCGATTTCTTCAGATCAGCGTCGCCCCCCTTGTTGCGATCGACCAGCTCGGTCACTGCAACGTCGCCAGCCACGCTCATCAAAACATAGGCGTCGGTGCGGCTCATGCCCTTCGCCGTGACCGGGAAATCGAGCAAGTTGCCCGGGGGCCGCCAATGCCCAATGACCGCCTTACTCCGCTATGGCGTCGCCTATTGCGGCAGTGAGCTGCCTGATCGCCGAACAAGAATGGATCCCCGAGAGCCTCGGATCATGGTCCGCGCACAGACGGGATGCTCAACGCTCGGTCACAGCTCGGTCCATCGGCGCTAGCCTGGCCAGCAACCGGTTCTGCGCCGGGAACGAAACCTTCGCCTCGCGCATCGCCTCCTGCAAGTGCTCGACCAACGCGTTGAGATCGGCGCGCGTCGTCCCCAGCCCCTTGTGCGCTGCCTTCATATCGCGGCCCGAATAGCGGCACCCCGCGTTCAGGATGTAGCAAATCTGCTCGAACAGTGTGCGCCGCAGTCGCACCATGTCGTGCTCCGCGAAGATCGCCTTTATCCGAGGGTCTGCAATGCTGAGATCGAGCGTGCGGTCCGTGATCCGGCGGATCCCGGCCTGCCCGCCAAATGCCCGCGCCATGGCCTCGCCGCCAAACGGGCGCGCGCCGGCGTTGGCATCGCTCTGCAGATAGGGATCGAGCGGGATTTCGCCTGTCACTGGATCGCGCTCCTTTCGCACCACGCCAAACTCCTTGTCCCAATCGACCGGAGCTTCGGCGTCAGTCTGAGCGGGCGGAGTGGCCGGCGGCTGGGCCAAGGGCGCAGCGGCGAGCAGCAATGGCAGGAGGAGCGACATGATCGGCCCTTTCAGTAGGCGAGCTGCAGCGAGAGCAACCCGCCGCGCTGGTTGGCGAATGTCGCGACAGATCCCACGTCAACATAGGCCGCAGTCACGGTCACATGCCGCCCAACTGCCCATGCCGCGAACAGGTCCTTGGCATCGTCTTCCCGTGCAATGCCAAGATTGTCTGGCCGCGTGCGCCATTCGCCGCCGATCACCAGCCGCGGGCTCAGCATCCAGCCGAGCGAGCCTTCGAACTGCACGCTGCGCCGGGCCCGCTTGTCACCGCCGAAACCGAGCAGGCCGAACTGGTTGGCCTTGGTCAGACGCACCGTCGCATTGGCGAGCACGCTCGCGCCGAGGAACAGCTTGGTCGCGCTTACGGTAAAGTCGGTACCGGTCGAGGCCCGCGCGCCCACTGCGCGCACCACCACGCCATCAAGATTGCGCTTGTGCTCCATGCCCACGCTGATCTGCGGCAGGAATTGCGGCCCATAAACGAGATCGCCCGCCAGCCGGACCTTGGCGGCGAAGATATCCTGGTTGAACTGGAACCCTTCACCCAGCCCCAGCGCCGCACCCACATGCCGCGTGTTGAAGTTCTGCCGCGCGTAGGAAAGCTCCATCCGGTCGCGAATACCGATGGCAATGCCGTGGGTGTCGAGCCGGAAATCCGGCAGTTCCACCCCGGTTGCATGCGCCGAAACGCCCATGGCGCGGTTTGTCCCCATGCCCGAAATCGTCGCCCAGGTGGCGAGCCCGCCGCCGCCGCTGCCCTCGATCGTGGTGATGCCATTTGTCAGGATCAGCTTGCCACTATCGAAGGTTATATCCTCGCGTGCGGCGCAGGGGCCGGCCAGCGTCAACGCGGCCAGCGCAAGCGTCATAACGGTGCAGAGTCGAAGTTTGCTCACGTCTTTGGATTTAAACAAGCTTCCCTTGCGGATTGGTAAAGCAACCCTTTGGGGTGATTGACCAAATCTTAGGATAGTCCTGCGATCTCTTCCGCATGTTGAAGCGCTTCCTGCAAAGGCTGCCACTCGGATTAGCCTGCCTGTTCGGCGTGTCGGCAACGGGGCCGCAGACGAGTATCCTCCAGTTCTTCGATCAGCGCGGCCTGCCCATCGAAGGCGTGGCCATCGAAGTCCCCCCTCCGCCGGGCAGCAATCGCCCACTCGCCTTCCCCTGGCGCAGTGCCATGGCCCAGCGCAACCAGGCCTTCGTCCCTGGCACGCTGATCGTCCCTCAGGGTGCCAATGTCGCGTTCCCCAATCTCGATACCGTGCGCCACAGCATCTACAGCTTCTCCAAGCCCGCGCGCTTCCAGATAGATCTCTATGGCCGCGATCAAACGCGCAGCCAGCGCTTCCCGATCACCGGCACCGTCGCGCTCGGCTGCAACATCCACGACAAGATGCGCGGCTACATCCGCGTCGTCTCCACGCCCTTTGCTGCGGCAAGCGACCTCAACGGCCGCGCCCAGATCGAGGGCCTCGCTCCCGGCACCTATCGCGTCACGCTGTGGCACCCGCGCCTGCGCGCCGCCGGTAACGAGGCCGTGCAGACCGTCACGATCACCCCCGGCACGCCCGCGCGCCTGACGCTGGACTTGCGCTGATCCCATGGCCAGATCGCTACTGACTCGCTCGCTTCTCGCCCGCTTCCGCCCGCGCACACTGCGGGCCCGCATTGCCATGCTGCTCATGGCGCTGCTGGCCGGAGTCATGGCGGTCTCGGTGCTCGTCGCGGGCAGCGGCATCAGCCTCTTCGCGCACCGGGTCGCCGAGCGCGACATGGCCGCCAATGCACGCGTATTCGAACAGCTGATCGCCACGCGTGAGGCCCAGATGCGCGAATCCTCGGCGGTTGTCGCGCGCGATTTCGGCTTCCGCGAGGCTTTCGCGGCAGGGGACCGCGCCACGCTCGGCTCCGCGCTTGGCAGCCTCGCCGGGCGCACAGGCGCGTCGGTCGCGGCGGTCGTAGCGCTCGATGGCTCCGTCGTCACCAGCCCCGGCGCTCCGCCGCTCGATGGCTCCGCGCTCCTCCCCTCGCTCGATGCCGGCAAGGACAGCGGCGTGATCGCGCTCAAGGGCCAGCTCGCGCTGGCCGTCGCCGCACCCATCGAAATGCCCGATCTGGCCGGCTGGCTGGTGCTCGCCCAGCCGCTCGGCACGCAGGACCTCGGCGCGCTGAGCCGCCTATCGGCCGTGCCGATCCAGGCCCAGGTCGCCCCCGCCAGCTCGCTCGTTCCTGAGCAGATGGCGCTCGGTCTTGGCACCATCGGCGAACTGCCCTCCCCGCAAGGCCGTCAACTCGTGCGACTTTCCGCACTGCCCAGCCTTCAGCGCGGGATCGCGCCGCGCCTCATCCTCAGCCACTCGCTCGATCAAGCGATGCAGGCCTACCGCGCGCTCAACGCCGTGCTCGTCGGCATCGCGCTCGCCGGCACGCTTTCCGGCCTCTGGCTCGGCCTTCGCATCGCGCGCAGCGTCACCCGCCCGCTCAGCCAGCTTGCCGAAGCAGCGCGCCGCTTTGGCGGTGGCACTGTCGCCAAAGTCGATGTCGCCGGCGATGCCGAAGTCGCCGCGCTTGCGCAAAGCTTCAACGCCATGGTCGATGCGATCGAGGAACGCGAGCGCCAGATCATCCACAGCGCGCTCCACGATGGCCTCACGGGTCTGCCCAACCGCCGCTTCTTCATTGAAAAACTCGATCGCGCCGTGGCCCGTCAGAACGCTGCGCTGCGCACCATGGTCATCTTCGTCGATCTCGACAATTTCAAGGTGATCAATGACACCATGGGCCACCCCGTCGGCGATGCGCTGCTGCGCGAAGCCGGGCAGCGCCTGCAGGATCTGTTCCCCAATCACATGGTTGCCCGCTTCGGCGGCGATGAATTCGGCCTTCTTGTCACCGGACTCGACGATGGCGCCGATCCCGCCTCGCTCGCCCGCATGGTGCACAGCGCGCTCAATCAGGATATCACCGTCGGCGGACGCAGCATGCAACTCGCCGCCAGCTTCGGCGTTGCGGTCGGCCCGCACGACGGCACGACCGGCGACGACCTGCTCAAGAACGCGGATCTCGCGCTCTACCGCGCCAAGTGCGAGGGCAAGGGCACCTACCACTTCTTCGAAGCCTCGCTCGACGAGGAGGCCCGCCGCCGCCGCCAGCTCGAACTCGATCTGGCCCGCGCCGTTCGCGAAGGCGGCTTCGAACTGCACTTCCAGCCGCTCTACAGCATGACCGAGCAGCGCCTCAAGGGCTTCGAGGCGCTGATCCGCTGGAACCACCCTGAACGCGGCCTCATCAACCCCGCCGATTTCATCCCGCTCGCCGAGGAAACCGGCCTAATCGTGCCGATTGGCGAATGGGTCATCCGTCAGGCCTGCACCCAAGCCGCTGCCTGGTCGGGCGAGCTCTCAGTCGCGGTCAACATCTCGCCACGCCAGTTCACGAGCCCCGTCCTCGCGCAGACCATCGTCCAGGCGCTCGCCGCGGCCGGCCTTCCCGCGCACCGGCTCGAACTCGAGATCACCGAAAGCATCTTCATCGGCAATGTCGAGCGCACGCTCGGCATGCTTCACGGCTTGCGCGGGCTCGGCGTGCGCATCGCGCTTGATGATTTCGGCACGGGCTACTCGTCGCTCAGCTACTTGCGCTCGTTCCCCTTCGACAAGCTCAAGATCGACCAGAGCTTCGTGCGCGATCTCGGCAGCGATGCCAGCGCCCACGCGATCATCCGCGCGATTACCACCCTCGCCGCCGCTCTCGGCATCGAGACGCTGGCCGAAGGCGTCGAGCTCGAATCGACGATGGATGCCCTGCGCCGCGAAGGCTGCGACCTGATCCAGGGATACCTCATAAGCCGCCCGGTCCCCGCGAGCGCCGTGGCCGGTCTGGTGCAGAAGATGAACGGCGGTCATGCCCTGCGCTCGGCCAGATAAGAGCATCGCGGCACCTCCAGGCATCCGTCTGAAGCGCCAGCGACACGTCATCTCGTCCGTCCTCGTGATGGCCGGACTCACATCAGAGCGGGATGACAGTCCCGTGGCAGGTCATCCGAAAACGCGGCAAAACAAAAACCTGGAGTAGCCGATCCGATGAAATCGAGTCGGACTATGCTCCAGGACCTTCGCGTTCTCGGCAAGAACGGTCACACCAATGCGAAATCGCTCGCGGCAAGGATTGGCGAACCAACCAGCAAACCGATCAGGATAGCCGCATGGC
Source organism: Sphingomonadaceae bacterium (assembly GCA_947375105.1). GTDB lineage: Bacteria > Pseudomonadota > Alphaproteobacteria > Sphingomonadales > Sphingomonadaceae > Novosphingobium. Next base: position 23,773 of record CANCET010000007.1, read on the forward strand.
TGCCCGAGCCATCGTCATCATAGTATAGCGCGCCTTTTGCCGCATTGTAGATGAGATGCTGGGTCTCCGTCGTCGCTTTCGTGCCGAAGCTGATGTCGAGCGCTGTGAGCTGGCCGAAGGCGTGGCCTGCGAAGGCGGAAAAGGCCGAGCGGCTGAGCTGGATCTTGTCCTCGCCGAGCGTGAAATCCATGATCCTGTCCTGCTGGCCTTTGATCGGGGCCGTGTCGAACACAAACGCGTCCTTGCCAGCACCGCCAACAAGGATATCCGCATCCGCGCCGCCCGAAAGCGTATCATTCCCCGCATCGCCATTGAGCCTGTCCTTGCCGCCAAGGCCCCGAAGCTTGTTATCCAAGGTGTTTCCGAACAGTTGATTGGCCAGCGCATTGCCGGTCCCGTCGATTTTGTTCAGGCCGATCAGCGCCATGTTCTCGACATTGTCGGATAGCGTGAAGGTGACACTGCTGCGGACCGCATCAGCGATGCCGCCGCCGAGGCCCTCGACAACTTTGTCACCCGCATTGTCGACGCGGTAGGAGTCGCTGTCCGCGCCGCCCTCCATGATGTCTGCGCCAAGGCCACCATTGAGGATGTCGTTGCCCGCACCGCCGAACAGATGATTGACGAGGGTGTTACCGGTCAAACTGTCAGCAAAGGCCGAGCCCACGAGGTTTTCGATCCGCACGAGGGTATCAATCCCGCCGCCCCCGGTATCCTGTGGTCCTTTGATCCCCAAGCTGACCTTCACTGACCCGCCTGCATCGGCATAGCTTGCTGTGTCGATGCCGCTGCTGCCGTTGAGCAGGTCATTGCCCGGTCCGCCGTTCAATGTGTCATCACCGCTCAGACCATAAAGGAAATCGTTGCCACCGAGGCCGGTGAGCGTGTCGCCATCGCCGGCGCCATAGAGCGTATCGGCGTTGGCGGTGCCGGTGAACGCGAGCGCGCCAGGGTGGGCTGCCACAACCGCGTTGATGACAACATCGACGCTCGCGCTGCCATCGATGGAGAGGACGTTGAAGCTGTCGGTAGTCGGCTGGCCGGTCGCCTTCGCGGCGGCTGCGGCGGCTGGGTTGGTGAGGTGGTACTGCCAGTTGCCATCGGCATCGATCGCGAAATCGCCGAACTTGCCGCTGAGGGTAAGGGCCTGAATGCCCGCTTCGCCCGAATCGGGATCAGTGACGAGCAGCTTGCCGAGCACTGTATCGATGGCCCCGCCCACGGCGACCTGGCCTGAAAGCTCACCGTCAATCGTGGCCGGTGTATTGCCGCCGCCGGGGTCGTTGGGGATGTACGCATCACCGGTGTCGATGGCGGTAAAGCTGCCGCTTTCGAGCGGGTGGCCTGCGAGGCTGACGATCGTGCCGACCAGGCTCGTGGCTTGCAGATCAGGCGCGGCGGCATCCCCGGTGGTGACGGTATAGGTGTAGACCAGCGCGGTGTCCGAAGATTGGTCCGGATCGAACTGGGCTGTCGCGCCGTTGCTGAGCTGAAGGTACGAACCGGAAGCGAAGACCGCCTCGCTCATGTTCAGCGTGAAGGTGACCGTGTCGCCGTCGAACAGCGCGCTCGAACCCGGTGAGACGTCCTCGGATACGATCGTGACCTTCGGGTCCAGCCCGAAGATGGACAAGGTGGAACCGTTGGCGGGGGCATGCTGATCGTCGAAACTCGACGAGGAGCCGCTGGGTTGGGTCAAGGCAATATTGTGCACCCTGTCCCAGCCTTCGACGTGGGTGCGGACAAACGTACCGCCATTGTCGAACACGCTATGAGTTACGCGGGTCGAACCGTACCCGACCTCATAGAAGTGGGAATTGCCGCTGACCGCATGCAGCGAAAGGCCGGCAAGGCCGAACTGGTAGTCATCGACCAGCGCGGAACTGCCGTCGACCGGGTTCGTGCGATAGACCGCCAGCTCGATCTGGAAGGCCTTGCCCTGTGCCAGCGCCTGACTCAGCTCCGGTCCCAGCGCGCCGGGGTTGAACGAAAGATACATCGGTTCGAACGTGACCTTGCCCGCGCCGACACCAACGGTGCTGGAACCGATGTTGAGAACTTGCAAATGGCTGTAAAGCGCGGCGTCGACGGCGATCCACTGGGCGCCAAGCCCATGAAGCGCGCTGCCATCCTGGTTGCGAATCTGGACATAGACCTTGTGGTCGCCGATATCGGAGGCTCCGATCGTTCCAACGGGCTTGCCGTTCCTGAACAGATCGGAGCCATGGGTCTCCGTGGCATCGAAGGTTGTGCTGTTGTCCGCCACGTTCTTGATGCGGTCCCAGCCCGCTGTCACGGCACCGTTCGGCTGGCCGAAGCTGTCGAAAGTCGCCTGACTTTCGACGAGCCCGCCATATTCGAAGCTGAACTTGTGCGCGCCGCTGCCGACATCGACTTCGCCGCTTTTGACGCCGACCAGCTTGAATGCTGTCTCGGAAACCTTGACGGGGGTATGGTTGTCGAAAGTGTAGCCGACCAGTTCGATGGCCTTGAGCGGCTGGCCCGACGCAAGCATCTGTTCGAGCTTGTCGGTCGCCACGCTGGACCCGAGCGTGAAGCTGAGCGGGTTGAAGGTGACCTTGCCTGCGCCAACGCCGCTTGAGGCGGCGAGCAGGTTGAGCACCTGCTCGCCGCTGTAGTTCGGATCGCTGACTTCGAACCACTCAGCCTTGCCATTGTCGCCGGTCAGTGCCTTGTCGTCATAGCCGACAAAGCGCACATAATAGTGCATCGCCCCGCGTCCGCCGGTGAACTCGGTAAGCGCATCAGTCGTCTTCGGGGCATGCTGCGCGTCGAACGAGGAGTCGGTGCCTGAAGGCGCGGTCAGGCTGACATTGCGGACCGCATCCCACCCTTCGATCACGGGTTTCCCGATCGCGCCAGTGGCATCGAACACATTGTGGAGCGTGCGTTCGGAGCCGTATGCGAAGCTGTAGGTGTGCTGACCCTCGGCAAAGGTGTGCTGCTTGATCCCGGCGAGACCGAACTGAAAATCATCGGTCAGCACGCTGCCGGTATCGGACTTGCGAAAGACCGCGAGCTCGAGCTGGAACGGCGTGCCCGCCGCCATGGCCTGGTCGAGCACGGGCGAGAGCGTGCCGGGATTGAAGATGAGCTTGAGAGCATCGAAGCTGACTTTGCCCGCGCCAACGCTGCCGGGAGTCACGCCGATGGCGAGCGTCTGCAGATCGTCGAAGATGGCTGCATCAACCTTGATCCACTGATCGCCGAGCCCGGCCAGCGCCGAGCCATCGTGGTTGCGGATCTGGAGGTAGACCTCGTGATCGCCAAGATTTGTCGGCGCGACCAGGCTGGTCGGGGCACCCTTGGCGATTGGATCGCCGGTATGCGCCGTGGCATCGAAGGTGACACTGTTGTCGGCGATATTTTTGATCCGGTCCCATCCGGCAGTGACCGCACCTGTCGGCGTTCCGGTGTTGTCGAAAGTGGCGACGCTTTCCACGATCCCGCCATATCCGAAAGAGAAGCTGTGCGCGCCGGTGAGTGGATCGACCGAATCGCCGGAAGCTCCGGCGGTCTTGAACACGGTGCTGGAAACTTTGACCGGCCCCTTGGCATTCTGCCCATAGCCGACGATCTCGATGGTCGTGAACGTCGACCCGGCCTTTAGCGCGTGGTCGATCACTTGTGTCAGGGCGCTCGCGCCAAGCGTGAAGTGCAAGTCTTCGAACTGCACTTTGCCCGCGCCTGTACCGGCGGACAGTGTCCCGATCGCGAGCAACTGGTCGAGTTTGTAGCCGACGTCCGAAACCTCGAACCATTCGGTTTTGCCGCCATCGCCCTTTATCGAGGCGCCCTTGGAATCGGTGATGCGCACATAGTAGGTCTGCGCCTGCAGGTTCGGCCCGGCGAGAGTGAGATCGCTGAGCGCGGCCGGGGCTTTCTGCGTGTCGAACGAGCTGCTGCCGCCTCCCGGGGCGGTGACCGATACATTCTTGACCCTGTCCCACCCTTGCAACTGGGTAGCGAGGAATTTGCCATCCATATCGTAGATGTTGTGCGCCATGCGCTCTGAGCCATATTCGAACGCATAGCTCAGGCTGCCACCGTTGAATTCGGATTTGCTGAGGCCGGCCAGCCCGAACTGGTAGTCGTCGATCAGCACGTCCTGGCCGCCGCCTGCATCACCGTAAGTCGCAAGCTCGATCTGGAAGGCCTTGCCAGAGGCGAGCGCAGAATCGAGCAGCGGGGCGAGTGAGCCGGATTTGAGAAAGATGTTGAGCGGGTCGAATTCGACCTTGCCCGCACCGGCTCCACCTGTGGCCGAACCGAGGTTGAGTGTCTGGAGTTGGGCTGCGGACGCGGAATCGACCTCGATCCAGTTTGTGCCAAGCCCGCTGAGCGGCGTTCCATCGAGATTGCGAAGCTGGATGAACACCCGGTTCGCCGGGTATGCTTCGGGAACGAAGCCCGCGCCGCCGCCAGGTCCGGAGTAGAAGGGATCGGTCTTTCGCTCATGCGCATCAAACGCGGGATCGTTGTCCACTGCGTTCTTCAAGCGATCCCAGCCTGCGGTCACGTATTCGGTCAGGTGGGTCGCGGGATTGATCGTTGCCGTGCTCTCGATCAGGCCGCCGTACTGGAAGGTCAGATTGTGCGCGCCGTTGGTTATGTCGATGAAGTCGACGCCGGCAGCGGCCGTCTTGAACACCACGCTCGAAGTCTTGACGAGCCCCGCGCCGCTATCGTCGTAGCCGACCAGTTCGATTGTCTTGAACACTTTTCCGGCGTCCAGCATCGCGTCGATCTTTTCGGTCAGCGTGCTCGCACCGAGCGTCAGATTAAGACCGAGAAACTCGACTTTTCCTGCGCCAACTCCAGTGGAAACGGCACCAATATTGAGGACATTGCTGACCTCGTAAGACGGCTCCGAGACGGCGAACCACCCTGCGCCAGAAGTATCTGCTGTCACAACCTTGTTGGCACTGTCGGTGAAACGGACAAAATACTGGGTCATGATGCGGGCCTTCCAGATCGAGATGGCATGTCTTGGCTTCGAGCAGTGGCTCTCTTGCCGCCGAAAAGGATCAAATCTCGGAGCCTCTCCCGGGTCCCAAATCGGATTAATTTGAGTCAAAATAGCGAAATCAGATCCGCGGATATGTGACGCAAAACACAATGACCGGCGGCCAACTGGCAGCGCGGTAACACTTGATCATTCTGCCGAAGCTTAGAGCGGTGGTTGCAGTTGCGCCCCCGAATCTCCCAAGATTCCGGCATTGTGCGTAGCGCACATTTTTATGTGTCACCCGAATTTGTAACCGGTACTTGTAGAATTGGAAGAGCCAATGCGAATTGAACCAAATTCGGTTCATCGCAACTCACTGGCAAGGCAATCGCGCGGAAGCCGACCAACTGCGCGCCGTGCAACGCCTGCCGGATCAGGCGAACGTCGAGAATACGATTGACGGCCCGGCAGCCCCATTATTCTTGCTAGGTGCGGTGAGAGTCCTGCATCGATGAATGCTCGACTGCATCAGATCTCGTCGCTTTTCGCCGTTCGGGCTCGCAATCAAGGCGGCAGCAGCCCACAGCCTTTGCCGTGGAATACGGCAGCCTACAGAAATACCTGAGACCAGGATCAGGCAGTGCACGATGGCGCCCGTGCGGGTCTGGAGCGTCTGCTCTTGCCGAAAACAGCCGATTGCCGAAGACGTCGGGGCATGCCTGCCACTCACAATTCTGCCGGCGATTGGCAGGTCCGGCCATGAGCCGACGTTGCCGATCCTGCATAAGCACGGTGAGATCTGCCGCCTGAAGCGGGAAGCAGACAAGATGTACCGTCAAACCAGACAGGATCATCAAGTGGTATCGGACACGCACGGGGGCATCCGCCGCACCTCGTTACCTGCGCTTGACTGCCATTATGATCACATGCTGCTCGGCTTCCCCGGTCGGCGATGAACCCTGGCCCCGATCGGTCTCGATCACGGTGACTGCAAAACCACTGCGGGCGAGTGCTCCGGCAAATCTGTCGTCGTGCGACGCAGACCAGACGCCGAGTATTCCGTCCTCCTTCAAAGCACACCACGCGGCCGCTACTCCTTCTCGGGAATAGAGCCAATCGTTCGCCCGGCGCGTGAGGCCTTCCGGTCCGTTGTCGACGTCGAGCAGGATGCAATCGTAACCTTGCGCCGCGGATGCGATCAAGAAGGCAACGTCATGCTGCACCAGTTGCACGCGTGGGTCATCGAGACACCCATCGGTGATGCACGCCATGGGCCCTTTCGCCCACTCAACGATCTTCGGCACGATTTCCGCGACCGTCACTTCAGCATCGCCTCCGAGCGCCCGGAGCGCGGATCTCAGCGTGTAACCCATGCCGTAGCCGCCGATGAGCATGTGAACCGGGAAGCGACCGCCAAGTTCTGCGCACACCGCGCTCGCAAGCACACCTTCCGAGGCCGAAAGGTCTGTGCTCATCAATTCGTTGTCGTCGAGAAGGATCGCGAAATCAGTACCATTCCGGATGAGGCGGAGCCTGCTCCCATCCGGAACGAAAGCGGTGTCGACGAGGTGCTCGCCGGCGTTCAAAGCGGATATGCCACCCGCATTGGCAAGATGCTTCAAGCGCTACTTCTTGCGTGCCTTGCGGGCCGCATACTTTGCGTCCCGAGCCGCCTTGCGCTCCGCTTCGGTAAGAGCAGGCGCTACCTTGGCAGCGCGATCGGCCTTCTCGGCAAGTTCCTGCGCCTTCTTCGCGCTCAGCAACGCGCGCTTTTCGGCCTGCATTTCCTCACGCGCCTTGGCCGCAGCAATGCGTTCGGCCTGCGCTGCGGGATCCAGCGGGGTTCGTGCCTTGAGCTTTGCGAGTGCCTTTTCTCGCGCAGACGCTGCCGCTGCGAGCCGGGCCTCGAGCCCGGGTTCCTTGTAACCTGCCATAAACGGGGTCGTCTCCGAAGGGGGCGCTTGCTTTTCCGTGCAATGGGATCGCAATCCGCCAGGATGCATCTGGTGGCGAGCGACGCCCACGCCTGAGAGCTCAACCGGCGTGGCGGCGTGGCTGTACCGACATCGCGGCCCTTTACGCCGTGTCGCGGCCTATGTCACGGGTTGTTGTTCAACGGGGTCCAAGCGGTGCACACGCAGCGCGAAGGCCAAGGGTGCCTTGCGATCAGCCTGTCGCGGCTCGCGGCGCAGGGAATGGCCCGAAGCGGTTCCAGCAAAACCGAACCATCTCGTGGCAGATATCAATTCCGCGCTCGAACAGCAGATCCTCCCCGTTGCGCAAGCTCGGCGGTCAGCGGACGTACATCAGCACCGCAAGCCGGATGATCTCGGGTAACGCATTGAAATAGCGAAACGGGCTGGTTGGTTTGCGTGGTCTTTCCAGGACCCCGCCCCAATCAAATCCAGTCATGTTTCCATCCGGTGCCCTTGCTCTGACATGGCCTTCCGGCGTTCCAACCTGGCCCTCTTCAAAGGTAGAGATGATCGCCATCATGTCCGTTGAAAGCGTGAAGATAGAGGTCATGGTGGAGGAGCACCGTGTCGCTTTCCTGTTCGGGGGCGGAGGCGGTCTGGTGCGGTCCCGCCGCAGTCGTCTCATGCCATTCCGCACCCGGTAGCGCCGAATCTGCCGGGAAGTGGAATGCATCGGCAGGTGCCGCTGCATGATGCGCCGCAGCTGGTGTGTCTGCACTGGGAGGATCACCGATCAGCATGTTACCGTAGAAACCCGAACCTGCAGTTTTGCTCGTGACAGTGAGCGTGCCGATCAGGTTCAGCGTGCCAGAAGCATAAAGCGGCGCGGTCAACGCGCCCAGATCGACGGCATGGTTGGTGAACCACGTGACGGCAGCCGCCGCAGTGCCGAAGGACTCGTTGACGAGCGTACTGCCGTTTGCGCTGATTGTCAGGGTCACACCCGTTACCCCGGCGGCACCGACGCTCTTGCCGCCATAGAAGCCGACAAGCAGGTGTTCCTTGACCGAAAGCTGATTGAGATCGACGGTCAAGTTGAATGAGGTCGTGGTGGTTTCACTACCCGTCGCCAATGTGCTGTGCCGTGCGCCCAATTCGGTGATCGCGAAATAGGACGGTGCGGCGGTGGCGAAGGCAGCCTTGATGTTGGTGTTGGCGCCAAGGATCGCAGTGACATCGGCTGCCATCGGTTTGCCGGCGATATGGACCACGCCTTGCGAAGTCGTGTCCATCGCCGCTGCCGCAAGTCCGATGGTCGCCACAACCTGGTCGGTCACCGTGCTGCTGGTCGATCCGCCGCCATAGAGCGAGGTGGACGCACTGCCCGAAACATCGCGGACAAGCGATCCGGCGGTCTGGTGCGCATCAGCGCTTGCGCTTGCGCTGCCCGACTTGCCGGTGGCTGTAGCCGAGGCACTCCCCGAACTGGAGAGTGTGCCGGTGCCGCCATGGGCAGCGGCATAGACATTGGCGGTCGCGGCCGTGCCCGCCGATGTTGCGCTCGCCGCCGAGCCATGCCCGCCGGTGGTCGCCCCCGTGCCGCCGGCACCACCATTGGCAACGACATTGACCGTAAGTGCTCCGGTCCCCGTCCCTGTGCCGGACGCGGTGGCATTGCCGCCATTTCCGCCAGCGCCGCTCGAATTTGCGCCGCCGCCGCCGCCAGTGGCGGTCACGCTGATACCCAGCGATGCGCTGGCGTGCGGGTTGATCGAATCGCTGAAGACCAGAGATGAGGTCGCCTCGCCGCCCACACCGCCGACCCCGGTGCTTGAACTGCCGCCATACCCGGCCTGCGCAGTCTGGCTCAGGTTCAGATTGCCGCCGTTCGTGGCCCCCTTGACCGCATCGGTCAGAGTGCTGGCCGCACCGGCGCCGCCTACTGCGCCGTTGCTGCCCGTTCCGCCGTTGCCGCCATATTGCGTGGCCGATGCGTAGACCGTGCCATTGCCACCACTGCTCGCTTGCGCGGTGGTCAGGCTTGCAATGCCGCCGGCTCCGCCGGTCTTGCCTGTGCCACTGGCGCTGCCGCCACTGCCGCCGACGGCCTGCGCGCCTGCCGAAACAGACTGGTTGGACAGCGTCGTGCTGGCGCCGATCGCCGCGGCCGTCGCCGCACCACCTTTGCCGGCCGTGCCGCCACCGCCGCCATCGACCGCGCCGCCTTGACCACCCGTGGCGGCGGCGGTGGAACTTACCGCCAGCGTTCCTGTGACGTTGACCGACGCTGTCGCGGCCGCGCCGGCCTTGGCACTGGCACCGCCATTCGCGTTGCCACCATTGCCCCCGGTTGCGCCGACAGAGCCATAGATCGTGCTCGATTTTTGTGCATTCAGACCGTCGTCGAACACAAGCGCGGACGTCGCGGATCCGCCCGTACCGGCAATGGAAGCCGCGGTGCCTGTGCTAATGCCGCCGCCATTGCCGCCGCGCGCGATCTGGGAAAGCGACAGTGTCCCGCCGCTGCTGGAACCACTGACTGCACTGCTGATTGTGCTGGCAGCACCATTCCCGGCGTTGGCCCCGTTGTAGCCTTGTCCGCCCGATCCGCCGTTCTGGCTCAAGGTGGAACTGACAACGCCGTTGCCAGCGGACTTGGCTGAAGCGGACGAGCGGGAGGCAACGCCGCCCGCACCCGCCGTCTTGGTCGCGCCGTCCGCATAGCCACCTGACCCGCCGTTCGCGGCGACATTCACTGTCACCGATTCGTTGCTGGTCGTGACACTGGACAGGTTACCCTTGGCACTTGCCGTACCTCCGGCCCCGCCTTTTCCGCCACCAGTGCCGCTGACTGCGCCGCCGCCTGTGGCGGTGGCCGTCACGTTCAGCGACGCCGCTTTGGCACCGGTGATCGTACCCGAGGCCGTGGCTGCACCCGATGCGGTTGCAGTGCCGCCATTGACGTTGTTGCCGCCATAGCCGGACGTGGCGGACACGGTGACGCTGAACAGGCTGCTTTTCGAGACTTGCACGGCATCATTGAAAGTCAGGCTGGAAGTGGCGGCCCCGCCACTGCCGGAAAGGCCGCCATTGGATGCCCCGCCGTTGCCGCCAACCGCATTCTGGTAAAAGTTCAATGTGCCTGACTTGGTTGCACCCGAAAGAGCATTGGTCAAAGCGCTCGCGCCGCCCGAGCCCGCGTTGGCGCCATTGGTGCCTCCGCCGCCAGCGCCGCCATATTGATTCACCGTAGCGCCGGCGGTGCCGTTGCCATCCGTAACCGCAACAGCGCTCGATCCTAGTCCGGCAGCACCCTTGCCAGCGGTCTTGCCGACGCCGTCGGCCGACCCGCCGTTGCCATTGTATGCTGTGCTTGTTGCATAGACTGTCTGGTTGGATGCTGTGGTGCTGCGCGCATTTGAATGCGCGGTCGCTGCGCCGCCATTGCCTCCGATGCCGCCACCGCTGCCGTTCACGCTGCCACCGGTGCCGCCCGTGGCATTGGCCGCGATGCCCAGGGCCTTGGTGGCAACGATCGTATCAGACGCCAGCGCCTTTCCGCCCGTCACGCCGTTTGCACCATTGTTTGCGCTGCCGCCCGCGCCGCCAGTTGCGGCAACTGTCGAGTAAATCTGAGCGCTCTTGTTGGTATTCAGACTGTCGTCGAACGTGAGGCTCGAAGTTGCCGCTCCTGCAATGCCTGCCGTCGCAGTCGTACTGCCGGTCGAGGTCGAGCCGCCTGCGCCGCCAGTGGCGGTCTGGTTCAGCGTCAGTGTGCCATTGTTGGTCGATCCGCTGACCGCATTGGTCAGTGCGCTCACCGCGCCGGCCCCGGCACTGGCGCCGTTGTACCCTATGCCGCCCGCGCCACCTGTTTGATAGACCGTCGCAGTAGCGGAACCGTTGCCGGCTGTCGCCGCCACAGCTTTCGAAAGACTGGCGACGCCACCCTTGCCCGCGGTCTTGGATACACCGTCGGCATAGCCGCCGGCCCCGGCGCTCGCGGTCACCGTGGCCGATACTGCCTCGCTGCTCGCGGTTGTCGAGGTTGCGCTAGCCTTGGCAATTGCCGCGCCCCCGGCCCCCCCGACACCTGCCCCCGATCCGTTCACTGCGCTGCCCGTACCGCCGGTGGCTGTGGTGGAAACGGCCAGCGCCTTGGTCGCGGTGATCACGGCGCTGGTCGTTGCAACCCCGCCGGCCTTGCCAGCTGCACCGCCCGAAGTCGTGCCGCCAACGCCGCCCGACGCTGTGATCGTGGCATTGATAATCGCGCTTTTGTTCGCGTTCAGACTGTCATTGAAAACAAGGCTGGAATCGCCGTTACCGCCGAGGCCCGCAGTGCCGCCGGTGCTGCCCCCGCCAGCCCCGCCCGCAGCGTTCTGGAGGAGATTGAGCGTCCCGCCGTTGGTCGCACCGGAGACGGAGTTGGCCAATTTGCTTGCGCCGCCTGCACCGCCGTTCGCGCCGTTGGACGCACTGCCGCCGGTGCCGCCGATTTGGTAGACCGATGCCGCGGCAGTACCGTTCCCCGCGCTGGTGGCCTTTGCGGTCGATCCTGATTGGGCTGCGCCAGCGCCTGCCTGCTTGGTCGCGCCGTCGGCGGTGCCGCCATACCCGCCGTTGGCATAGGAACTGGCTGATACCGCCTGGTTTCCGACCGTGGTCGCGGTAGCGGTGGTTTTGCTGGAGGCCTTGCCGCCGGTGCCGGCGATGCCGCCGCCGCTTCCATTCACTCCGCCGCCGCTGCCGCCCGATGACGAGGTCGAGGCAATGACCGTCTTGCTGCCGGTGATCGCGACGATCGAGGCGGCTGCGCCGCCCACCACGGCGTTGCCACCGCCGCTGACCTGACCGCCGCTGCCGCCCGTGGCGGACGTTGATACGCTGACCGTGGCGCTCTTGTTGGCATTGGCGTTGTCGTTGAAGGTGAGGTTCGATGTAGCAGAGCCGGCCTTGCCCCCAGAGGCGCCGTTCGATCCGCCACCGGCACCCCCGGCCGCATTCTGGAAGAGCCCCAGATAACCGCCGTTGGTCGATCCGCTTACCGCATTGACGAGAGTGCTCGAGGCGCCCGCACCGCCCGCAGCACCGGTGTAGCCATAGCCGCCGCCACCGCCATTCTGGTAGATCGAGGCATTGGCCAGACCATTGCCTGCGGTGGTCGCCGCTGCGCTGCTATGGCTGGCGATGCCTCCCGTACCGGCCGTTTTGCCGGCCCCGTCGCCATATCCGCCAACCCCGCCTGTGGCGGTGACATTCGCGGAAATTGTCTCGCTGCCGACCGTGATGCTTTTGGCTGATCCAACGCTGCTGGCCGTGCCACCGGCACCCGCCACGCCTGCACCGCCATCCCGAACCGCTCCGCCGGTTCCGCCCGTGGCGTTCGAATTGGCCGTCACCGTATGCGCACCGGTGATGACGTTGGTGGTGGACGTCGCACCGCCAGCCTTGCCACCTATGCCGCCATTTCCAGTACCGCCAATACCGCCAAGCGCGGTGACCGTGGTGGTAATGTTGGCACTCTGCCTGGTTTCAGTGTTTTCGTTGAAGGTAAGACCGGACACCGCATTTCCCGCGACACCAGCAGAGACACTGGAACTTCCGCCCGACCCGCCGGAGGTCTGCTGGGTCAGATTGATCGCGCCGCCATTGGAATGGCCGGACACCGCGTTGGTCAACGTGCTGCTCGCACCACCACCCGCGCTTGCCCCGTTTGTGCCGCTGGCGCCGCTGCCGCCCGCTTGATTGACCGACGCGTAGACGCTGCCGTTGCCTTCGCTGGTTACCCGCAAGGACGAACTGCTGGCGACGCCGCCGTTGCCCGCGCTTTTGGTTGCTCCATCGGCACTGCCGCCGTTGCCGCCGCTGGCGGTGATGCTGGCGCTGACCGACTGGTTGCCGCTGGTGGTGCTGCTGACGACCGCTGTGTTCGTAGCACCTCCGCCGGCCCCGGCAGCCCCGCCGCCACTGCCGCTCACTGATCCACCGGTCCCGCCATAGGCAGAGCTCGTGAAATTAACCGCCGCCGCACCGCTGATAGTGCTGCTGGCGGCCGCTTTCCCGCCGGCAGTGCCGCTGCTGCCCGAAGTTGCCCCGCCGCCGCCGCCGCCGGTCGATATATTGCTGACGGACAGATAGTTGCTTTTGGTGCTGTTGAGGTTGTCGTTGAATGTCAGCTTGGAAAGCGAGGTCCCGGCAACTCCTGCCGTTCCCCCGCCGCTGCCGCCGCCTGCGCCGCCATAGGCGTTTTGGTTCAGATAGAGGCTGCCCGCGTTGGTAAAGCCGGACACGGCGTTGGTCAGCGTGGTGGAAGCTCCTGCCCCTCCATTGGCACCGGTGTAGCCATAGCCCCCTGCGCCGCCATATGCGGTAACGCCAGCGGTTGCAGACCCGTTGCCGGCGGATTTCGCGACAGCCTTTGCGCCAATCGCAACTCCGCCGTTGCCGGCGGAATGCCCCGCATCCTCGGCATAGCCGCCGTTACCTCCTGAGGCCGAACTCGCCGCGCCGACGGTGTCGGATGTCGCGGATGTGTTGGTTGCAAAGGCGCTCGCGGTTGCCGAACCGCCCGCAGCGCCGTTGTTGCCGACGCCGTTCGGCGTGCCGGAGCCAGGCCCGCCGCTGCTGCCGCCTGTCCCGCCGACAGCATTGGATGTGGAACTGGCGGCGCCAGCGCGCGACGTCGTGGCCGTCGCGCTGGCCGATCCGCCTGCAGCACCGGCACCGCCGTTGCCACCTGCCCCGGCACCGTTGCTCCCGCCGCCACCGCCTGATCCGCCGCCGCCGCCATACGCTGTTGCCGAATTGGCGGCATCGCCTGGGGTCGATGTGGTGGCAGTGGCAGAACTGCCAGCCGAACCGTTGCCGCCGGACGCCCCAGCCGTCGCGCCAAGAGTACCGCTGGTGCCTGTAGTTCCGCTGATCGAAATAGTGCTCATGACAGTCAACCCCATCGCCCTGATGCGGTAAGCATCAGCTACAAACCAGTTTGACCCGAGCTCCTGGAAAACATATTTTGTTCAAGGACTTAATCGTCCAAACGAATTGTTTTCCTTTCGATATTCGAGATGTACTGCTCGACGAGACAAAAAGCAAACGAGCTATCGCTGAAACCGATGCCGCTGGCTCCCGGCGCGCTTTCGAGGGGATTGAAGCAGGGGCGGCAGGGCGACGGGACAAGGCAATACGAGCGTATCATGGCCCTCCAGTTAGCCTCTAGGTTCGGCCGTCCGACCGAATTTTCGACCAACGACCACTTTTGCGAACGTACCACATAAGTTCGAATGGCAACCTCTGGAGCGCAACGAAGACTTGCCGTGATCCTGTGAACGAACGGTGGCTCGCCCCAAATTGGGGGCCACGAAGCCTTCGTTCCCAATCGTGATGGCGAAAGGCAGCGCTTGCCACCAGCCGACGTCCGGCATGTCCCCGCCCGGCACCACAAAGCGACTGCCGGCAGTCGGCCCAAGCTTTACACCACGCCTCCCTCCGAGGTGCATCTGACGTGCTTTAGATGGTCAATGGTCGCCACTCTTCAGGGCACACCTCCTACTGGAACTCCAGTTCGGGGAAGCCAGCCGCCGCCGACTGATCGAGCGCGTCGTAGTAGAAATTCGCACCACCGAAATAGATCAGCACGCGCGCGCCCTTGTCCGCCCGGTTCGCGCCCATCATCCATGAATTGACCTTGTCGCCCTGCGCCATCAGCGTCTGCGCGTGGATGTCAGCGGTCTGCTTCGTCCAGGCAGCCTCTGCCTCCGCCTTGGGCCAGAACGTTGCATGGCCTTCATGCTCCATCTTGCGGATACAGGCGGTGATCCAGATGACATTCTGCTCGATCGATGTCGGCAGGTTGGCAAACGGTGCTTGCGGGCCGGTCACGATGAACATGTTGGGGAAGTCCGCAACGGCCACGCCCATGATACTGCCCGATACGGTCTGCCACTTTTCGTTCAGCGTCTGCCCGGTCGCGCCGATGATCGGGAAGGCTTCCAGCGCGCCGGTATAGGCCTTGAAGCCGGTGGCGAGCACGATGATGTCGAACGCGTAGTCCTTCGCCGCCGTGCGCACGCCGGTCTCGGTCACCTCGACCAGCGGCTCGCGCTTCTTGATGTCGACGAGGTGGACGTTGTCGCGGTTGAACGCCTCGAGATAGCCGTGATCGAGCGGCGGCCGCTTGGCGAAAAGCGGATAGTCGTCGTAGGTCGGGCAAAGCAGTTCGGCCAGTTCGGGATCGTTGACCCGCGCCTTCATCTTGCTTGTGATGAAATCGCCGGCGAGCTTGTTGGCCTCAGGGCTGGCGAGCAGATCGTCGAACGTCTCGAACACCCAGCGGAAGCTGCCGGTCCAGTTTTCCTCGAAAATGCGCTGGCGTTCCTCAGGCGGGGTATCGAGCACGTTGCGCCCCACCGGGCTGTCGAACGCCATGCCGAACACGTGGTTGCGGCACTTGGCGATGATCGCGTCGTAGTTGTCCTTGATCTCCTTTTCCCACTCTGGCGTCATCGGGCGCTGCATTGCGGGGAGGATATAGTTGGGCGTGCGCTGGAACACGGTCACGTCAGCGGCGGTCTTGGCCAGTTCGGGCACCATCTGCACCGAAGTCGCGCCCGCGCCGATCACGCCGACGCGCTTGCCCGCATAATCGAGCCCTTCAGGCCAGCGCGAGGAGTGGAACAAAGGCCCCTTGAAGCGATCGAGCCCCGGGATCGCCGGGATCTCGGGCTGCGAAATCATGCCCATACCGCTGATGAAGTATTTGCAGGTAAACGATTCTCCGGTTCCGGTCGTGACCTGCCACCAGCCCTTGTCCGCCAGGTAGCGTGCCTCGGTGATCTCGGTGTTGAGCTGGATGTGTGGCATCATGTCGCACTTGTCGACGACGTAGCGCATGTAGGCCTGCGTCTCGGCGCGGCCGGGATAGCGCTGGGTCCACTTCCATTCCTGCAGGATCTCCTTTGAGAACGCCAGGCAGTAGTAATAGCTCTCGCTGTCGGTCGCCGCACCAGGATAGCGGTTCCACGCCCAGGTGCCGCCGACATCGGACGCGCGGTCGAACACGCGCACGGAAAGGCCCGCCTCACGCAGATAATGAATGAGGGCAATGCCGGCAAAACCGGCACCGATCCCGATGGCGTCGAAATCAGGCCCGCTCGAGCCGGTCGTTGCTGAAGCGGCGCCAGCCTGTGGGGCGATGGTGGTGGTGGTCATCGGTCATCCTCTCCATGCGGTCATCGTCTGCGGCCGCCATAGGTTCAAAATCAATATCTTGCGGGGCGGACCTGCACGATCAGTAGAGCGTTTCCATGCAGGCCTTCGAATAGGGCACCATCTGCTCGACCGCCCCTGCGCGCAGTTTCTGCAGCCAGTTCGGATCGGCCAGCAGCGCGCGGCCCACGGCCACGAGATCGAAGTCTCCCCGCGCGAACCGTCGTTCGAGTTCGCCCAGCGACTTGAGGGTCGGCACGGATTCGCCTGCGACGAAATCTTCCATCAGATCGCGGTCGAGCCCGACGGAGCCCACCGTAATCGTCGGCTTGGCGGTAATGTGCTTGGTCCACCCGGCAAGGTTGCGGTCGTCCTCCTCCGGGAAAGCGGCTTCCCAGAAGCGGCGCTCGGAGCAGTGGAAGATATCGACACCGGCTTCTGAAAGAGGCCCCACCCAACGTTCCAATTCAGCGGGGCTGGAAGCGATCTTCGCATCGTACTGGTAGGTCTTCCACTGCGAGATGCGGAAGATGATCGTGAAGTCCGGCCCCACCGCCGCGCGCACCGCGGCTACGCAATCGGCGGCAAAGCGCCCGCGCTGGGCAATGTCATCACCGCCATAGCGGTCATCGCGCTGGTTGGTGGCGGCCCAAAAGAACTGATCGAACAGATAACCATGCGCGCCGTGAAGTTCGACCGCATCGCAGCCGATCCGCTTGGCATCGACCGCGCCGCGCGCGAACGAGGCGATCACCTCGTCGATATCGGTGGTGGTCATCACGCGCCCACCCGGAATGTCTGGGCCGACGAGGCCCGAGGGGCTTTCGAGCGGCGGATGCGGCGAATCCGGCCAGTTGAAGTCCTCGCACCCGCCCACGTGCCAGAGCTGCGGGATCAGCGCCCCGCCCGCACGGTGGACATCAGCAGTGGCGCGCGCCCAAGCCGCAAGGCCTTCCTCGCCGTAGAAAGCCGGCACCGTATCCGCCGCAACTGCGCCTGGCCGATCGACCGCGACGCCCTCTGTGATGACGGCTGCAACCCCGCCTTCGATACGGCGGCGATAGTAATCCGCCGATTCCTGCGTGAGAATGCCGCCCGGCGCGAAATAACGCGACATCGGCGCCATCAGGAAGCGATTGGAAAGGTGCAGCGACTTGCAGTCGAATGGCGTGAAGAACGGATCGAGTGACGTCATGTTCGGTATCCCGCTTCGGGTCAGAGCTTGGCCAGAAAATCGCGCAGAGCGCTGTGGTATGCCTCGGCATCCTCGATGAAGGGCGCGTGCCCGCAGCCCTCGATGAGCGCGAGCGTGCCGTGCGGGGCCATCTCAGCCGCCGCCTTGCCTACGCCCGGATCGAGGATCGCGTCCGCCCCGCCGACGATGGACAGCAACGGCACCGGCAGCGCCTTCAGCGCCGCGCGCTGGTCCACGCGGCCGAGGTCCATCAGCGATTCAATCACGCCCGGCCCGCTGTCGATGAACGCGGCCCACATCCAGTCGACCATCGCATCGCTCACCGGCTTCGCGCAGACCCCGCCGGCAAGGCCCCGGAAGAAAGCCGCACGGTCGCCGCCCAGCGCAGCCTTCGTCGCCTCCAGCGAACCCGGCTCGCCGCCATAGGGGAAATCATCGCTGCGGATGAAGCGCGGTGCCGCGCCGCAGGTCAGCACCACGCCCGCGCAGGCTTCGCCCAGCAGGCCGGCGGCTGCAACCGCCACCGCGCCGCCTAGCGACCACCCGTTGAGCACGACAGGCTTCTGCGTGCAGTGGCGCACGATCCCGGCCACGTCGCCGGCAATCGCGGCAATCGAAACATCGTCGAAATCCCGGTCGGACTGGCCGCAGCCCCGGTGATCGACCACGATCACCGCATGGCCCGCCGCCTTCAGCACTTCCACGGTGCCTGCCCAGAGCCGGCCGGACATTGCCCACCCATGGATCAGCACGACCGGCACTCCGGCTCCGCGGTGGTGCTCATAATAGACCGAGCGGCCATCGCCGCAATCGAACCGTGCCATCGTTTCTCTCCCTTGTCCTCCGCCCGCTATTGCGGTGCGGCCAGCGTGATGCCCGTCAGGGGGCTGAAATGTTGCATGGTGACCTTGCGGCGGGCGATCTTCCAAACGCCGTCACGCCGCTCGAACCGGTCGTGATAGGTTGCCGCCACGGTCTGCGCCTGCCCTTCGCTGCTGTTGCCGATGCAATAGACATCGCAGATGCCCTCGATGACGTCAGCGCTCACGGGGGTCACGCGCAGATTGGTGGTATAGTGGGTCGAGGCGCCCCAAGCGGGCCAGAGGATGTCCTCGACCGCGTGGACAACGCCTTCATGCCCCACGAAATCACCAAACGGCGGGCCGATTTCCCACACCGCATCGGGCCACCAGATCGCCAGAAACCGGGCCAAGTCACGCTTGTCGAAACCGAGGCAGTAGTCTGACGTCAGATCCTGCAGGGCCAGCCGGGTCTCCAGCATGTCGACCCGCTGTTCGAGCGATTGGGCCATCAGGGAGCCTCCTCTTCGAGAAATGGCGCGAACTTCGCCAGCGCGGCCGCGCGCGTATCGGGAACGAAATAGGTCGGCCATTGGCCAGGCGCGGGATCGACCCGGCGCAGGATGTCCTTGGCAACCGAGACCTTGTGCACCTCGGTCGGTCCGTCGACGATGCCCATTTCCGGCACATACTGCCACATGTCCATCAGCGGCGTTTCATTCGACATACCAAGCGAGCCGTGGAGGTGCAGCGCGCGGTAGACCACATCGCGCAGCACGCCGGGCATCGCCGCCTTGATCGCGGAAATCTCGCGGCGCACGCGGTGGGTATAGCCCTTGTCCTGATCGAGCAGCCAGGCCGCATAGAGCACATGCAGGCGGAACTGGGTGATCTGGGTGTAGCTGTCGGCGATCCGCTCCTGCACCATCTGCTTGTCGGCCAGCCGCTCGCCCTTGGTGACCCGGCTGACAGCGCGCTCGCACATCATGTCGAGCGCCTTGTTCAGCATGCCGACCGTGCGCATGGCGTGGTGGATGCGCCCGCCGCCCAGCCGCGACTGCGCGACATTGAAGCCGCCGCCAACCGCGCCCAGCGTGTTGGAAAGCGGCACCCGGCACTGGTTGAAGCGCAAGTAACCGTGCACCCCGCTGCCGATCTCATCCTTGGGACCGACGGCGGTATTCCGCACGATCTCGAGACCCGGCGCGTCGCGCGGCACGATGATCGTGGAAGAGCCCGCATGCACCGCCACATCGGGATCGGTAATGCACATCAGGATGAGGAACTCAGACATGTCGGCGTGGCTCGCGAACCACTTTTCGCCCTCGATCACCCAGTCATCGCCATCGGCGCGCGCGCGGCAGAGGAACTCGCCGGGATCGGCGCCCGCCTGCGGCTCGGTCATCGAGAAGCACGAGACGATATCGCCATCGAGCAG
>CANCET010000008.1 GCA_947375105.1 Sphingomonadaceae bacterium
GGAATACTTGATCTCGGCATCGTCGAGCGCGACGAGTTCGACCACGGCGGCGTGCAGCTGGTTCTCGTCGCGCTGCGGCGCGGTGCAGCCTTCGAGGTAGGAGACATAGGCGCCCTTGTCGGCGACGATCAGCGTGCGTTCGAACTGGCCGGTGTTTTCCGCGTTGATGCGGAAATAGGTCGAAAGCTCCATCGGGCAGCGCACGCCCTCCGGGATGTAGACAAAGGTGCCGTCCGAAAAGACCGCGCAATTGAGCGCTGCGAAATAGTTGTCGTGCATCGGCACGACTTTGCCGAGCCACTTGCGTACCTGATCGGGGTATTCGCGAATCGCCTCGCTGATCGAGCGGAAGATCACGCCCGCCGCTTCGAGCTCCTTGCGGAAGGTGGTCGCCACCGAAACGCTGTCGAACACCGCATCGACCGCGACCTTGCGCGCGCCTTCCACGCCGGCGAGCACTTTCTGCTCTTCCAGCGGAATGCCGAGCTTCTCGTAGATGCGCAGGATTTCGGGATCGACTTCGTCAAGGCTGCCGAGCTTGGGCTTGGCCTTTGGCGCGGCCCAGTAATAGGCCGCCTGATAGTCGATTGGCGGGATGGAAAGTTTGGCCCAGTCGGGCGTCTCCATCGTCAGCCAGTGGCGATAGGCCTTGAGCCGCCAATCGAGCATCCACTCCGGCTCGTCCTTCTTGGCCGAAATATAGCGGACCGTGTCTTCGGACAGGCCCTTGGGGCCATATTCCTGCTCGATATCGGAAGACCAGCCGTGCTCGTAGTCGGCAACACGGGCAGCCGCATCGCGCGCGGCCTGGTCCTTGATTTCGGCGCCTCCCACCATGTTCTCGCTCATACCGTCACCTCTGCGGTCGCTGCGGGCCGCGAAAACTGGGTCAGCGGCACGCCCGCCAGCGCCCCGCGCAGCGCGGCATCGACCACCGGCCAATGCGGGCGCACGGTGCAATCGGCCTCCAGCGTGCAATCGTGGCGGCCGTGCACGCTGCACGGCGCCATCGCGATCGGGCCTTCGACTGCCTCGACAATGTCGGCCAGCGAAATCGCCGCCGCCGGCCGCGCCAGCTTGAGCCCGCCGCCAAGCCCGCGGGCAGACTTCAGCAGGCCCGCCGCCGAAAGCTTGCTCACCAGTTTCTGCACCGTGGGCACCGGCAGCCCGGTCTCGTCCGCCAATTGCTGTGCCGAAACCCGCGCGGCGCCCGCCCCGTGGCGGCCGCAATGGCGCGCAGCGGCTGTCATCGTCACCACGGCATAGTCGGCCATGCTCGAAAGTCGCATTGCGGCTGTTCCTGCGAAATTGGGCCCGATGTGAAATCGGACCGATCTGTTCCGGTTATCTAGGAGATGCCCGCCACAAGCGCAAGCGGTGCAAGATGCCTCAAATATGGCAGGGGTATGGGGAGTGGCTGGTGCGCCGCGCAGGGCGCTGAGCCCCGCGCTCGAAAAAAAGGCGGCTCGTGCCAGGGCACAAGCCGCCATGAAGTCGAGAACTCGGGGGCATTTCTGCACCGAGCCCTTCGGGTCGCATGAGTGTGCTAGGACAGTGCCAGCCCAAAGAATTGTACGGATTCGACAAAATCGGTGGCGCAGGTGCAACAGCCGCAACAAATCATTGCTTAACGGGCCGTTAACCGACAATCCGGTTGCAATTGCCACTTGGCGCACGCGGCTGCGGCGGCAATAGACCGCTTTCCCGTTGTCGGGCCGGAGGGACCACGCCGAGCATGCTTTATTCGATTTGCCGTCCTCTGCTGTTCCGCATTCCCGCCGAGCCTGCCCACCGCCTGACCATCGCCGCTCTCGCTGCTGCGCCGCGCGTCAGCAGCGCCGCGCCGCAGCCGCTGCTGTGTCAGCGAGTCGCGGGGCTGGTGTTTCCCAATCCGGTCGGCATCGCGGCCGGGTTCGACAAGAACGGCGAAGTGCCCGATGCGCTGCTTGGCCTGGGCTTCGGTTTTGTCGAGGCGGGGACCGTCACACCGCGTCCGCAGGAGGGGAATCCGAAGCCGCGCCTGTTCCGCCTGGTCGAGGACAATGCGGTGATCAACCGCATGGGCTTCAACAACGCGGGTGCGGCAGTCGTCGCCAGGCGACTCGCCGCGCGCAAGAGCAGGCCCGGGGTGGTCGGTGCAAACATCGGCGCCAACAAGGATTCTGCTGATCGCGTTGCCGATTATGCGGCGATGACGCGGATCATGGCGCCGCTCGCCAGCTATCTCACCATCAATATCAGTTCACCCAACACACCGGGTCTGCGCGCGCTGCAGGATCCCGCCGCGCTTGCCGATCTGCTTGATGCCGTGATCGATGCGCGTGGCAGCCTGCAAACGCGGCTTTTCCTGAAGCTCGCGCCCGATCTCACCTCCACCGATATCGATGCCATCTGCAAGATCGCGCTCGACAAGCAGCTCGATGCGCTGATCGTCACGAACACCACGATCACCCGTCCGGCGCTGCGTTCGCCGCTTGCCGGGGAAGCCGGCGGGCTTTCGGGAGAGCCGCTGCGCGCACTGGCGCTGCAGGTGCTCCGCGATTTCCGCTCCGCCACTGGCGGCGCGATCCCGCTGATCGGCGTCGGCGGCATTGCCAGCGCGGATGATGCGTGGGAGCGCATCTGCGCCGGAGCCAGCCTGATCCAGCTCTACAGCGCACTGGTCTACCGGGGACCGGGTCTGGTGCGGCAAATCGTCGATGGTCTGGTGAAGCGCGTAAGCGCTGAAGGCATGAGCAGCATTGCCGAGGCGGTCGGCAGCGAATAACGCTGGCTGCATGGCTTTCCGCATCGTTCGTTCGCTCGCGCCTGCCGCGCTTCTCGTTCTGGCTCAGGCCTGCGCGCCGCTTCCCAATGCAGCTCGGCCGCTAGCCGCCATCGCGCCGCCCCAGCAACCTTCGGCAGAAGATCCGGGTGTCGTCACCGCCGCCGATCCCCGCGCTGCCGCAGCGGGCGCGGAAATGCTGCGCCTCGGCGGGTCGGCCACCGATGCCGCCATCGCCACCATGCTCGCGCTCACTGTCGTCGAACCGCAAAGCTCCGGCATCGGCGGCGGCGGCTTCCTTGTGACGGCGGACGAGGCGGGCAGGGTCGAAAGCTTTGACGGGCGGGAGATGGCCCCCTCCGCTGCCACGCCGGACTGGTTCACCGTCGATGGCAAAGTGCTCAGCCACGCTGACGCCGTAGCCGGCGGGCGCAGTGTCGGCGTGCCGGGCAACTTGCGCCTCGCCGCCGCAGCCCATGCGCTCCATGGCAAGCTGCCGTGGCGTGTGCTGTTCGGCCCGGCGATCCGGCTTGCCGGCGAAGGCTTCGCCATCACGCCGCGCCTTGCCAGCACGCTCGCCATGGCACCCGATATCGCCGGTCTCGATCCCGCTGGCCGCGCGCTGTTCTTCGGCGCGGACGGCGCGCCGCTCCCGGTCGGCACCGTGGTGCGCAATCCCGCGTTGGCCGCCACGTTCGAGAAGGTCGCCGCGCTCGGAGCCGACAGCTTCTATCTCGGCGATAATGCGAAGGGCATCGCCGCCAGGGTCGGCACCGCCCCGCGCAACCCTGCACCGATGAGCACCGCCGACCTCGCCGCCTACAAGGCCAAGCAGCGCGATCCGGTGTGCGGCAGCTACCGCGTGTGGCGCGTGTGCAGCATGGGGCCGCCGTCTGCCGGCGGGATCACCGTGCTGCAGACCCTGGGAACGCTTGAACGCTTCGACCTCAAGGCGATGGGGCCGGCCTCGCCCACAGCATGGCACCTCATTGCCGAGGCTGAGCGGCTCGCTTTCGCCGACCGCGATGGCTACCTCGCCGATCCCGATTTCGCCCCGGTGCCAACCGCGGGCCTGCTCGATCCGGCTTATCTCGCCGCGCGCTCGGCGCTGATTTCGGACAAGGCCACGATGGATAGCGCCGCGCCGGGCAAGCCCGCTGGCGCGACCGACCGCTTCGCCATGGCCAGACCGATCCCGGAAAACGGCACCACCCACTTCGCTGCGGTCGACCGTTGGGGCAATGCCGCAAGCTACACTTCCACCATCGAGAGCGCGTTCGGCTCGGGCCTGATGGTCGGCGGCTATTACCTCAACAACGAACTGACCGACTTCAACCTTGATCCGAACCGCGACGGCAAGGCCACCGCCAACCGTGTCGAGGCGGGCAAGCGTCCGCGCAGCTCGATGAGCCCGGTGGTGGTCTATGGCCCCGACGGCCACTTGCGCCTGATCGCGGGCGCGGCGGGTGGCTATACCATCCCGCCGCAGGTGATCCGCGTGATCATCGGCACGCTCGATTGGAACATGACCGCGCGCGACGCGATCACGCAAGGCATCGTCATGCCCGCCCCCGGCGCGCTGGCGGTCGAGGCGGGCACGCCGCTCGCCGCGATGGTCCCCGCGCTCCAGGCGCTTGGTCACGCCAAGGTCGTCGCCGTGCCGATGCGCCTGAAGGCCAATGCCATCGAATGGGTCCCCGGCAGCGCCGGCGGTCACTGGGTCGGCGCTGCCGATCCCCGCAGCGAGGGCGCCACCGCTTCGCCCTGATACCATATCCACAGGGCTCCTTGCCCTTGCGCTGCGGCACTCCTAGTTTCCCGGCCAAACAAAATGGCACACCGGGCCAGGGGATCGTCACACCGTGCAGCTTTCTGATTTCGCGTCCTATCCAAACCTCGTCGCCATGTTCCTCGATCGGGCGGAGTTCTTCGGCGATCGTCCCTTCCTCTGGGCCAAGCGCGGTGGATCGTGGCAATCACTGAGCTGGCGCGAGGCGGCAGATCAGGTGTGCCTGCTGGCGCAAGCCCTGCGCGGGCTTGGCCTCGATCCGGGCGACCGCGTCGTGCTTGTCTCGGAAAACCGCCCTGAATGGTGCATCGCCGATCTTGCGATCATGGCCGCCGGGCTCGTCACCGTCCCCGCCTATGTCACCAATACCGATCGTGACCATCTTCACGTGCTCGAAAACTCGGGCGCCCGCGCGGTCATCGTCTCCAATGCCAAGCTCGCCCAGCCGCTGCTCGCCGCCTGCCTCAGTGCGCGGCCGGTCGAGCATATTATCGGGATCGAGCCACTGCGCCGCATGCAGTCCGAACGCCTCGCGTTCCATGAATGGGCTGCGCTCACCAGCGGCGATGCCGCGCCCGCGCGCCTTTCGGTCGCCGCCCGCATCGCCGCCATCGACCGCGCCGAGACTGCCTGCATCATCTACACCAGCGGCACCGGCGGGCTCCCGCGCGGCGTGTGCCAGCACCACGGTGCGATCCTGTGCAACGTCGATGGCGCGGCGCATATCCTTGCCGAAGATCTCGGCTGGGATCCCAGCGGCAAGGAAACGGAGGTGTTCCTCTCGTTCCTGCCCCTCAGCCACGCTTATGAACACACCGGCGGCCAGTACTTGCCCATCGGCATGGGCGCGCAGATCTACTATGCGGAAGGCCTCGAAAAGCTCGCCAGCAATATCGAGGAGACGCGCCCCACGCTGATGGTCGTCGTCCCCCGCCTGTTCGAAGTGCTGCGCGCGCGGATCATGAAGCAGGTTGAAAAGCAGGGTAAACTGCCGAACTACCTGATGGCCCGCGCCCTCGCGATCGGCGCGCGCAAGGCGGCCGGCTCCAATATCCTGCGCCGCGCGATTGATGCGCCGATGGATTTCTTCATCGAGCGCACCTTGCGCCCCAAGATCCGCCAGCGCTTCGGCGGCCGGATCAAGGCCATGGTTTCCGGCGGCGCGCCGCTCAATCCCGATGTCGGCCTGTTCTTTGATGCGATGGGCCTCACCATGCTGCAAGGCTATGGCCAGACCGAGAGCGGCCCGGTCATCAGCTGCAACCGCCCCCGCGTTGGCCTCGTGATGGACACTGTCGGCCCGCCGATGCGCGGCGTCGAAGTGAAGATCGCGGATGACGGCGAGATTCTCGTGCGCGGCGAACTCGTCATGCACGGCTATTGGCGCAATGATGCCGAGACCCTGCGCGCCATCCCGCAGGACGGTCCGCAAGCCGGCTGGCTCCACACCGGCGATATCGGCCACTTCGATGCAAAGGGCCGCATCAAGATTACCGATCGCAAGAAGGACATGATCGTCAACGACAAGGGCGACAACGTCTCACCCCAGCGGATCGAGGGGATGCTCACGTTGCAGCCCGAAATCGCGCAGGCGATGGTCTCGGGCGACAAGCGGCCCTACATCGTCGGCCTGATCGTGCCCGATGCCGAATGGGCGATGGAATGGTCGCGCGCGCAGGGCGAGAAGTTCGACATGGCTGCGCTTTCGGATCTCCCTGCCTTCCGCAGCGCCGTCCGCGTCGCGGTCGACCGCGTGAACAAGGATCTCTCGGTTATCGAGAAAGTCCGCCAGATTGCGCTGGCCGACGAACCCTTCACCATCGACAACGAGGAAATGACGCCCTCGATGAAGATCCGCCGCCACAAGATCCGCGAACGCTACGGCGCGCGGATCGACGCGCTCTACAAGGGCTGAACTGCCGGGGGCAGGAGCTGCGGGACTAGCCGGACTGGCTGTTCAGGCAGCCTTGGTCCGCGCGCCGAAGCGGCCGTGCTTGCGGAAGCGCACCATCCAGCGGTCGAGGAACAGCTCCAGTGGCCGGGCCTGCACGCCAAGTTCGGCCAGCCCCGGCAGCGTCCCGCTCACCACGTTGCCCTGGCGCAGCATCACCCACTGATCGCGGCTCATCGGTGCGCCGGGGAGCCATCCGGTGAGCGCGGCGAAGGCGGCTGAAACGCCGTCCGGCAATTCGAGGAACACCGGCGCGCGCCCTGCCGCCCTGGCAATGCGGCGGTTGAGATCGCCGATGCTGATCGCCTCGGGCCCGCCCAGCTCGAATGTCCGGCCCGCAAACAGCGCCGGCGCGGCGAGCACATTGGCAACGGCATCGGCAACATCGTCGACAAACACCGGCTGGAACCGCGAATCGGCGGCAAACACCGGCATCACTGGCGCGCTGGCGATCAGCCCCGCGAACAGGTTGATGAAGGCGTCCTCCTCGCCGAACACGACCGACGGACGCAGCACGACCGCCTCCGGGAATGCTGCCAGCACCGCCGCCTCGCCCGCAGCCTTGCTGCTGGCATAGGCAACGGAAGAGCTTGCTTCGGCCCCGATCGCGGACATGTGCACGAACGCCTTCGCGCCTTTGGCCCGTGCGATTGCCGCGATTTGCCCTGCGCCCGAACCCTGCACTGCATCGAGGTTGCCCTTGAACGCGCCGACGAGGTTCACCACCGCGTCGCACCCGGTCAGCGCCACTTCGAGCGTATGCGGCTTGGTCACGTCGACTGCCACGAGCTGGACCCGGCCGAGCCCGCCAAGCGTCTTCATGCGGTAGCCGCGCTCGGGATGACGGCTGCACACGCGCAGCCTTGCGCCGCGCGCCAGCAGCGCCTGCGCCACATGCGTGCCGATGAAGCCGCTGCCGCCCACCAATGCGATGAGCTGCCCTTCGAGATCGCGCGCCATGTCCTTGCTCATCGTTGTTCGACCCATGTCTGGTTTCAGCTGTCTGATTTCAGGCCGCCCTTGCCACACCCGCGCCCTCCGGTTCAATGGCTTACCGCGTCAGTGTAGTGCAAATGCAAACCCCGGTTGACTTGTGCCAGACCGTGCCGTATCGGCCCGCTCCTACCCGGCGATCGGCGCACTTGCTGCTCGCTACCGTGCCCAGATGGCGGAATTGGTAGACGCACCAGCTTCAGGTGCTGGCGCTCGCAAGGGCGTGGAGGTTCGAGTCCTCTTCTGGGCACCATTTTATTTTCCGCACAGGAGTTTGAGGGCCCAAAAGCCCCAGATTTCCTTGCGTTTAGCGTCCGTGGATGACCGCCGGTGAGTCCTGAAGAAGGCCCCCAGCCGGGTGCATCTGGGGGCTTTTTCTGGGCCGTTCAGGGGCCTTTTGAAAGCGCCTCACCATGGCCTAGTTCCGAAGCTCGTCGAGCCGATCGCTCCACCACTGCATCATCTCAACCCGCTCCGCCCAGTATGTGGACCTGTTGTAGATGGCGCTGACAGCACTGGAGGCGCCAACCCGCCGCCTGCAGCCTGCCGCGAAATTGCGCTATTGCAGCCAGTACGTGTAGGCCGCCCCGTCCGCGATGGACCGACCCAAAGAGCTTGATGAACCGCATGACCTTGTTGATCACCGCCGTCGGTCCTGACTATTCGCTCGCCGTCTCGGATCAGCGTGTGACTGCGACATACCGGTCCCGGACTCGGATTATCGACGAGCGATTCAACAAAAACATATTCTTCGGCACCGACGACTATGTCGGGAATATATCGTACACCGGCGTCGCCCTGTGGAATTTGAAGGGCAAGCAATATCGCCTCTACGACCTGATCTCAGACGCCATCGCGTCTGTGATCACCCAGAACCCAAGCTTGCTTCCCTTTGCCTGCACATCGTCAAGCACTTGCTGAAAGCGATGCCGGGCAAGTCCGTTCTCGGCATCGATCCGGACTTCGAATTGCACGTGATTACCCGCCAGAAGGATCTTCAGGTAAACACGATCACTGTCATCTCAACATTCCGGACCGCAGCGCCATGGGGGTCAGCAGACGGAATAATCTACGAATGGGATTTTGAGGTCTTCCACATCTTCATGAAGGCGCTTGTGGAAGAGAGTGAAGTCGTCTTCGGGGGCATGGAACCCCACGTCCGTGCAACTGAGAAAGCTCGGTTGAGGACCACCCTTCGCTCAGGCGCGAATGCATTCCAGCTTTCCCGAATGGCGAGCGATATTGTCGGTCGGGTCGCGAGCCGGACACACACCGTCGGTGCCGCTAACGTGTCGATCGTCATCCCGACGAACGGATATGTCGACACCAACCTGTGGAGTTCGACCGAGCAGGGCATTGTGGCATACTTGCCCTGCATCGTCTGGCCGAACGGCTCACGGTGGGGACCGTCGAACTTTCCCGTGGACCTGTCGCTCATTTCCGACGGGCACTATCCCAAGCACAGCCTGTTCTTCAAATCAATCGTCCAGAAGATCTACAAACGCAGTCTTAGGCGGGTGATCTTCCGACGACGCAAGGGTCCTCAGGTTCCCGGCATTATGGGCATGATCGGCCTCGTGCTGTTCGGGTCCGTCAAAGAGGGGTACGAAGATTTCGGGCTGAGCGATCACGAGGCCTAATCGAAAAATCATACTTCGCGCATAGGCGTACCACTCTTGAAAGCCTCCCATCGGCACGAGACGATGCTTCGCCGGCTCCCTGCCGCCAACGGGTAGCCGGCAACCGCTCCGGTCATCGGGCTACCCGCCACTAGACAGGGAAATCCATTACATGCAAACGAACGCTAGACTGGGGGCTGCAACCCTCACTACTGAAAGGCGTTAGAAAAGGTCCAGAATGGTCAAGGTTCAAATAGATCATTTTATTCGGGCCGCGCTTGAAATCGGTCAGAGCGGCGACAATGACACATTGCCTTACGATCTGGACGCTGGCTTCATCAAGGACAAGGCCACCGATCTTGCTGCGCTTTGCCTTGGCCTGTTCCAGGGCGTCGAGACCGGCGCCGTTGGGAAACCGGCCACCTTCATGAACGGGCTCGCGATCGTGTCAGAACGACTTCTCGTTCCGTCCGGACCGCATGGCTTCCGTATCACCACCAAGATCCATCCCTTCTGGAACCTCTATCTGAATGGTTTGGGTCTAGCTATCGCGGAGGCAAACGAAGGGCAGAGGAGTGCCCGCGCGCACTCTTACCGGCTTGCCCCACACGGACCGGGCTTTTTCGACCGAACCAGATCGTGGCGCGCCTATAAACTCGCGACTTTGAATGAGCCCAATCTGGAAGAGGAAGGCGCCGTCGTCATCCAGACCGATATCGCAAGCTTTTACGATCACATTTACCACCATCGGCTCGAAAATGTCGTCAAGGACCTCGCGCCGGGATCAACTCTGGCGATGCAGATCGACCGTATCCTGAGCAAGCTCGCGGCAGGTCGTTCATTCGGTCTACCGGTCGGCGGTCAATGTGCGCGCATTCTGGCCGAAGTGATGATGACACCAATCGATCGATCGCTGACCGATGCCGGCCTCATCTGGCACCGCTATGTCGATGACTACACCTTGATTTGCCGTTCGCGGCAGGAAGCCTACAAGGCGCTCTCGGAATTATCGCATGCGCTAGCCGACTACGGACTGTCGCTCAACCGCAGCAAAACAACGATCCTAAGCGCCAAACATTATAGAGACTTCATTTCAGCGCAGTTGGGAGAGGGCGATGATTCGAGCCTCGCACTGAGGGAACTTGACCTGCATTTCGATCCATACTCGGACAATGCGAGCGCCGAATATGAAAAGCTCAAACAGTCGTTTGATAAAATCGACATCTCCTTTCTGCTCGATCTCGAGCGGGAGAAATCGCAGCCTGACGCTTTCGTGCTGGCGCAGATTGGTCGCGCGCTCAAGTTCCAGGAGCCGGCTGTCGCGGTCCAGCTGTGCGCCACACTCCTCGATCCGAACAATCTGGACGCTTTCCGTGCATCTTGGTCGAAAATCATGCGTGGCGTATATGCCGTCCGGTCGAACGACCAGTTCACATCGATCTTTGCCGCGCTAGACGCCTTGCTCGATCGGATCCCGTCCGCCAGCGGGCATCTGCTTGTTCCCGAAGCCAATATGCTTCATTTCCTGCGAGCGATCAGGTTTGTTAGGACCGATCTCCGTGGCGCGTTCGTCCGCCAGACCTACGATTCGACCGTATCCACTTCCGTCCGCCGCGCCTGCATCGACTGTTGGAGGCACTGGTCAGACCGGTCGAACTTCACGCGTTTGCGCAACCAATGGCAAAATCTGGGCGCCGGTGAGCAACGGATGCTGTGGCTGGCGGCTGGCGCGTTCGGTGACGAAGGCCTGAAAACAAGGGACCAGCTGCGTGGTTCGGTTGCGCAGGCGTGGCAACTTGGGATCGAGACCGTCGCACCTGGCAGCTTTGCTGCGTGTTACGAAGACTGGGTCAAGCATGCCGTTTAACCGACTGCCGGCCCGCGACCCGAGAACCGTCGCACGTGAGATTCCCGGTGTTCTCGATATTCTCTTCCCACGACTGACCGGCGGCCTCGTCAACGCTCTAAACGCTACTATGTTCTCCTTCGCCGGTATCAGCCCGATCCCGAGCGAGATGACCGACAAAAGTCGGCTCCAGAAGGCGATGATATTCGAACTGTCGATGGCGCGCGCCGAAAGCGAGTTGCGGGGCGGAGCGGTGGCGTCGTGGGATGAATGCCTAGCAATCACATCAAAGCGCCAGCGTCGACATTTCGACGCGCGCATTCCAGAAACGCTCGAGCCGAGCGATATTCTAGTCGCCGACCTTGCCGCCTGCAATCTGGTGGCAATGCTGAACAGCATCCAGGCTCAGCGGCCAGCTGCCATTTTGGAACATGCCCCTCTCATCCCCGGCCTTGGCTGGGTGGCATCCGGCAACGGGGATTTCGCGATTGGTTCGACGCTGATCGAAGTCAAGCATACCGAGCGCAACTTTGGCGCGGGCGATTTCCGCCAGATTCTGATGTACTGGCTCCTCCGTTACGCTCGAGCCATCGAGAATGACAGCGCGATATGGTTGGACGTCCTGTTGCTAAACCCGCGGCGCAATGCAGCACTCCTGGTCAACTATGATTATCTGCTCAGGTCGGCGTCCGCGTCGTCGAACCGCATTGAACTTGTGGAGTTGCTGCGGTCTGCCGTCGGGCACGATGTCGATCGGCGCTGAAAAGTCGGGTTTGGACCGGAGCCAAACTTTTCAACGCCCCGCAGATCTGAACGCCAAGTCATCAAGACGGTCACCATGCGTAGAATAAGGTCGGCGGTTCGAATGCCCGCTTCGGCGGGCTCCTGAACCAGAAGCCGCCGCGCTGCCGACGGCCAACTCAAGCCTTTTCGCATGTCATGAACGGATGACGGCTTCCGACGATCGGCATTGAGCCTGCAAACTGCGGCCATGTTCGCGTCTGCAACCCCAGGTGCTCGGGCACACTCCAATGACAGGTAGGCTCGTGAGGAAACGCGGCAGGATCGGAAAGTACTCAGTCAGCCGCTGTGCGCCGTAGTGCCTGCTCCGGTGCCAGACAAAGTGTCAGCGTAGTTTCCGGTGGCAGACGCGGCACTGCCGAAGGGCCATTTGGGCCTTGCCCCCCGCAACGGGAAACCACCGCCGTGGCAGACCCTTCCACCTCCACCTTGCTTAGCCCGAGCGTCGATGCGCCATCCATGAGCCGAGACGGGGGGAACATCATCGGTCCGCGGCGCATTTGGTCATCAGGCGAGCTCAGGCATCAAGTGCCTCGCCATAAAGGAACAACGCCCATGCGCTGGATTTCAGGACTGATCACACTTGCCGGCCTCTACGGACTCTATCGCGTGTTCCGGCAATCCGAACCGGGCTTGGCCCAACCGGCACCGGCGACTTCGCCCGCCGCCTTTGCGGACACGGAAGCTGTGCCGGAAAATACGACCCAGGTGCGCAACGCCGGCCCGGATGCGACCGCGACAGCTCAGCAGGAATGGGATGAAGTCGACCAGGCTTCCGATGAGAGCTTTCCGGCGAGCGACCCGGGCGCGAAATACTGACAGCGATCTTGCCCAGGCGCTGCCGCTTGCGAAACCGGCTGGCTCCCCTAGGAGCTGGCCGGTTTCGCCGGCACTGTCACGTCATGCAGGCCACGACACCCTCAGGCGCCGTGGCCACTACCATCGCACGGACGGCTTATCGGGCGGGAGCCGTTTTCGGCAGTTTCGCTAGCGCATCGAGGTGCTGCTGCACCACCGGGGCAATCGACGCGGCGACCGTCTTCAGGCTCGGCATGTCGCCATCGGCGGCGTAGCGACGGTGTAGGTCGAGCGCTTCCTTGTGCCCGTCATGCTGCATGTCGAGGTAGAGATTGTCGGCCTCGGCGCCGGTTGCGGCGGCAAGCTCACCGAGCTTCTGCAGCTGGATCGCGGTCAGTGTGGACGAGCCCGCTGCGAACTTGAGTTTGCCAGCCGCGCCCTCCAGTTCTTTGGTCGATTTCGCGTGAGCGGCGATCATCATCCTGGCGAAGCTGCGGATGTCTTCGCGGGATGTGGTCTTGAGGATGGCCTCGGACGACCGGATTTCGAAACTGTCTCCGGCAGCAGCCTGGTCGAGATAGCTGCGCGCATCCCTTTGCGGCGTTGCGGCGGCTGGCAGGGTGGCATCGGCGCCCTCGAGCGTGACGTTGTCGCCCGAGGGCGCTTCGGCGGCAGGCTTCTTGTCGCACCCGGCAAGGGCGAGGGCTAAGGCCGGAGCCACAATCCACAATGCTTTGCCCATGAACCATCTCCTTTGAAAAGCAGCACGGTGCTGCCGGCCAGACCCGCCGGACGGGATGGGCCTGTGCTTGGCTTAACGCGCGGCGGGCCATGTGGGTCCCTGCGCAGACATGGACTGGGGTTGTAACCTCGCCGGGCCGCTGGCCCACCTGCCTACTCGGCTTTGTCCGTCGCGATCCTTGCCAGCAGGTCGAGCAATTCCTGCGGGACCGGCTCCTGCATCACGGCGTTGTAATAGTCGCGGATATCCCTGCTCCACCTCGCATCGGGCAGTGGACCAGTATTTGCATCAGGGGCAACTATGGGCGCAGCACGGGAAGCTACCTTCCCATCCGGCCGGGGAACCGCATCAAAGGATGGATCTTTTGCCACAAGTTGTATCCTACCGAGCGTCATGCGCCTCGCCAGCGTGGTCGTCCTGCGTCTGCCGCTCGATTGCAAAAGCATAGTCCCTCCCCGGATCAGATCTTTATCTTGGCTCATTCGAGGCGCCCGCCCCCGGTCGCCCGAGACGCCCTACTGCCGGCCATGCGAGCCGAAGAACAACGCCTGACTTATCGCTGTACGAACGCTTTCGTCGCGAAACGGCTTGCCGATCAGAAACGCCGGCTCCGGCCGCTCGCCAGTCAGCAGCATCTCGGGAAAGGCCGTGATGAAGATGACGGGGACGTCGCTCAGCTGTGCAATCGCGTCGACCGCATCGATGCCGGAACTGCCATCGGCCAGTTGCACATCACTGAGCACCAGATTGGGCTGCTCGCGCTCGAACAGGATTCTGGCCTGCGTGGCGGTGGTCGCATTGGCAACAACGCGGTGGCCGGCTTCGGCGACGATGCTTTCGAGATGGCTGGCGATCAGTCCTTCGTCCTCGATCACGAGGACGCGCACCGGTTCTTCCAGCCCGAGCTCTGTGAGGGCCTGCTCGACGAGCTTGTCCGCCTCGTCTTCGCCTAGGCCAAGGATCGCCCCGGTCTGCTCGGCGGAAAACCCTTCAAGCTGATGCAGCAGCAGCGCCTGGCGCGGCAGACTGGGCACGCGGGCGATCTGTGAGCTGTGTTCGGGAACCGCACTTTGTGAACGAGGCACGTCCAGCGCCATCCACAGCCGGGTGAAAGCACGAAACAGCGCGATGGTGCCATCGCAGATCTCGGCGCGGACGGCCGGATCGTGAAGCGAGGATTCGAGAAGTTCACGCACCACCGCATCTCCTGCCGATTGCCGGCCAGTGAGCGAGCGGGCGTAGCGCCTGAGATAGGGCAGAGCCCGCGCGAGGTCGGCATCCGCCTGATCGCGGGTCGCCGGTTCTCCGCCCGCAAGCTTTGAAGGATAGGATTGCGTACTCATGCGAAGTCCCGTGTGGCAATGTCTGGATGTCAAACCGGATCCAGGCGTGAAGTGATCCTGTGACAAACGGCCAAACGAGTGATTGTTCCGACGGTTGGCAAAAAATCAGTGCCAAAGCGCTTTCGTCCGCGCCGGGGTCATGCTCCGCAGCAAGCGTGGTCTGACCGGCGACAGGCCGTTAGGGGGGCGCTGTCATCCGGCAGTTCTGCCACGCAGGCCCCTACGGCGATGCGGGCCTTTGCCCCGGGGGTGAGCCCATTGGGCGGTGGATCTCGGTGCAGAACCCGCGGCCAGGGCTCGATTGCTCCAGCCGGGCGCCAAGGAAGTCCACCATCGATTGAATGATCTGCGAGCCGAGCCCCGTCCCCGAGGGCGTCATGCTCATGCCCATGCCGACGCCGTCGTCCTCCACGCGCAGACGGTAGCCATCGCTCCCGTCGGTGCGGAACGTGATCCGGACCTCGCCGGGTTCGTCCTCTGCATAGGCGTACTTGCAGGCATTGCTGACCAACTCGTTGATCAGGATGCCGAAGGTGATCGCGGTGGCGGCGGGCAGCGGCGCATTCTCTGCCTCGACACAGATCTTGCGCCGTACGCTGTGGGTCGAGTAGGTTCGCGAGAGATCGCGCGCCATCCCCTCGATGTAGTCTGCCATGTTGACGTCATGGACGCTGGGGCCGGAATAGAGCTGCTGGTGGACGCGAGCGACCGCCTGGATCCGGGTTTGAACATCCTGCAGCATCGCCTTGGCTTCTGCTCCTTGCGCACGGCGACTCTGGAGATGTGCGATCGTCGAGACCATCTGCAGGCTGTTTGCCACGCGGTGATTCACCTCGTGGAGCAGTGCGGCAAGCTGCTTGTTGGTCTC
The DNA here is from genome assembly GCA_947375105.1 of Sphingomonadaceae bacterium. Classification (GTDB taxonomy): domain Bacteria; phylum Pseudomonadota; class Alphaproteobacteria; order Sphingomonadales; family Sphingomonadaceae; genus Novosphingobium. Next base: position 15,515 of record CANCET010000008.1, read on the forward strand.
GCGCAGTTCGTGTTCGGCAAGGTCCTTCAGCTTGCGCATGCGCAAGGTTTCGAGCGCCTGGTGGAGCGTGTTCGTGAGCAGTTCGAAGAAGTCTTCGGGGGCCGACTTCACGACATAATCGACCGCGCCCGCCTTGAGCGCATCGACGGCGATGCTGCTGTCGTCCGACCCGGTGACGTAGATCACAGCAGGCGGCGAAGGTAGGGCCATCAGCTGTTCCAGTGTGTCCATTCCGCCCATGTCGGGCATGACATGATCAAGCACCACGAGATCGAACGGCTGCTGGCGCGCAAGACGCAGCCCCTCAAAGCCTGAGAGCACGCAGATGAGCGTGCAACCCATGCTTTCGAGATGACGCTTGGTGAGGCGGCACAAGTGATCGTCATCGTCGATGTAGAGAATGTTCGATTCAGACAGCGGCATCAGGCACCCATCTGCGCCGTGTCCGGTGGTTCATGATGGGAGATCCTCATTTTCATCCGCGCAGCACGCGGGAATGGATAGGATGGAAATCGAGCCTGCGCAGGGTTCGGATTCTACGCTGATCCGCCGCCGAGCAGGCCGGCTGCCGCCCGCGCGGGGACAGCCGCTTCGCGAACCGACCTGCGCATCGCGCCATCCTGAAAATACACGCATTTGCATGGGTCCCGGAACTTTGGGCTGGCTGGCCGCATTAACGGTCATCCCCCGTCCGGTACGTGTTGTGCCGGGCTCCCATGATCGGAACATCCCATGCCGCAGGACCACCCCCGCTTCGCCAGTTCGCCCGGACAGGGCGGCGAGACGCATCAGCATGTGCCCGTCGGCGGCCCGCACGATACCTCTGCCGCGCACCTCACCACCAACCAAGGTCTGCGCATCAGCGACAACCAGAACAGCCTGACGGTGGGACCACGCGGGCCCGTGCTGCTGGAAGACTTCGCACTGCGCGAGAAGATCTTCCACTTCGACCATGAGCGGATTCCGGAGCGGGTGGTCCATGCCCGCGGGTCGGGTGCACATGGCTTCTTCGAATGTACCCGCGCAATTCCAGAGCTGACCTGCGCCGCGCCCTTCCTGCAGCGCGGCAAGAAGACCCCGCTGTTCGCGCGGTTTTCGACCGTGGCGGGCGGGGCCGGCAGCGCCGACACCCCGCGCGACGTGCGCGGCTTTGCGGTCAAGTTCTATACCGAGGAAGGCAACTGGGATCTCGTCGGCAACAATATCCCGGTGTTCTTCATTCAGGACGCGATCAAGTTTCCCGATCTGGTCCATGCGGTGAAGATGGAGGCCGACAAGGGCTATCCGCAGGCGGCCAGCGCGCATGACACGTTCTGGGATTTCATCAGCCTGATGCCCGAGGCGATGCACATGGTGATGTGGCAGATGAGCGACCGCACCCTGCCGCGCTCGCCGCGCTTCATGGAAGGCTTCGGAATCCACACCTTCCGGCTGGTCAATGCGGCCGGCGAAGGGCGGCTCGCCAAGTTCCACTGGAAGCCGGTGCTCGGCGTGCAATCAACCACCTGGGACGAAGCGGTGAAGATCGCCGGGGCAGACCCCGATTATCACCGGCGCGACCTTCACGAGACGATCGAGCGCGGCGCGTTTCCGCAGTGGGACCTAGGCCTCCAGATCTTCGATGAAGCCTGGGCGGCGGAGCAGCCCTATGACGTGCTTGATGCGACCAAGCTGATCCCGGAGGAAGTCGTGCCGGTGATCATCGTCGGGCGCATGACGCTCGATCGCAATCCGGACAACTTCTTTGCCGAGACGGAGCAGGTGGCGTTCTGCCCCACCAATATCGTGCCGGGGATCGATTTCACCGCCGATCCGCTGCTGCAAGGGCGGCTATTCTCCTATCTCGACACGCAGAAATCGCGGCTGGGCACGACGAATTTCCACCAGTTGCCGATCAATGCGCCGCGCTGCCCGTTCCAGAACTTCCAGCGCGACGGAATGATGCAGATGAGTGTGCCGCAGGGGCGTGCCAACTATGAGCCCAACAGCCTCGATGAACTGGGCGAGCTGGCCGGCCCGCGCGAATGCCCCACAACCGGCTTCGTCACCTACCCCAACGTGGAGGCGCGCGATGGCGGGCACGAACGGCTGCGGGTTCGCCCCGCGCTGTTCGCCGACCACTTTTCACAGGCGCGCCTGTTCTATCGATCGCAGACGCCGGTGGAGCAGGCGCATCTTGCCAGCGCGCTGGTGTTCGAGCTTGCGAAGGTGGCGCTCGAGCATGTGCGGATACGGATGCTGACGTTGCTGGGCGTAGTCGATATCGACCTCGCGCTCCGGGTGGCCACCGGACTGACGATACCGCTGCCCGCCCCCGCCGAAACCGCGGCGCCGGTGCTCGATATGGCGCCATCGCCCGCTCTTTCTATCCTGAGCAAGGGTCTGCCGCATATGGACGGCCGCACGGTCGCCATCCTGTTTGCCGAAGGTTCCAGCCGCGACACGATCGAGCGCATGCGTGATGCGATCGAGGCGCAACACGGGCGGGTAGTTCTGATCTCGCAGCGCATCGGCCTGATCCCGGTGCGCGACGGCTTGCTCAAGGCCGATGCTATGCTGGAGGGCAGCCCCTCCGCACTCTTCGATGCCGTGGCCTCGATCATCCCGCCCGAAGCACTTGCCGCCCTGCGCGCCGATCACGCGGCGCGGGACTGGTTTGCCGATGCCTATGCCCATTGCAAGACCATCGGGGCCTGCCCCGCGACGATGCGCCTGCTGGGCGAATGGGGGATCGCCGCTGATGAGGGCGTCACCAACTTGCAGGACTTCCCCCACGTCGCGCCGGCGCGGCACTGGGCGCGCGAACCGCGCGTCCGCCTCCTCGCCTGAAGCGCGGACAGCGTCCCGAAATTGATCCACCCACCCACGGAGAAACGACCATGCCCTTTATCCTGCCCCCGCTTCCCTACACACCGGATGCGCTCGCGCCGCACATGTCGGCCGAGACGCTCGAATATCACCACGGCAAGCACCATCAGGCCTATGTCGACAAGACCAACCAGCTCATGCAGGAAGCTGGCCTTCAGGGCCGCTCGCTGGTCGACGTGATCCGTTCGGCCGAATCCGATCCACTGCGCAATAACGCCGGCCAGCTGTGGAACCACAGCTTCTTCTGGCAGTGCCTCTCGCCGGAGCCGACCAGCCCGCCTGAGGCGTTAATGCACCTGATCATGCGCAATTTCGGATCACTCGAGGTGCTGAACAGGAAGCTCGCCGAAGTGGCGATCGCGCATTTTGGCAGCGGCTGGGCCTGGCTGGTGATGGAGGATGGGGCGCTGCACGTCACGTCGCTGCATGATGGCGACACGCCAATCGCGCATGGCGGCATGGCGCCGCTGCTCACGATCGACCTTTGGGAGCACGCCTACTACATCGACTATCGCAATGCCCGGCCCAAGTACGTCGAAGCGATGCTGAGCGCGTTGATCAACTGGGAGTTTGTCGCGCTTAATCTCGATGGGAACGGCATGCTGCGCGCGAACCAGGACTGACGGACGCGAGGCATCTGGCGTGAGAGCGGGGCGGTCCTGGACAGGAGCGCCCCGCTCTCCCCTTCTTCAGCGATGCCCTTCTTCAGGGATGCCGGTCGCGCAGGGATCCGCCGATCACGGCCGCAACCGCAGCGACGAACGCGCCGGACATCATCGCAATCGCGCTGAAGATCGCCGAGGCAGCAGCGGCTTTGCGCAGCAGTTCCGGGTCGATCGCCGGCACATTGTCAGGGTGCATCGCATGGGGCGCCACAGCGGCCGCCAGCACGGCAACGCCGGCGACCACGACCGTCGCGGTGGCCCAGGTGAGCATCCCGTGCGCGGTATCGCGAAAGAACACCTCATCCCCGTGCAGGCTGGCCCAGCGCACCCGCATCCGCCCCGCGACATAACCGCCAAGGGCGAAGGATAGCCAGTGTGTGCCGATCAGCCAGAGGCCGACGGCAATGCGAAACTCGCTTGTCGACGCCTGTCCGGAAGGCCAACCGGCGGTTTGTGCCATGCCTAGGCCGGCGCCCAGCGTGAACAGCGTTAGCCAGGTGGCGATGGCAGTTGCTCCGCCGGCGAAGATCGCGGGCCAGGCCACAGCCGAGCTGCCGGATTCCAGCTGCGTGCCAGCCGGATAGAGCGCGGGATCGAGCGCTGCGCGTGGTTGGGACATCATGATCAATGCCAGAACAAGGCGAGGATGATGATGATCGGCAGCGGAATGCCCAGCAGCCAGAGGAGAATGCCCTTGCCCATAAATATTTTCCTTGTCGGCTCGAGTGGCGATGTCCGGAAAATCCGCGCGCCGGGGGTTTGTTCCTCTGGCGAAACATTCCCGGCGCTCGCCAGTTGCCTCCCATGATGGCGTGCACCGGGACATTGCGAGGATGATGTGCTGAGCGAACTGGCAAACTGGGCCGCGCCGGTGGCTACGATCGCTGCGGCAATGATGACCGCAGCCAACCTCGGCGCGCGGGTCACCGGGTGGGGCTTTGCGGTGTTCATGCTAGGCTCGCTGTGTTGGATCGCAGTGGGCATTTCGGGCGGGCAGACCAGCCTCGTGGTCGCCAACGGCGCGCTCTTTGTCATCAACGCCATCGGGGTCTGGCGCTGGCTCGTTCGCCAGAGCGCGCGCGAGGATGGCGCAGGGGCGGCCAAGCAGGCCAGCCGCCGCACCGCGACGCCGACGCTGTTTACTGCGACCGGGCTTGCCGGCATGCCCGTACTCACTTTGGCTGGCGATGAGCTTGGGCTGGCGGTCGATGCGCTGATCGAATGCCGGTCCGCGCAGATCAGCTACGTCGTGGTCTCGACGGCAGACAGCTGGATGGTCGACGAGACGCTGCGCGCCGTGCGCTGCGAGCTCATCGCGTTCCACCCGGACCGGCTCGTGCTCGCCCTTTCCCGCGAGGCGTTTGGCGAACTGCCGCCACTACCCAAGGGAGATTGGCCCGCCGCGCTCTAGCCCGAAAGGGTGGGTAGGGCACATCCGGCTGCGCGCCGAAACCGATTGCATCGTCGGCCTCACCGCCTGCTCGGCCTATGCCTCGAACGGCGGCACGTTGAGGCCCATCCATTTCGCCATCGCATGACCTCTTCAGCGCCACGCCCTGACCGGTTTCGCAGCGAATTCCGGTCCCTCGCCGATTGGCGACGGATCATTCGGCAGCCGGCACCGTTTCTCCTGAACAAATCCCCATGGAGACCATCATGACCACCGATCTGAACACCACCAATCAGGGCAACGCCGCCCCTCTCGCAACCGACGAGACCAGCGACATGATCTCTTCGCGCAAGGTCCAGGGGACCGCAGTCTACGGCCACGGCGGCGAAAAACTCGGCTCGATCGAGAGCTTCATGGTCAACAAGGCCTCAGGCCAGGTCGAATACGCCGTGCTCGAATTCGGCGGCCTGTTCGGGATCGGCAGTGATCACTATCCGATCCCGTGGAACCAGCTGCGCTACTCGCCCGACGAAAGCGGCTATCTGGTCGATCTCGACCGTGACTCGCTCGAGAAGGCGCCTCGCTATGCTGGCTCCGATGACGACGGCTTCAACACCGCGCGCAGCCACGAAGTCGATACCTACTACAGCGCGATCTAATCCGCAGGGCGCCAGCCTCGCAGACACCCACCAGGCGGGGAGTGGCCAGATAGCCGCTCCCCGCTTGCATGCTCCCCCATGGATGCCGAAGCACCGTCCCCTGCACCTGGCAGCCGTACCATCACGACGGGGCTTCGCGCCAGCGCGTGCCAGAATGCATCGCGTATCTCGGGTTTCATAGCGGATCCTTTCCTGCACGGCCCATGCCGCGCGCGCTGAAGACAGCATCGGCGAGGCTTGCTTGTTCCCTGCGGGCCCGCCGGAACACCCAGAGTGGAACACTCCGCTCCCCCGCACGTTTGATGATGGAACCCACCCGACACCGCGCGGGAACTTTCCGGCGACCAAGGATACGCAATGGCCAGCAGCAACCTTAAGCAGCATTCCGCGTTCACGCCCGTCGACGTTCTGCGCAAGCAGGCGCGCCAGCATGTCGAGACGGGCCCGGTCACCGTGTCCTATCCCAAGGACCGCGACGTGATCGTCGAGCATCTGGGCCGCGCGCTGGCAACCGAATGGGTCTGCGTCCTGCGCTATCTGCGCCATGCCTATTGCATCACCGGCGTGGTCGCCGAACCGATCAAGGCGCATTTTCTCGAACATGCGCGCGAAGAGCAGGCTCATGCCCACAAGCTCGCCGAGCGCATCGTGCAGCTTGGCGGCGAACCCGATCTCAATCCCGCCACCCTCGCCGAGCGGTCGCACGCCGAATACGTGCCCGCCACCGGGACCGAGGCGATGATCCGCGAGAACCTCATTGCCGAGCGCATCGCGGTGGAAGCCTACCGCGAGTTCATCCAGTTCCTCGGCGATCGTGACCCGACGACACGCACCATGCTCGAGGCGATCCTCGCGCAGGAGGAGGAGCACGCAGACGATCTGCGTGATCTACTCACCTGATCGAACGCAACCCACCCACCCAAAGGAAAACAGTTCGATGGAACAGACGACTACCATCAGCGAAGGCATCCGCAGCGCCCTCGCAACGCCGATTGCCGCCCGGATCACCGAAGCGCTTGAGCATAATCCACTACTCGCCTCCGCAGCAGCGTTCGCTACAACCCGGATCGCGCTGCGCTCGCTGACGGGCCTCCTCGCCGTCGGGCTGATCGCGGGCGGTTTGATCTACGTGCAGCAGAACCGCTCGGCCAGCCTCGACGAGGCGCGCCGGCTTGCACGCAAGGCGAAGAAGAAGGCCGCAAAGGAGTTGCGCAAGGTGTCGGAAGCCGTCTCAGCCTGAAATGAAGATCGCGCCTGCCTGGCACAGCTGCCGGCAGGCGCGACCGCCAAGCCGCTGAATTTCGCCGCACTCGCTACCCTCGAAAATTATTTTGGGATGGTTCGCTGCGCAGCGGAACTTCCTGACTTTCGAAGCATTTTCGATCCGGGAGGCATCGTGGATAACGATAAGGATAAGCGATGGCTGGCGTTCTGGAGTCCGAGGGCGATGTCGTTCCTCCCCGCGGCGCATGTCTTTCGGACAGTGCCTTTCGAGCCGAGTTGACCGGATCCACCCAGCACTTGCGTGCGTTCGCAAGGTCGCTGTGCGGCAACCGGGATACGGCTGACGATCTCACGCAGGAAACCCTGATGCGCGCGTGGGCCGCGCGCGAGCGGTTCGCTGCCGGCACCAGCTTCAAGGCCTGGACCTTCACCATTCTCCGCAATGTCTATTTCGGCCAGATTCGCCGCCTGCGCTTTGTCGGCGAATACAACGAGATCGAGGCCGAACGGGTGCTCAGCACGCCCGCCACGCAAGAGGTTGGCCTGGAGGCCAGCGATGTCCTGCGCGCTATGGCGCTGCTTCCGGCTGCGCAGCGCGAAGTTCTGATCCTCGCTGCGGTCGGCCATGTCAGCTACTGCGAGATGGCGGAAATCTGCGGTGTCGCCATCGGCACGATCAAGAGCCGCATTGCCCGCGCCCGCATCAGCCTTGCGGCCACGATCGAAAGCGGGATCCTGCCCGATTATCGGCACGACTACGTCCTCAAGGGCGAAGTGCTGGACGCGTTCGTCGCAGAGCTGGGCAAGATCGCCCCGCAGCACGTGATTGATCGGCACCACGCCTGACAAAAGCTGCGTTTCATTGCCGCTTCGGAAGCGGCCGAGGGGGATGCTTTGCCCCCATGTATTCCCCAGACTGCATGCAGTGAACTTATTAAATCATGCCGCAATCTGCGATGTGATACAAATATATCACGCTCTGTGAATCCTGATATGAAATAATTTATCGCGGAACCAGATCATTTTTAAAATATTCTTCCCTTCGTAAATCGAGGAAATATTCATGCTCAACACCATCAGCAATTTGCGTTCTACCAAGGCATTCAATTCGCAGCTTCATTACCGGATCGGCTGCGCGATGGCGGCACTGTGCGTCGGCAGCTTCGCATCACCTGTCTTCGCTGCCAACGAGTGCGGCGTTCCCTCGGGCGGCACGGTCACCTGCGCCCCGAGTGCGGGCCAGTACCCCACCGGCATCACTTATGTCGCACCCACCGATATCACCGTGAATGCCCCCGCGACTGTCACGGTTGCCACCAGCCTCCCCGCCACGAACGGCATCACGATCACCGGCGCGCAGTCCGTAGGCCTCACCGGCGCGGCGACCATCTCGACCAGCGGTGCTGGCAGCAACGGTGTCGTCCTCACGAGCGGCACCGGCCCCGCATCGGTCAGCGTCGGCGATGTGAGCACCTCCGGGGCGCTCGCTGCCGGCATCATCGCCACCGGCGCAGGCGATGTTGCCGTCACCACCGGAATGCTCAGCACCGCCGCCAATGGCGCATCGGGCGCGGTGGCCCTCACCGATACCGGCAATGTCGATGTCAAGGTGAACGGTCCGATTTCGGCCGCCGGTTCCAATGCCTATGGCGTGCAGGCCAGCGCGCTCGGCGGCGCTGCCAATGTGCAGGTCCAGGACGTGACCATGGCCGGCGCAGCAGCCACCAATGGCGTGACCGCCACGGCCGGTTCGGGTGGAGCCAGTATCTCTGCCCGCGATGTAAGCGTCGCCGGAGTCCTCGGCAACGGCCTCACCGCAACCTCGACCGGCGGACCGGCAACGATTACCGCTCGCGCGATCCGTGCGACCGGCACCGGCAACACCGCCGCTGCCGCTACCTCGGATACGGGCAGTGCCTCGATCGTCACCACCGGCGATGTCGTCTCCTCCGGCCGCGGCAGCCTCGGCCTGATCGCCACCTCGGGCACCGGGAATGCCGCGGTGACCGCCACCAACGTCTCGACCGTCGCCGATAACCCCGCCGATACGGCGCTGGGCGGCAATGCGGTTCTTGCCAGCGGTGCCAATGCGACCGTTGTGGTGACCGGAACCGCTGCCACCAGCGGCACCGCCCAACCCGGCGTGCCGATCTATAGCGGCGATGCCGTGAGCGCGATTGCGACAAACGGCAATGCCGCGATCACCGCCCAGAATGCCTCGACCCTCGGCGCCGGCGCCCGCGCGCTGACCGCCACGGCCACCGGCGGCAACGCTGCGATCACCGCCAACGGCAACACCGCCACGCGCGGCATCAATGCCGATGGCATCAGCGCAGTCTCCACCACCGGCGCGGCCCTTGTCACGAATGCTGGCCATGTCACCACTACCGGCGACGGCAGCCGCGGCATTTACGCCAGCGGCGTGACCGGCGCGACTGTTACCGGCGGCGGCACCGTCGATACCACTGGCGCGCTTGCCCACGGCATATACGCAGTCTCGACCAATGGTCCCGTCAGCGTCACCACGGCCACGGTGTCCACGCTGGGCACTGGCTCCAACGGCATCCTCGCCGTCAGCACGGCGGGACCGGTCACGGTCCATGCCGGGACCACCACGGTGAGCGGCGCGGGCGGCAACGCCATCCAGGCACGCGGCACCGGCTCTGTCGTCGTCACGAGTGGCAGCGCCAGCGCCACCACCGGAGATGCGATCGTTGCCGCCTCAACGGCCGGCCCGGCGACAGTCACGCTCAGCCCGGGGCAGGTCTTCTCGACCACCGGCAATGGCGTTGCCATCACCAGCGCGACAATGGCCACGCTGAACACGGCAAGCGGCACGACGGTGAGCGGCGGCCTCAACGGTGCCGTGCTCGCCGGCGCGACCGGTAGCACGGTCAACAACGCGGGCATGCTGCAGGGCCGGGTCTACGCGGTTTCTGCCAGTGGCGGCCCCGCCACCGTCAACAACTCCGGAATGATCCGGGGCGCGGTGGCCTTGAATGGCGCAGGCAGCACCTTCAACAATACCGGCACGTTCGATGCAGCCGGGGCCAGCACCTTCGGCGCTGGTTCGGTCCTGAACAACTCGGGCCTCCTGCAGGTCCGGTCCACTGGCACCGTGCCGGGCACTGCCACGCTGACCGGGCTCGGGACGCTGAGCAATTCCGGGCTCATCGATCTGCGCAGCGGTGCGATCGGCAACACGCTGACCACCACCGGCAATTATGTCGGCAGCGGGAATGCCCAGCTCGGCGTGCGGATCGCACCAGGTACGGCCATTCCGGCGGACCAGCTGATCGTCGGCGGTTCGACTACGGGTTCGACCCGGGTCGCCTTCGATCTCGCTCCCGGCGCTCAGCCGTTGTTCAACACCGGCACCACGATCGTCCAGGCCGGCACCGGCTCGACCCCCGGCGCCTTCTTCGTCGATCCGGCAGGCCAGAACGCCGGGCTCGTGCGCTACGACGTGGTGTTCAACCCTGTAACATCCGACTACGCCCTCGTTGCCGGACCCAGTGATGCGGCCTACCACACGCTTGGCTATCAGAACGCGCTGCGCAACATGTGGTACAAGTCGGCCGATGCGGTGACGTCTGAACTCAGGACCAAGCGCGATACCTTGTGGAACATGGGCGGCACCGCCCCATCCGGGCGCTTCTGGCTCTCGGCCGGGGCTTCGGTCGACAATACCCGGGGCTATCGCGGCTTCGGCACGCTTGGCCAGACCAACCTCACTGATACCACAGCGCGTCAGGATTTCTTCGGCGGCCAGATCGGGCTTGATCTGACCGGCGGCGTCTCGGATCGCGGCGGCTTCTCGGTGGGGATCACCGGCGGCTTCATCCACTCGATCACCGATCTGGGCCACTCCACCGACAACTTGCGCATCAATGGTGCCAATGGCGGCGTCTATGCCAGCTTCACCACCGGCAATGTCTTTGCCACGGTGCTCGGCAAATACGATCACTACTGGGCCCGCGCAGAGAGCCAGACGGCGGGCTTTGGCCAGCGCCTGAGCGGCCATTCCTACGGTGTACGCGGCGAACTGGGCACCCGCTTTGGCAGCAACAGCTTCTTCATGGAGCCGGTTGCCCAGCTCTCCTGGATCCGCAGCACGCTCGATCCCTTCGCCGTCCGTGGCACACGCATCGACTTCAACGAGCGTGACGGGCTGCGCGGCAAGCTTGGTGCCCGGATCGGTGGCAACACCGGGCTGAGCGAAGGCACCAAGATGGCCTTCTATGCTGGCGGCAACTATGTCCACGAATTCAAGGGACAAGACCGCGTGACCTTCAGCAACCTCGGCGGCAGCTTCACGGTCGATGGCCAGAAGCATCGTGATTACGGCGAGGCGATCGCCGGCTTCAACATCGCCGCCAGTGGCAGCGCGACAACCTACTTCATGGAAGGCACCTACGACCACTCCTTCGGCGGCAGCGACAATGGCCAGCTGACGCAGCAAGGCGTCGGCGGGCGCGCCGGCATCCGCTTCAAGTTCTGATCGCCGCCACGTCCTGCTCTACAAAGGCGCCGCGTTCCTTCGGGAGCGCGGCGCTTTTGGTTGTGAGCGAGAGGCGTTGTCCCCTTGGCAGCTGGACGCATCGGGAACCTATATCTGGCTCGGTGGTTTCCTCTTTGTCCGGCCAGAAGACCCCGCGCCGGGCAGGAGCAAGTTTGATGGCTACTATCCCCGATCCGATCCGAGATCCGCCCGAAGTGCCCATTCCAGATCCCGGCGATCATCCTGAACGCGACGTGCCGTTCGAACCGCAGATGACCTCACCCAGCGGAGAACCGCTCCCGCCGGAAACCGTGAACTCGTCGCAGGAAGACGAAGACGCCCAAAGCCAGACACTGGCGGCAGCCGCGAGCGGCCATGACACCGCAGATTTCGCACTGGAAGATAGCGAGAAGACGCTGTCGCAGGGCGAAGGGGACGACGTTCAGGACCTCGTCGACCATATGCGCGATATGGTGCGCTCGGGCCGTATCGACATGGATGCCTATCGCGGTGAGCGCAATGACGACGACGAGGACGGCATGTTCGGACCGGGGGGCGACGACGACTGAAGCAATGGACCGCGCTGGTTCCAAAGTGTTCGTTTTGCCGCGAGTCGGATCACGCTCACGCCGCGGCATGGGCCTGATCCTGACTGCGGTACCGGCGAAGTAAACCATCGCCCGCAAGTGCGAGAGCGTTGCCTGAAGCGTGCGCAAGTCGCGCGGTTACGCCTCGTGGCGTTCCGCAACCAACCTGCAATTGCGTCTGGCGGACCGCACGAAGTCCTGAAGCGTGATTCTGGGCGTGGCCATGCAAGCTATCGTGCCACAGAGTTGGCGAAGGCTGCTTCTCTGCAAGTTGAGATGGCAGACTGAAAGAAATGTCACTGCCGATCTGTGGCCCACAATCAAAAGATGGTCTGTGAGTATCACGGCAAACGGATACGAAGTTAGCGCATCAATCCGCCGAGGGCGCGCAATCAGCCCTAGAATAACCTAAGTTGAGCTGCAAAGCTGGCTTGCGTTCCTCCCCAAGACAACGCCTCGCATTGAAGCCGCCGACAGCGCGAAACCGGCGCCGAGCATCAACCGGTCCACATGACTGCAATGGGGGGGGCTGGACGCCATCCGGGAGAGTTCACGGCTCTCACTTCCATGCCAACCCGCGACTTTGCCAGGCCAGAACAACAGCGTGGTGCATCAGTCCAATTTCCGACTTTGCTCGTCAAGCAATCCCTTGGAATTGCGCGATCATTAGATGCTTTGAGTCCCCAAAATGGCATCGAACCAACATCTTTATTGCTGCCAGCGAGCATTTTTGCGGGCCTCATCGCATGCCGTTTCCACCTATCCCAATGATAAAACGATGAAATCTTCGCCGAAGCGAGTCCTCATCTGGCGCCATTTTCCCGCAAGAGCGCAATTTTCGCCTTCCGGGCGCTGCCGGTGGCGGCGGCTTCATAACAAGTTGGCCTAGAACAGGCTGGCCTGTCCGGCCGGATCTGATTGCGGCGCGTTCCCGGCAATTTCGCGAATCCATTCATCGCCGAGCGGCACCTGCATCGCCGCCGCGCCTGTGCCATCGGCGGTCAGCCAGCGCTCGCAGGGCTCGCCGGGGCGGAGGATCACCGGCATGGCCTTGGGGTGCACGCGGCCCACCGTTTCGTTCGGTGCGCAGGTGAGGAAGGCAAACCGCGGTCCCTGCTCCGTCGGCCGCCACAACCCGGCGAAGGCGAACAGCGCGTCCTGCGGCAGATCGAACCAGTGTTTGCGCTTGCGGTCGGTCTGCGGATCGGGCGCGGCGGACCATTCCGAAAACGCGGTAACCGGCACAAGGCAGCGCCGGGCCGGATCGGCCAGTGCGCTGCGCCACATGGGCGAGGCCAGATTGCGCACATTGGTGATCGGGCGTCGGACCTCCCCAAACGGCGGCCAGCCCCAGCGCATCATCGCCAGACGCCGCCCTGCAAGGTCTGAAACCACGACGGGTGCATCCTGATCGGGGTAGATCTCGGTCAGTGCCGGCAGATTGCGCCCCGCGACATCGGCGGTGAAAAGCTGCGCGATCGCTTGCGCGTTGCTGGTCATGCGATAAAGATTGCACATAGCTTGAGAATGATAGCGGGAGAGTACGCGATGGCCACCCAGATCCGCCCGAACATCAATTGCAGCGATGCCGAATGGCATGCGCGGCAGGAACTGGCGGCCTGCTACCGTATCTTCGATCTGATGGGCTGGTCCGAATCCGTCTACAACCACATCTCGCTGCGCGTGCCGGATCAGGAAGGCGCCTTCCTGATCAACCCGTTCGGGCTGCTCTATTCCGAGGTTTGCGCCAGCAACCTCGTGAAGATCGACATCGACGGCAACAAGCTCGATGATAACCCGCATCCGGTGAACCTCGCGGGTTTCACGCAGCATGGCTATTTCCATCGGCACCTCGATTGGGCCCACGCCATCTGCCACGTCCACACCACGGCATCGATGGCGGTGTGCAGCCTTGAGGAAGGGCTGATGCCGATCAATTTCTACGCCTGCAACTTCATGGGCCGGCTCGCCTATCACGATTTCGAAGGCATCACCGTCCGTGCCGAGGAAGGAGAGCGCCTGCTGGCCAACCTTGCCGACAAGAACATCCTCATGCTGCGCAACCATGGCCCGGTCGTCATGGCGAAGAACCTTCAAGCGATGTTCGTGCAGATGTGGGCCTTGCAGCGCGCGTGCGAAATCCAGATGGCCACGCTTTCGATGGGCCGGGCGCCGGTCATGATCTCGCAGGACGTCATCAATGTCCACCAGCGCGATCTCAACATGGCGAACCCGCCGGGCGGCGGGCCGGGCGTGGGCGATTTCAACGCGTGGACGCGGCGCATCGACCAGATCGACCGTTCCTGGCGGGATTGACCGGCTTGCCGGACCGGTCAGCAGCGCGCTAGTCAAGACCGGCCATGGCGATCCTCACCGTCAATAACCAGCCGCTCGAGATCAAGCTCGAAAGCGACACGCCGCTGCTGTGGGCGCTGCGCGATGCCGCCAATCTCACCGGCACCAAATACGGTTGCGGCTCGGGCGAGTGCGGCGCGTGCATGGTCCTTGTCGATGGGCAGGCCATGCCCAGTTGCACCCTCTCGCTCGGCGAAGCGGAGGGGCGCAGCATCACCACGATCGAAGGCCTCTCCGCCGATCGCAATCATCCGGTGCAGCAGGCCTTCGTGGCGGAACAGGCCATCCAGTGCGGGTTCTGCACCCCGGGGCTGATCATGGCCGCTGCGGCGCTGCTCACTCGCAACGGTGATCCGAGCGAGGCTGACATCCGCAGCGCGATCACCAATATCTGCCGCTGCGGGGTCTATCCGCGCCTCGTCCGCACGATCCAGCGCGCGGGGCGAATCGCACGCGGGGCCGAGCCGGGAGCGCCTTTGCCGGTGCCGGTGACGGCCACGACGCCGGGGATTTAGCAGGCCAACCGGGCTTCGTTGCTGACGACGATCCCGGGGCCTTAAAACGCCATCCGCACTGCAAGTCGCGCGCTGCGGGGCTGGGCGGTGGTGATGTTGTTGTCGGTGTGCGCGGTCGGGAAATACTGTTCGTTGAGCAGGTTGTTCACGTTGATCTGGACTGAGACCGCCTTGGAGAGCGTGTAGTAAACGGCGGTGTCGACGCGGGTCCAGGCCGGCAGGGTGACGGTGTTGCTGACGGTGGTGTACGCCGAGGACTGGTGCGTCACACCCAGGCCAAGGCCGAGTTTGGGGCTCACGTCGTAGCGCGTCCAGACTGCGATCTGGCTTTCGGGCAGGAGCGCGAGGCTCTGGCCGGCCTTGGCGGCGGTGGTGTCGGAGCGGACCTTGCCGTCCTGCAGCGCGTAGCCAAGGCTGACCTGCCATTGGGGGAGGATCCTGCCCGTGGCGGAAAGCTCGATGCCGCGCGTGCGGGTCTTGCCGGAAAGCTGCGGCAGGCCGGTCACGGGATCGTTGAAGCGCGAGTTTTCGCGGTCGAGCCGGTAGGCGGCGACGGTGAGGGCGAGGGCGGGGGTCACGTCCCACTTCGCGCCCACTTCAAGGTTGCGAAACGCCTCGGGCGCGAGCGTGGCCTGCACCGCATCGATCGAGCTGAACTGGTCGCCCGATTGGGGAAGGAAGCTGCGGGTATAGCTGCCGTAGAGCGAGACGTTCTTGCGCGGCTTCACGATCACGCCGGCGCGGGGCGACCACTTGCGATCAGTGCGCGCTGCGCTGGTGCTGGTGAGCAGGTTGTCGGCGTGGATCTTGAAGGCGTCATAGCGCACGCCGCCGACGATCTGGAGAAAGGGCGCAAGCTCGATCTGGTCTTGCACATAGGCCGAGAACGTCGTGACCTTGGCGTGGGTCGAGCGGCTTGGCGCGCCGAAGGTGATGGCCGGGACGTCGAGGCGATCTGCAAGCGAGACGACTGCAGAGGCCGCGCCGCCGGGGAACACGCCTTCGGAACGGCGAGCGTCGGTGGTCTGGTCGGTGCCTTCGATCCCCGCGATCACAGTGTGGGCGATGGGGCCCGTCCGGCCCTGCCAGGTCAGGTTCGCCTGCCCGATCCAGCTCTCGCGAAGAGAGGCGTTGTTGTAGGCGCTGAGTTCAACCGTGCGCGTTGCCGCATCCGCCGCGTGAGCCGGGAAGATATTGGCGTAGTATTTGTCGGTGTGGCTGTATTGCCCGGCCACCGTCAGCGTGAGGCTGTCTGCCAGTTGCTGCGTGAGCCGCGCTTCGGCGATGTGGGCCTTCACTGCGGCAATGTTCGTATCCTTGCGGCCGAAGAAGGTGTCGCGGTAGCCTTCCAACGGCTTGCCGCCGAGCGAGGGGACGCCGCGGTCAGCGGTGCGGCTGTCGTCGTCATAATTGTAGGACAAGTCGATCCGGGTGGTGCTGCTCGGCGCGAAGGCGAGCGTGGGGTTCACGCCGATGAAGCGGCCATGGAAATCCTGCCGATGGTTGTCGAATTCCTCGTAGGTGCCGTTGATGCGCGCGCCGACGGTTTGTGAGAGCGGGCTGTTGAGATCGGCGGCGAGCGCGAAATCCCCGAACGAGCCGACAGCGGCCGAGGCGCCGAGGGTCTGGCCCGAAAGTGAAGGCGTCTTGCGCACACGGTTGATCACGCCGCCACCGCCACCGCGCCCGAAGAGCAGCGCATTGGCGCCGCGCAGCACTTCGACATGATCGATATTGTAGAGCGAGCGGTAGTACTGCGTGTCGTCGCGCAGGCCATCAAGATAGAAATCGGCGGTGGTGTTCTGCCCGCGCAGCACGATCTGGTCGCGGTTGCCTTCGCCCTGAGCCATCACGACACCGGGGACATAGCGCAGCGCATCGCCAAGCTGGGTGACGCCCTGATCGTCAAGCTGTTCGCGGGTCAGCACGGTGACCGACTGCGGCACGTCGATCAGCGGCGTCGGGGCCTTCACGCCGGAAGCCGTCGAGGCACGGTAGCTGTCCGTCTGGCCAGTCACGATGATGGTGTGGCGGTCCACGCTGTCGTTTGCATCGCCCGCGTCCATCGCCATCGGCAGTTTTTCGGCCTGCGCGGCAATCGGCATGAGCGCGCTGGTGGTGAACAGCAGGGCGGTGAAGATCGAGCGGGCGGGCGCTTGCACAGGCAATTCCTTCTTGAGACGCATTCTCAAGAACTTCTCTATTGCGAGTCATTCGCACGTGCAAGTCTGATATTGCGAATCTTTCGCGATTAGCGGGCGCGCAAAAGCACCCGGCGGCACGCATGGCCGCGAATCAGAATTTGGGATCAGGTGAAGGGCTGCTGGGTCAGAGCAGCGGGAAGGCGCGACCGGCGAGGATCAGCGCGAGGGCCGAGCCGAGCACGATGGCCGAACGCAGCACGTCCGCAAGCGGAGCGGGGGGAGCGGCAACAAAGGCGATAGCACGGGCCATGACAGGACCATGCGCCCGCAGTCCCTAACAAAGTCTAAACGCCGTTCCCTGCAGTTGCGATGCGATCAGCCCTGCCATTCGAACAAGGAAGCGAGACACTCGCGCGCCAGCAGCTTGCTGCGTTCGGGGCTCCAGCCCTGCGCCAGATCGGGCAGGTCGTCGTTGTCCTTGAACGGCATCTCCAGCGTCATCGAGATGGCGCCGAATCGCTGGGCGAGCTGGTTTGTGGCCATCGCAAGATTGGCCTTGCCGGGCCGAGCCGCAGGATAGCCGCGCCGCGTCTGGAAATCGGGCGTGCGCCGCTCAAGGATCGCGCGGTAGCGGCGGTAGGCTTCGCCCTGCGCTTCGGTCCAGCCGGGGATGCCTTCGAAGCCGGCAAAGAACACGGCCGGAATCGCTTCGTCGCCGTGGACATCCATCGCGAAGTGGACGCCGCTCTCGTCCATGGCGTTCCGGATCGCCAGCACTTCGGGCGAGCGTTCGGCGCTGGGTTCGTGCCATTCGCGGTTGAGGTTCACCCCTGCGGCATTGGTGCGCAAGTGGCCGCGGCGCGATCCATCCGGGTTGCAATTGGGCACCACGTGGAAGCGGCAGCGCTGGCGCAGCGCGCGCGCATGCGGGTCGGCGGGGTCGGTCAGCATCTCGAGCGCGCCTTCCATCCACCATTCGGCCATCGATTCGCCGGGGTGCTGGCGCGCGATCAACCAGATCTGCTTGTCCCCTTCGCCAAGCGACAGGCAATCGATCGGTTGCCCATCGAGGCTGCGCCCGAGGACGCGGTGCGTCACGCCCTCGCAGCCCGCAATCTCGGCGACGAGATCGTGGTGTCGCTCCATCGAATAAGGCGCGAAATAAGCAAACCAGCAGGCAGCCCCTTCGGGCGTGTAACGGATCGTCATGGTGCCGCCCTCAAGCCCGGCATCATACCGCGTCTCGGCGCGCGCCCAGTAGTCGCGGTCCTCCGATACGCAGGCGCGGTAGCCAATCCAGCCATCGGGATAGGCGGCGGCGGCCAGCCCGGTGATCTTCAGCTCCAGCGGCCGACCAGCGCAGCCTCCGACGCGGAAGTGGAACCACTGGAAGAATTCGGACTCGTGGTCGCGGCGGATGGCGAGCCGGGCGCTGGCGCCGTCGATGCTCAAAACCTCGATATTGCCGCTGTCGAAGCCTGCGTCGATGCTGATGGCGTCAGCCGTAGTCTGGTTGGTCATTTGACCGTGATAGTCGCCCCTGACGTTCCGGGGAAGCCCGAGAACAGAGCATGGGCCATGCGCGGGGCTGCTTGATCGACGGCGGCGTCCCTGGCCTTCTCGCGCTCGACATTTTCCGCGCGGCCTTCCCACAGCGCAAGCCCGGTGGCGCGGCTGCGGATGGTCACGATGAGCCGGGTGTAGACCCGCGTCTTTGGCCCTCCACCGAGGTTGAAGCCCACCCCGAGCCCGACGCCGCTGTTCCATCCGCCGGTTGAGCCGCCGACGCCGACCGACACCGGCCCGCGCTGGCGCTCGGTGCGCTGCACTTCGCGTTCGACCCGCACTTCGGCAACCGCATCGGCGGCGCCCGGTGTCGCGGTGCCGAAATGCAGCGCGGCGAGTTCCGCTTCGACCGCCTGCAACCAGACGCGCAGTTCAAGACTGCTGCCATCCGTACCGGGCGCGGCGATGATGGCGACCGCGCTGCGCCCAAGCGTCGTGATGGTCTCGGGCGTATGGAAGCGCGTTACTTCAACCGGGGCCGCAACGGCCGGGCTGGCGGCGAGCGCAAAGGCCGCGAGAAGCGCGCGGGCCTTCATCACGGCGTCACCGCCGCAAGCGGCTGGACCACTTGTCCATCGGGGAAGCGCTTCAGCAGCGCCGTGGCCAATCGGGCTGCCATTTGGCTGTTGTCGATCCCGCCGTCCTCTTCGCGCGCTTCGCCCTCGGCATGGCCTTCCCACAGCACGCGGCCGCTGGCCTTGTCACGGATACGCAAGTCGAGCCGGGTGGCGACGATGGCCTTGGCGGGTTTGGTGAGATCGACCGCGAGCGCGAGGCCGAAGCCGCTGCCGCGATTGCTGACCGTGGTGCTCATTGCGCCGCTGACCTTCTTGTGCGGGGCCTCCTCGGGCACGGCCACGCTGTGGCTCACGCCGATTTCGGCAATCTGGCCGGGATCCAAGGCGGTGGCGGTATCATACCCGCGCCGGGCGAGTTCATCGATGACGGCGGCTTCGTATACCGGCAGCTTGCCGTCCTCGTTGTCGCCCGCATCACCCGCCGCGCGGCTCACCACGATGCGGCCCTTGCCCAGCAGCGCCTCGGCATCGACGGAGCGATAGGCGGTCACGTCAATCTTTTTGGAGGGCTGCGCGCTCTGCCGCGCCGAAGGGTAGCGCGGATCGCCATCTTCTCCCTGCCAGCCGCCCTCTCCCTGCCTGCCGCCCCAGCGCCCTTCACCCGGCATGCCCTGGGCAAGCGCGGGAGCCGCGCTGCAGACGAGGAGCACGGCGATCAGGGGCGAGGTCAACTTCATGCAAGGCCTTTCGGGAAACGCGACGGTTGAAATTACGTCTCGCGGCCTGTCTTGGTCATGAACGGACGGTTTGTCGATTCCAACGCATGGCGAGGCTGCTACTGCACCGCGGCATATACCTAGGAGAGTGATTCGCATGGGCCAGGTTCCCGTTCTCGTTACCGGCGGCGCCGGCTACATCGGCAGCCATGCCGTGCTCGCGCTCAAGGATGCGGGTTGGCCGGTCGCGGTGATCGACAACCTGACCACTGGCTTTCGCTTCGCGATTCCGGATGGCGTGCCGCTCTATGAGGGCGATATCGAGGATGGGGCGCTGCTGGCCCGGATCTTTGCCGAGCAAAAGATCGGCGCGGTGATGCATTTCGCAGGATCGATCATCGTGCCCGAATCGGTCGAAAATCCGCTCAAGTATTACCACAACAACACCGCCAAGAGCCGCGCGCTGATTGCTGCGGCAGTCGCTGGCGGCGTGAAGCACTTCATCTTCTCCTCGACCGCGGCGACTTACGGCATTCCCGAGGTTTCGCCCGTGACGGAGGACAGCCCCAAGCTGCCGATCAATCCCTACGGCATGTCGAAGCTGATGACCGAGACGATGCTGGCCGATACCGCGCGTGCCCATCCGCTCAACTACTGCGCGCTGCGCTATTTCAATGTCGCAGGCGCCGATCCGCAGGCGCGCACCGGGCAATCGACCGCGGGCGCCACGCACCTCATCAAGGTCGCGGTGGAAGCCGCGCTCGGCAAGCGCAGCCACGTCGGCGTGTTCGGCACCGATTACGACACGCCCGACGGCACCGGCGTGCGCGACTATATCCATGTGTCCGATCTTGCCGCCGCACATGTGCTGGCGTTGGAGGCGCTGATCGAGGCGCCGGAGCGTTCGCTCACCATGAACTGCGGCTATGGCCGCGGCTTCTCGGTGCTCGAAGTGCTCGATGCGGTGGACCGCGTCACCAACCACACGATCGAGCGCAAGCTGGAAGGCCGCCGCGCGGGCGATCCCGATTCGCTGATTTCGGACAACCGGCGCATCAAGGCGACCCTGCCATGGGTGCCGCGCTACGCCGATCTCGACGTGATCGTGAGCCATGCGCTTGCGTGGGAACGGAAACTGACCGAGATCCGCGGCGACGCCTGAGTGCACAGTTGACTTTCGCGGCTCCCACGCATAACCGCCGCGTTCAATTTTCGGCCCGGTCGCTTCGGGCAAAGGACAACGCAATGAAGATTCGCAACAGCTTGAAGTCGCTCAAGGATCGCCACCGGGATAACCGCGTGATCCGTCGCCGCGGCCGCACTTACGTCATCAACAAGACCCAGAAGCGCTTCAAGGCGCGCCAGGGTTGATTCGGGCGTCCCGCTTCGGGCGGGGCGTTTGCGATCAAACGGTGTTGAACCGGCAGAAGGCCTCCGCGATTGCGGGGGCGCTTTTGTTTCTGGCGAGGAGCTGTGCGGCATGAGTGCCGAGGTCGATGCTGTCGTCTGGGATATCGGCCACGTGCTGGTGCAGTGGTCGATCCGCAATCTCTACGAGAAGCTGATCGCCGATCCGGCCGAACTGGATTGGTTCCTGGAGCATGTCGTCACGCTGCCGTGGCATTTCCGGCATGATGCGGGCGAACCGCTGGCGGACCTGATTGCCGAGAAGGTGGCCGAATTCCCCGGGCATCGCATGCTGATCGAGGCTTATGGCCCGCGCTGGCTCGAGACGATTCCCGGCCTCATCCCCGGCACGCCTGCGCTGATCGAGGCGCTTGCCGCGAAGGGCGTCCCGCAGTTTTCGATCACGAACTTTGGCGCGGATACCTGGGCGATGTTCCGCCCCACCTTTCCGCTGCTGGACCACATGGGCGATATCGTGGTGAGCGGTGTCGAGCGGCTTGCCAAACCCGATCCGGCGATCTTCCATCTCGCCGCGCGCCGCTTTGGCCATGCGCCTGAGCGAATGCTGTTCATCGACGACAATGCCGCGAATGTGGCGAGTGCCGGGGCGCTGGGCTGGCGCGTGCATCATTTCACTGGTGGCGCAGAGGCGCTGGAAGCGGAATTGCGGGCGCTGGGCCTGCTTTAGCTCAGCCCGATCAGCGAAATCTGCCTGCCATAGCCCGCCTCGCCCGCATGGGTGGAGCGGCGGAACGAATAGAAGCGTTCGGGCTGCGAATAGGTATCCTCGCCGAGCATCATCACGGTGCCCACCCCGAAGCCCGCCAGCCGCGCGGCGACATAGCCTTCAAGGTCGAACCAGCCGTGCCCGGCACGACCAGCCTTGAAGAAGCGGGCGTTGTCCGGGTCTTCGGACGAGAAGCGCGCTTCGAACGCCGCGTCCACTTCATAGCTCTTCTGCGCGATGCAGGGGCCGACCACCGCGGCGATGCGCGCCCGGTCCGCGCCCAACGCTTCCATCGCCTCGATTGTGCGGTCGGTGACGCCGCCGATGGCGCCTTTCCACCCGGCATGGGCCGCACCGATCACCCGCGCTTCGGGATCGTGAAACAGGACCGGCGCGCAATCGGCGGTAAGTACGCCAAGGAGCAGGCCGGTCCGGTCGGTCACCAGCGCGTCGGCCTTGGGGCGATCGGCATCTGCCCAGGGTGCAGTGACCGTTACTACATCGGGCGAATGGATCTGATAGCAAGTGAGCAGCCGCGCACCTGGCAGGACCGCTTCGCCCGCGCGGCGGCGGTTTTCCGAGGTATGTGCCCCGTCGTCCTCGCTATAGCTGACATTGAGCCCGGCGTGGAGGCCTGTGCTCACCCCGCCGCGTCGGCCAAGGAAGCCGTGCGCTGCTCCCGCCAATACCGGGTGGCTCAGAACTTCGAGCGGCTCGCTCATCCCTCGAGGCTCTTGCTCACCTGCTCGCGCACATCGCGCGAGAGGCCGGGCGCTGCGGCAATGCGCTCCAGCTCCGCGCGCATCAGGGCCGCGCGTGCCGGCTCGATCCGCCGCCAGCGGCCAAGCGGCGGCACGAAACGCGCCGCGACATTGCCGTTGATCGGATCGAGCGTGAGGATGAGATCTGCGATCATCCGGTAGCCCGCGCCGCTGGCCGCATGGAACGCCTGCGGATTGGCGGCAAAGGCCATGTAGAGCGCGCGCACGCGGTTCGGGTTCGTCAGCGTGAAGTCCGCATGCCCGGCCAGGGCTGTCACGTGCGCCAGTGTTTCGGGATGAAGCGCGCCGGCCTGGATCGAGAACCATTTGTCGATCACCAGCGCGTTGCCGGCAAAGCGATCGTGGAAATCGGCGAGCGCGGCCCGGCGGTCGGTGTCGCATTCGCTCGCGCCGATCCCCGCCAGCACCATCAGCGCGCCTTGCCGGTCGGTCATGTTGTCCGCCGCGTCATATTGCGCCTTGGCGCGGCGAGCGGCTTCCACCGGGTCGCTCGCGGCAAGGTAAACCAGCGCCTGCGTCTTCAATTTGCGCGCACCGCGGGCTGCGGCATCCAGGCTGTAGGGGACAGCGGTGCAGCGGTCGTGCAGGGCCTGCCATGCAGGGGCAAGCTCGCTGCCTAGCCCGCGCTTCAACGCCTCACGCTCGGCATGGATGCGCGACGGGTCCGCTTGCGCAAGCTGCTCGGCGATATAGCCTTCGCCGGGGAGGATCAGCAGTTCGCCGCGCATCAGATCGTCGAGCACCGCATCCGCCAGAACCGCCGCATAGACATCGCGGATGGCCGCCAGACCCTCCACGCGCGCGGCCTCGGTCAGCTCGTCGGAAACGGCGGCCACAAGGTGGCGCACCATCAGTTGCTGCATCGCTTCATACCGCGCGAAGGGATCATCGTCATGCGCCGCCAGAAACACCAGATCGGCGGTGGCCATCGGCATGTCGATGGCAACAGGGGCCGAGAAGCCCCGGTTGATCGAGAGCACGGGGGCCTGCGCAAAGCCGGGGAAGGTGAACGTCTGTTCGGCTTCGGTGAGCACAAGCACCTGCTCGCCGCCATGCTTGCCGGTGGCCCGGTCGAACAGCGCAGTGCGCAGCGGGATCACCATCGGCTGCTTGTCCGGCTGGCCGGGCGTGGCGGGCACGGTCTGGCTGAGCGTGAGCATGGCCGTTTCGCCCGCGTGTGTGAGCGTGGCGGTGACGCGCGGCGTCCCAGCCTGTTCGTACCAGCGGCGAAACTGCTTGAGGTCGAGCCCGGCTCCGTCCTCGATCGCGCGGACAAAGTCCTCGCAAGTCGCCGCCTCGCCGTCATGCCGGTCGAAGTAGAGGTCGGTGCCCTTGCGGAAACGCTCTGGCCCCGCCAGCACAGTCATCATGCGGATGACTTCAGCGCCCTTGTTATAAACGGTCGCGGTGTAGAAGTTGCTGATCTCCTGATAGGCATCAGGGCGGATCGGATGCGCGAGCGGCCCCGAATCCTCTGGAAACTGCGCGGCGCGCAGGATGCGTACATCCTCGATCCGCTTGACCGGCGCTGAGCCCATGTCGGCGCTGAACTGCTGGTCGCGCAGCACGGTGAAGCCTTCCTTGAGGCTCAGCTGGAACCAGTCGCGGCAGGTCACGCGGTTGCCCGACCAATTGTGGAAGTACTCATGTGCGACCACGCCTTCGATCGCGTCGTAATCGCCATCCGTCGCGGTTTCGGGGTCCGCGAGGATGTAGCGCGTATTGAAGACGTTGAGGCCCTTGTTCTCCATCGCGCCCGCGTTGAAATCGGCCACGGCGACGATGTTGAACAAGTCGAGGTCGTATTCGCGGCCATAGACCTCCTCGTCCCAGCGCATCGAATCGATCAATGCCTTCATCGCGTGTCCGGTGCGTGTCTCGTCTCCGGCGCGGACATAGATCGCCAGATCGACCACGCGGCCCGAACGCGTGGTGAACGCATCGCGCGCCGCGACCAGATCGCCCGCAACGAGCGCGAAAAGGTAGGACGGCTTGGGCCAGGGATCGTGCCACTCGGCCCAGTGCGTGCCGTCCGCGGTTTCGCCCGACGCGATGGGGTTGCCGTTTGACAGAAGCACTGGAAACGCCGCCTTGTCGCCCGCCATGCGCACGGTGTAGCGGCTGAGCACGTCGGGACGGTCCGGGAAGAAGGTGATGCGGCGAAAGCCCTGCGCTTCGCACTGGGTGCAGAGCATGCCGTTCGAGGCATAGAGGCCGGAAAGCTGCGTGTTGCCGGCTGGATCGATTTCCGTCTCGATCGTCACCGTGTGGCGCGCGCCCGGCAGATCGACGACGAGCTGGCCTTCTTCCATGCGCCAGTCGTTGTGCGCGCTGCCGTCAACCA
Organism: Sphingomonadaceae bacterium; assembly: GCA_947375105.1. Classification (GTDB taxonomy): domain Bacteria; phylum Pseudomonadota; class Alphaproteobacteria; order Sphingomonadales; family Sphingomonadaceae; genus Novosphingobium. The sequence goes on from CANCET010000008.1 coordinate 40,483, forward strand.
GCACGCTCTTCGCCGCGATGCCATCACCGTCGAGCCGCAGCGGGCCCGAAGCCTCGCCCGTGCGCTCCACCACGAGTTCGGCGCGCACCCGCGTGGCGGTGAGCGACAGCGCGAAATCGAGCGCGATTTCGGGCACCAGCCATTCGGGCGGGCTGTAATCCGCGCGCCTGATGACGGGTGCGGGGACGGGGGCGGGGACGGCGGGGGTGTGGGACAGATCGTTCATCGCGCCAATGTAGGGAGCCGGGGCCCCCGGGGAAACGCAAAATCGCGAGGGGGACGAAACTTGCCCGGCAAGAGCGCTTGACGCGGCGGCGCACGAGCCGCACCCATGGGGCGACAAGTAGCAATACCGGCACAGGCAGGGGACGGGGCGCGCACACCATGCCAGCACCAAGATTTATCGCATTGGCGGCAGCTGCGTGGCTCGCGGCCCTGCCAGCCCTCACTCATGCGGCGGCGTTTGACGTCGATCATGCGACACAGCTTTGGCTGGCAACCCTCGGCGGCCCGGCCAAAGTACGCTCCGACGCTTATTTTGAAGGCCGCGAATGGCTGTCGCTGTGGAGCACGCTGGTTGCGCTCGTCCTCAGCTGGATTCTGCTCCGAAGCCGCCTGCTGCCCAAAGTGCGCGACGGGATGCGCCGCCGCGGCTGGCGGCCCTGGCTGGGAGTCCTCGCCTGCGCAGCGGTGTTCCTCATCGCGGACAGCCTGTTGAGCCTGCCCTGGTCGATCTATGCCGATTACTGGCGCGAACGGCAGTATGGGCTGATGAACCAGTCACTTGCCGCCTGGCTTGGGGATCAGGCGATTGCCCTCGCGCTCAGTGCGGTTCTGGGTAGCGTGCTGGTGCTGGTGATCTACGCGGTGATCCGCAAGTATCCGCGGCGCTGGTGGCTGATCGGCACCGGGATCGTCGGCCTTGCCATCACGTCTCTCGCGCTGATCGCGCCGGTGTTCATCCTGCCTCTTTTCAACACCTCGGTCGAACTGCCCGACGGGCCGGTGCGTGCGCGGGTCGTGGCCATGGCCCAGGCGCATGGCGTCCCGGCGGGCCACATCTACCTCGTCGATGCGTCGCGCCAGTCAAACCGGATTTCGGCCAACGTTTCCGGCCTTGGCCCGACGATCCGCATCACGCTCAACGACAACCTGCTCAAGCAGACCAGTGTGGCCGAGACGGCCGCCGTGATGGGGCACGAACTGGGTCATTATGTGCTGGGGCATGTCTGGCGGCTGATCGTGGGCGTGACTTTGCTCACCGGGGTCACGCTGTGGCTCGCTGCGCGCCTGGTGCCGCCGATCATCCGCTTTGGCGGTGAACGCTGGGGCTTGCGCGAGGTCGGCGATCCCGCCTCGCTGCCGATCTTCACCGGCGTATTGGCGGTGCTTGGCTTGCTGGCGACGCCCGCGCTCAACACGCTGATCCGCACCTCTGAAAGCGAGGCCGATGCTTTCGGCCTCGATGCCGCGCGCGAGCCTGACGGGTTTGCGGGCGCGGCGATGAAGCTCTCGGCCTATCGCAAGATCGAACCCGGCCCGCTTGAGGAAATGCTGTTCTTCGATCACCCCTCCGGCCGCACGCGGGTGCATATGGCGATGCAGTGGAAGAAGGACCATGTGCCGGGCGCGACCGAGTTCGTGCCGCCGCCCCTGCCGAATCCGACGCCAGATCCGACGCCGAATCCGACGCCGTGAAGCTGTTCATCTTCGGCATGGGCTACACCTCGCAGGTGATCGCTGCGCGCCTGCGCGCGGCGGGCTGGGAGGTGACCGGCACGGGGCGCGAGGGCACGCTGCGGTTCGAGGACCGGGGAGCCGTGCTCGCCGCGCTGGGCGAGGCGAGCCATGTGCTGTCGTCTGTCCCGCCAGCGCGCGAAGGCGGTGATCCCGTGCTTGAAACATATGGCGCCGCGCTTCAGGCGGCACCCGCGCGCTGGATCGGCTATCTTTCCTCAACCGGCGTTTATGGTGATACTGGCGGGGCCTGGGTGGATGAAAGCGCCGAAGTCGGCACGGGCCGCCGTTCGGCGCGCACGGCAGCGGATCTCGCGTGGCAGGCGCTGGATGCCCGCGTCCGCGTGTTCCGCCTGCCCGGCATCTACGGCCCCGGCCGCAGCGCGCTCGACCGCGTGCGCGATGGCGCGGCGAGGCGCATAGCACTCGAGAATCAGGTGTTTAGCCGGGTTCATGTGGAAGAT
>CANCET010000009.1 GCA_947375105.1 Sphingomonadaceae bacterium
CCGATCACCGTATGAATCTCGTCGATGAACAGAATCGCGTGCGGCATCTTCTCAAGTTCGGAAACAACCTGCTTGAGTCGTTCTTCGAAATCGCCGCGATAGCGAGTGCCAGCAAGTAGTGCGCCCATATCGAGCGAATAGATCACCGCTTCATTGAGCACTTCAGGCACGTCGCCTTCAACGATCTTGCGCGCTAGTCCCTCGGCGATAGCGGTCTTGCCCACGCCTGGATCACCGACATAAAGCGGGTTATTCTTCGATCGGCGGCACAGGATCTGGATCGTGCGGTCCACTTCTGGGCCGCGACCGATCAGTGGATCGACCTTGCCGTTCAATGCCTTCTCGTTGAGGTTCACCGTAAACTGGTCGAGCGCGGAGTCTTTCTTCGCACTACCCTTGGCTTCGGCTTTCTCCTCCTGCTGGGGCTGCGCTTCCTCGCTACCTTTGGGGCTGCGGCTCTCTACCTGCCGACCGCCCTTGCCGATGCCGTGGCTGATGAAGCTCACCGCATCGAGACGGCTCATGTCCTGTTGCTGCAGGAAGTAGACGGCGTAGGAATCGCGTTCAGAAAAGAGCGCCACAAGCACGTTGGCACCCGTCACCGTGTCCTTGCCGGAAGATTGGACATGAAGGATCGCGCGCTGGATCACGCGCTGAAACCCGGCCGTCGGCTGCGGATCGGCCTTGTCCTGCGTCTTGAGCGACTGATATTCCTGATCGAGGTATTGGCGGACAACTTCACCAAGATCACCCAGATCGACACCGCAAGCCTGCATGACCTGAGCCGCGTCCGGATCGTCGATAAGGGCCAGCAGAAGGTGTTCCAGAGTCGCATACTCGTGGCTGCGTTCCGATGCATTGCTGAGCGCAGAATGCAGCGTTTTTTCAAGACTTTGCGCGAAACTAGGCATGGCTCGTCTTTCTTGTCGGCCGGGGGATCGCCGATCTCGGCTGGTTCCCTTGCGGGAGATGAACACGTTTGCGTTTAACCGGAGCTAAACCGCCGCTGCGCAGAAGACACGTCCTGCCGGGGGCAATTCCCGGCCTGAAGCCAATATGGGTATGCCGCCCGCTTACGTGAAGGGCGGCATGCATCACGATCCACTGCCTTGTGGTGAGGGTGATCCAAACAGAGCGTCTGCTGCCTTGCGATGCGCCTCAGCCTTATCCCGATGCGCCTTGACGCGAACTATCTCAACCTCGAGCAAGGCGATACGTTCATGCAGTTCGTGATGCGAATAACTGTCGAGCGTCTCCATCGCCAGCTGGCTGGCCAAGTCGCCTTTGGCGCGTGGGCGCTCATCAAGTTCCATCGTCCAGCACTTTGTGGCCGCATGAGCCTTGCTGTCAACCGGGTCCGTAGGTACTTGGCGCAGCGAACTGTTTACCATTTCGCGGCGCAATGTATCACCAGCCGCCGCAGAGGATCAGGGGGCATGGCATGAAGCCACTACCAGCGACAATGACCGCCATCGGCTTTGATTCTCCAGGCGCACCCGAAGTGCTGCGGCCCGAGACCCTGCCGGTTCCGACGCCTGGCCAGGGCCAGGTGCTGCTGCGCGTCGCCTATGCCGGCGTGAATCGGCCCGATGTCATTCAACGGCAGGGATTTTATCCTCCCCCTCCCGGCGCATCGCTGATTCCGGGACTGGAAGTTTCCGGCCAAGTGGTTGCAACCGGCGATGGCGTCACGACGCCCTTTATCGGACAGATGGTCTGCGCTCTGGTCGCGGGCGGCGGCTACGCAGAGTACTGCCTTGCTGAAGCAGCGCTATGCCTGCCCGTGCCTAATGGGCTTCCTCTCGATCAAGCCGCGGCCCTGCCAGAAACGTTGTTCACAGTCTGGCATAATGTGTTCGAGCGCGGTTGGGCCACGGAAGGTGAGCGCGTTCTGGTCCACGGTGGCACGAGCGGAATCGGGACGATGGCAATCCTGCTTGGCAAACTGTTTGGTCTTCAAGTCATCGTGACCTGCGGTGGTCCCGAGAAGTGTGCCGCCGCGCTGGCGCTCGGCGCAGCACATGCGATCGACTACAAGGCCAGTGATTTTGTCGAGGAAGTATCCAATTTCACCCACGGCGCGGGCGTTCACCTTGTACTCGACATGGTTGCGGGTGATTATGTGGCGCGAAATCTGAAATGCCTCGCAGACGATGGGCGGCACGTGACCATTGCAGTGCAGGGCGGTGTGCGGGCAGAGCTCAACATGGCGGAGGTGATGCGGCGGCGGATTACTCTGACTGGTTCAACGCTGCGGCCACGGTCCAATGAGTTCAAGGGTCTGCTGGCGGATGAAATTCACCAGACAGTGTGGCCTCTGGTCGACGACGGTCAACTGCGACCGGTCATGGATATGACTTTCCCCCTGCTTGAGGCAGCCGCTGCCCATGACCGTATGGAGACAGGAACGCACATCGGGAAGATCGTATTGGCAGTTGCCCAATAGGTTGCCAGCCACACTTCGCTGGAGGAATCAGTGGGATTTGGCTTGCCGTGCGAAGCCGTGTCGCCTACATCTCAGCCATGATGGCCGCTCCGCAAGGGGTGGCCCTTATTGTTTCCGCTGTCCGGAGGGGCTCCCCTTGAGCAACCAGTCCACCTATCCTTTGATGCCCCATGCTACGGCATCATGGCTTGTCGACAACACCGCGCTGACCTTCGAGCAGATTGCCGAGTTCTGTGGTCTGCACATCCTCGAGGTGCAAGCGATGGCCGATGATCTGGCCGGCGCCAAGTATACGGGGCGCGATCCCGTGCATTCGGGTGAACTGACCCAGCCCGAAATCGAGCGGGGGCAGACAAATCCGGATTACCGGCTGAGGATGCAGAAGGCTCCGATCTCGGTGAGCCGCACGAAGGGCCCGCGTTATACGCCTGTGTCCAAGCGCCAAGACAAGCCCGATGGCATTGCATGGATATTGCGTCATCATCCCGAAATTTCGGATGCGCAGATCGGCAAGCTTATCGGTACAACGCGCAATACGATCGCCGCTATCCGAGATCGCAGCCACTGGAACATTTCCAACATCAACCCGAAGGACCCGGTGACACTGGGGCTTTGCTCACAGCGTGAGCTTGATGCCCTGGTTGCCAAGGCCGCAAAGCGCGCCGGAATTGAGGAAGATGATACGGCCAGCAACTTGCGGCTGGGCAATGACCGCGAGGCCCTGATCGAGGAACTGCGCGCCGAACGCGAGGCACACGCCAAGGCGGCATCGCAGGCCGCGCAGGAAGCCGAAGCGGCAGCGTGGCTTGAAGCTCGCCGTGCGGAAGGCATTTCCGATAGCTGATCGGCCTGCCGAGTGCCCGGTGAGCCGGGATCGCAGGCTATCCAGAAGCCCCTCCCTTTCTTGGTAGGGGTTTTCAGCTCACAAGCGTGAGTGGGGCCTCGGCCTCGACCGGCTCAATGCCATGTCTCAGCCGTCCGTCGATCTGGGCGCCCTGTTCGATTGTGAGCACTTCATATTTCACGTCGCCATAAACGCGTGCCGTCTTTTGCACGACTAGCTGGGCAACTTCGATTCCGCCGCGCACGATTCCCGCAAGTCTGGCGGTCTGCGCGCGAATCGAACCATGAATGGCGCTAGCCTCTCCTTGCACCAATCCGGAGCAGGTGATGTCGCCCTCTACTTGACCATCGATATGTAGTTCAGCGCTGGCAGTGATATCGCCCTTGATCACGAGATCTGCGCCGAGGACAGAGAAGGTGGGGGCCGTCATCGCGTTACCGGCCGTGGCCGACCGGACGAAAGCTTCCGTCTTTGGTGCTGGCTTCTTGGAAAACATGCGGCATCGCCTCCAGGAACGGTCGCGGATCCACGGGGTGGTCGCGTATCCGCACTTCAAAATGCAAATGAGGGCCAGTCGACCGGCCTGTGCTGCCGATCGCGCCAATCAGGCTGCCGGGTTGCACAACGTCACCAGTGCGTGCTTCGATTCGCGACATGTGAGCATACCGCGTCAGCATGCCGTTGCCGTGGCTGATCTCTACACAATTGCCGTAACCCTGCTTGACGCCGGTGAAGCTCACTGTACCCGTCGCTGCCGCGCGGATCGGAGCTCCGATGGGGCCACGGAAATCGAGTCCGGCATGAAAAGCGCCGCCGCCAGTGAATGGATCAACACGGTAACCGAAGCCACTCGAGACATAATCAAGGCTGGCAGGAAGTGTGTTGGGGATTCGCACCAAAGCCTGCTCCAGCGCGCTCATCCGCGCGAGGCTGGCGCCGAACCGCGCAAATCGGGGGTCGAGCGTGTTGCCAGGGCCAGTGGCCATGGGAATAAGTGGCCCCCCCATTGCAGCGTGATCCGCAGCCGCCACCAGACCGGGGTTGAGGCCGAGGCTTCGCATGGCATTTTCGGCACGAACCGCACGGGCGTCGGCGTAACGTGTCAGAGCCTCGACGAACGCAAGCTGGCGGGCTTCGATTTGGGCGAGCCCGGTCGCCTCGGGCAGGACCATGGAAATCTTCCGGACGGTCTTGCCAGCTTCTTCCGTGCTATCGGATACAGTGTCGCCGGATCCAGTGCCGGACGGTAGCGTCCGCGGCAGGGAGCCGATCGAGCCCTGGACACTTTTTTCAATGAAATCCTGACGTTTTGCGAGGTCATTCGCGACGGTGCCGAGACTTGAACGATACTGCGCGACACGGCTTTCAGCGGTCGCGATAGCAGCCTCGCGCTCGAGCAGAGACGCCTGGTTGTAGGCGGCGACAGCTTGGCTGATGAGCATCCATCCGATCATGGAAACCCAAAGCAAAGCGGCTCCGGCGAGAGCACCCGCCACCCGCATCTGAAGCTGCGCGGAAAGCCGAATGAAGCGCACTTGACCATTCGAGCGCATGAAAAATTCACGGTCGGGAAACCAGCCCCGCACCCGCTCCACAAGCGCGTGCAAGCGGCTAGATGGACGGCCGCCATCTTCCGCCGGAACCGGCTTAGACCGAGTTGTATCAGGTAGGATAGCGACCCCCGTCCCTATGCGCCGCTTATTGTTCGGCGCGAGCGTGCCGCTTAAGCACAGCCACTCTTACCGTCGAATCATGAGGGCCGCTCTGTAGATGAACCGTTCTTCATGAGGGACGAATTGCTTCAATTCTGCAGTTTGCCCAAGCGGTCCGGGCAGCGACTCGGCCTCGCGCCCCCGGTAAATTGCACATATTACGACTCGTTAGGCAGACTGTTGGGCCCAGTTTTCCTGCGCAGCCCATTCAGGCTGACAGCTTGGTTCCCTGATGCTAAAGGCCTCGCCATGAACGGGTCCTCTTCCTCCGCACCAACTACCGATGTCACGGCACTCGTCGAAGGCCTCGCTCATGCCGGACGGTTGGCGCAGCGTGAGCTGGCGACCCTGTCCTCGGCTAAACGAGCATCTGCGCTGCGCTGTGGAGCCGCTGCATTGCGCCGTGCTGCACCCGCAATCCTCGCGGCAAATGCGTGCGATGTCGCCGATGGCAAGGCGGCGGGCCTTTCCTCTGCGATGTTGGATCGCCTGACGCTAGACACCGCGCGGCTCGAAGCCATGGCTCACGCCGTCGAACAGGTTGCGTCGCTTGAGGATCCGGTCGGCCAGATCATCGATGAATCTCGGCGGCCCAACGGTATCGTATTGCGCCGGGTCCGTGTGCCGATCGGCCTGATCGGAATCATCTATGAAAGCCGGCCAAACGTTACGGCGGATGCGGCAGCGCTTTGCGTGCGCTCCGGCAATGCCGCGCTACTCCGTGGAGGCAGCGAAGCAGCGAGATCCAATCGGGCGATCCATGCGGCTTTGGTCGAGGGACTGATCGAAGGCGGTGTCCCAGCGGAATCTGTCCAGCTCGTGCCGACGCAGGACCGGGCAGCCGTGGGTGCGATGCTTGCTGCGGGTGGCCTGATCGACATGATCGTGCCGCGGGGAGGCAAAAGCCTCGTTGCACGGGTGCAAGCGGATGCGCGCGTGCCGGTCCTTGCCCATCTCGACGGCATCAACCACACATTCATTGACCGTGCTGCCGATCCGGTGATGGCGCGGGATATCGCGCTCAATGCGAAAATGCGGCGCACCGGCATTTGCGGCGCGATGGAAACGCTGCTGGTTGATGTGCAGTTTTCCGATCCGCACGGACTGGTCGAGCCGCTGCTCGAAGCGGGCTGCGAACTTCGAGGCGATGCCCGCGCGTGCGCCATCGATCCCCGGATCAAGCCGGCGGAGTCCTCCGACTGGGATTCCGAGTATCTCGACGCCGTGCTTTCCGTCGCGATCGTCGATGGACTTGATGGCGCATTGGCCCACATCGCCAGGCACGCGTCGGGCCACACCGATGCGATCGTGACCGGCGATACCGAAGCTGCCGCGCGGTTTCTCGCGGAAGTCGACTCGGCCATCGTCATGCATAACGCATCCAGCCAATTTGCGGACGGCTGCGAATTCGGACTTGGTGCCGAGATCGGCATTGCGACTGGACGGCTACATGCGCGAGGGCCGGTCGCGCTTGAGGGGCTTACGACCTACAAGTGGCTGGTCCTCGGCTCCGGGCAGATTCGCCCCTGACGCCTGTCCTTACTGGACTGCTTGGCGGCAGTTTCAATCCTGCGCATGGGGCCCATCGCCGGATCAGCAGGTTTGTGCTTGATGCACTTGGCCTTGATGAGGTGTGGTGGCTTGTTTCACCCGGCAATGTCCTCAAGCCTGCCGCAGGCATGGCCCCCTTTCCCGCACGGTACGCGTCGGCCTGCAAAATGGCGCGCGGCATACCGGTCCGGGTAACCGCGATCGAAGCCGAAATGGGCACGCGCTACACGATCGATACGTTGCGCAAGCTCAAGCAGCGTTACCCTCGCCGCAGCTTTGTTTGGTTGATGGGCGCCGACAATCTTGCGCAGTTCCACCGTTGGCGCGGATGGCGCCGGATCGCACGCGAGATGCCGATTGCCGTTATCGCCCGGCCGGGTTATGATGCACATGCTTTGGCGAGCCCCGCCATGGCATGGCTGCGCCGCTGGCGCCGGCGGCACAGCCAGGATTTGAACGGCGCGAAGCGGAGCGCCCCGGCGCTGGTCATCTTGCGTTTCGACCCCGATGTCCGATCGGCCACGGCCATCCGCGCCGCCGATCCGGACTGGTATTGCCGCTATGAACGCATCCATCAGAACGACATGCTGACCCATCGATCCATTGGGACCAAACAAGCAGTGAGGCTGCTGTGAGCGGTTCGTCGCCTTTGGGTCAAATGCCATTGAACCGTCAGTTACGGAGACCATCTACACACCCATGACAAGTATACAGCCCTTGCCGGCCGATGCCGGCATCACCCCAACTCCGGCGTCCTCGCCGCTTTCCGCAACGCCCGGTTCGCTCCTTGAACTGGTTTTGCGTTCGCTCGATGATGATCAGGCGCAAGACGTCGTGACAATTCCGCTCGAGGGTAAAAGCTCAGTGGCCGATCATATGGTGATCGCGTCAGGCCGGTCGACGCGCCAGGTTGCAGCGACGGCCCAAAAGCTCGCCGAGCGCATCAAGCATGGCGGCTTCGGCCATGTCCGTATCGAGGGCTTGCCCGCAGCTGATTGGGTGCTGATCGACGCAGGCGATATTGTCGTTCACTTGTTCCGGCCGGAAGTGCGCAGCTTCTACAATCTGGAACGCATGTGGGCCTTCGGAGACCAGGGCGCGGCCTGACCTCGCGAGGATCGCTCCACAGATCCGAAAATGCCGGGATTCAATGTGCCACTCTTCTGGGCTAGGGCGGAATCATGCTGTTGCACGTGATCGCTCGCGGAAAGATTGGCCGTTCGCCGGAAGCCGAGCTTGTTGATCGCTATGCAAAGCGCATTGCCTGGGGGTTGAAGGTGACCGAGTTGCCTGACCGGGGCGGCTCCATCCCGGCGCCCGCAGCCACGCCGATGCGAACCGTGGCGCTCGACGAACGCGGTGAGCAGCTCAGTTCAACTGCTTTCGCTGCAATTCTGGGCCGCTGGCGGGACGATGGAGTGCGCGAAGCGCGATTCCTAATCGGTGCAGCGGATGGCCATGACGCCGCTATGCGGAATGGCGCCGATCTGCTGCTTGCATTCGGCAACGCGACCTGGCCGCACATGCTCGCCCGCGCTATGCTTGCCGAGCAATTGTGGCGCGCCACAAGCATCCTTTCCGGCCATCCGTATCACCGCGATGGCTAAAGGCACGACTTGGGGCAGGGTGTTCATGCTCTTGCCTTTGGCGATCCTATGCCTTGCTGGTTTGCAAGGCCTCGCTCAGGATGCACCGTTCGAAACCCCTGATCAGGCGGGCGCAGCCCTGCGAACCGCGACGCGTGCGCTGACGGAAGCTCGACAGCGAGGCGATGCGCTCGAGGAGGAAGCGCGGCGCGCAACTGCAGCTGCCGATCGCACAGCCAGAGAAGCAGCGGCCGTGGCGGCGCGGATCCAGCAATCTGAGGCTGAAATCACTCTTGCGCAAACGCAGATCAGGGAGGTTGACCGGCAGCGCGCAGCGCTCCGCCTGCGCATTGCCGCTCGCCAGGAACCGGTCGTACGGCTGACGGCCGCATTGCAGCTAATGTCGCGGCGGCCGCTCGTATTCAGCCTGATGCGCGCGGAGTCATTGCGCGAAACAGTCTACTTGCGTGCCGTACTCGAAACGATGCTCCCGGAAGTGCAGCGCCGTACCGCGGGCCTGCGATCGGAAATCATCCGTGGTCGGCAGTTGCAGGACAAGGCGCAGCGCGCCGCGAACAGCCTCAAAAAAAGTGAAGAGGCACTCGATCTGCGCCGGCAGCAACTTGCCGCGTTGGAAAGTCGACAGCGTATCGCTTCTCGCAGCGCGCAAGGCGTGGCTAGCCGCGAGGCTGACCGCGCTCTCGCATTGGCTGAAGATACACGCGACATAGCCGCACTCATGGAGCGGCTGCGTGCGGACGGTGCGCTGCGCAGCGAGCTGGCTGCCCTCCCCGGCCCTGTGCCCAGGCCGGACCGGCAGAGTTCGATGTTGGTGATCGAGGAAGCGGGGACGACATCGACGGTTGGGGCTGGCCCCTTGTGGATCATGCCTTTGAGCGGCCGCATCGTTTCCGGTTTCGGCGATCTGATCGGAAATGTGCGGTCTACTGGGGTTACACTTGCGCCAGCCGCCGGCGCCCAAATTGTAGCACCGGCGGCTGGACGGATCGCGTTTGCTGGAGATTACCGCGGGTATGGGCGAATCGTCATTATTGACCATGATGGCGGTTGGACCTCGCTGATAACCAATCTGGGCCGGCTGGACGTCACGGTGGCAGAACGGGTTGTCCAAGGGTCTCCACTTGGTTTGGCCGGACCAGGACGCCCGACGGTGACGATCGAGCTTCGCAAGGATGGGATACCAGTTAATCCGCTCAACATGATCGCGCGTTGATTGCCCTTTTTGCATGGCGCGGGCCCATCTGGCATTAATCGTTCCGGGCCTATAGAAGCAGGCTCAAGGCTCTGCACTCTTTGCCGAAAGACGGTCATGTCGTTCAAGTTCGCTCCCCTGTTTCGTGCCGCTGCGCTCGTCAGCGCGGTTGCCCTAATTCCGGCTACCACAGCGGGACTTGCCGCCGTCGATGCCCGGTCCGGCCCCGAGTTCAGCAAGCTCATGGCCGTCTACGAGCGGATCAAGACCAGCTATGTGGAGCCGGTTGACGACGACAAGCTCATCAAGGGCGCGATCAATGGCATGCTCGCGGCGCTCGATCCGCATAGCTCGTACCTCGATGCCCGCGATTTCGAAAACCTGCGCACGCAGACTGATGGTTCCTACGGCGGTCTGGGCCTTTCCGTCACCATGGACGACGGCGCGGTCAAGGTCATCGCGCCGACCAAGGGAAGCCCAGCTGACGCTGCCGGGGTCAAGGCGGGCGATTACATCACGCACATCGATGGCAAGCTGATTTATGGTGGCACGCTGGACGAGGCGGTGGACCAGATGCGCGGCCCTCCTGGCACGTCGATCAGCTTGACCTTGTTCCGCTCGGGCCGCGACGAGCCGATCGATGTGAAGATCACTCGGCAGGTCATCGAGCTCAAGCCGGTCGACTGGAAGGTCGAAGGCAACGTCGGCTTGATCTCTGTTTCGAGCTTCAGCGCAAACGTCGGCAGCGAGGTGCTTGATGCATTCAAGCAAATCAAGGCGACGACCGGTGGCCGGGTTAATGGCCTGGTGCTCGACCTGCGCGGCAATCCGGGTGGCTTGCTCGATCAGGCTGTGGCGCTTTCAGACCTGTTTCTCGATCATGGCGTCATCGTCTCGCAGCGCGGCCGCTATCCGCGTGACAACGAGACCTACAATGCCGAATCAATGACTCCGGGCGACATCGCCAAAGGCATCCCGATGATCGTGTTGATCAACGAAGGCTCTGCTTCGGCGTCCGAGATCGTTGCGGGCGCCTTGCAGGACCAGCATCGCGCCGTGCTGATGGGGCAGCGGAGCTTTGGCAAGGGCAGCGTACAGACGCTTATGCCGCTGACCCGCGACACGGCGCTCAAGCTTACGACGGCGCGCTACTACACGCCGTCTGGACGGTCGGTTCAGGAAGGCGGCATCGATCCCGATATCGCCGTTCCGCAGATTTCGGATCCCGATCTGCGGAAGCGTGCCCAGAAGTTCTACCGCGAAAGCGACCTGCGCGGACACCTGATCAACGAGATCAAGGACGACAAGGACCTCGAGCGCGACAAGGCTCCTGATCCGCGCTTCAAAATGACGCCGGAGGAGCTCAAGGCCAAGAATATCGACGACTTCCAGCTCTATTATGCACTGCAGACGCTAGGGCACACAGCGCCCCAAGCGCTGGCCGCGCGCAAGCGCTGATTGTGGCAAAGCTGGCGGCGAACCCCGTGCAAAGGGCGTATCTACTTGCTTTGGCCGTACCGGGCGGGCTGATCGCAGCGGTATACGTTGCGCAATATGGGTTTGGCCTAGCCCCATGCGAAATGTGCTGGTGGCAACGCTATCCCCATTTCGCCGCAATCGGGCTGGCCCTTGCCGCATTGGCCGTGCGAGGAACGCGGTTAGGCGATGCGTTTGTTCGGCTGGCCGCGTTGGCTGTTGCTATCAGCGGCCTGATCGGCGCGTTTCATGCCGGGATCGAGTATGGCTGGTGGACAGGGCCGACTGCCTGTTCTTCGACTCAGCTTGGTAGCGATCCGCTCGCCTCTATCATGAATGCCCCGCTGATCCGGTGTGATACACCGGCGTGGACGCTGTTCGGGGTAAGCCTTGCCGGGTTCAACTTTTTGATTTCAGTGGCCAGCGCGGTATTGATCGTAGTGCTTCTCGGCCGCCGCCGCACCAAGGGACTTTGATGATGGAAACGCGCGAAGCCATGGTGCGGGTCAATCAGGCTGGCGAGTTCGGTGCGATCCGCATTTACGCCGGACAGCTGGCCGTGATGGGAGACCGCACTGCGATTTCCGGCGAGATCGTAACCATGGCACAGCAGGAAGCGGCACATCGCGAGCGCTTCGATGCCTTGCTCGTGGAGCGCGGTGTGCGGCCCACGGCTTTGCAACCGCTCTGGTCTGCCGCGGGCTTTGCGCTTGGTGCTGCCACCGCGTTGATCGGTCCAGAAGCCGCGATGGCTTGCACCGCTGCTATCGAAACGGAAATCGACCGTCATTACACCGAGCAGCTTGAGCAGCTCGGGGAAGAAGATCCCGAGCTTTCCGCGATGATCCGCGAATTTCGCGACGACGAGCGCGAACATCGCGATACCGCACTGGCTGCCGGTGCTGAGCGTGCGCCGGCCTATCCGGTCTTGTTCAACGTGATCCGCATGGGTTGCCGGATGGCTATTGCGGTCTCCAAGCACATTTGATCGCGAGTAGCTTGATCCACCGCAAGGCGCGGACTTCAGCTATCGTTCACGCCGTTGAGGTTCTATATCGATTGGCATGATCCCAGCTGGAGCCCTCGTAATGAAGCGCCATTCCGCCGCAGCCCTTGCCTCCGCGTTGGCGTTTGCCACGCTGCTTGCTGGACCGGTGTCAACAGCCGCCCAGACCCAGGACAACCCAAGCGAGAAGATCAACCAGCTCATCGTATATGGCGATGATCCCTGCCCGGCCTCGACTGACGGCTCGATTACGGTCTGCGCGCGCAAGGACGAGGCCGAGCGTTTCCGCATTCCCAAACCGCTGCGGGACAATCCGAATGCTTCGGTCAACCAAGGTTGGACGCAGCGCGTCAAGGCCTACGAGACTGTCGGAGCGACCGGCGTCAACTCGTGTTCGCCGATCGGCGCGGGCGGTGCCACCGGCTGCATGGCCCAGCTGATCAACAGCGCCTATTCCGAAAAGAAGCAGGCTGGAGATGTGCAGTTCGGCAAACTGATCGAAGAGGAGCGCGCCAAGCGCCTCAAGACCATTGATGCCGATACGGCGGCAGAGCAGGCCAGGGTCGAAGTCCTCGAAAAGGAGTATGAGGCCAAGCTGAAGCGCGAGCGGGATGGGGATGTGCCCCACCCGCCTGCGGCGCCAAATCCTTCCGCTGTGACCCCTTCCGCGCCGACCACACCGCTCGACGCGCCTCCACAGCCCTGACGTTTGCTCGGGGCTCAGCCCAGCGCGATATCCGGCGCGTCTTCCTGCTTCATCCCGACGGTGTGATAACCGGAATCGACGTGGTGCACTTCGCCAGTCACGCCCGATGAAAGGTCTGAAAGCAGGTAGAGGCCGGCGCCGCCGACATCGTCGATCGTCACGTTGCGGCGCAGCGGCGCATTGAGCTCATTCCACTTCAGGATGTAGCGGAAATCGCCGATACCGCTTGCCGCCAGCGTCTTGATCGGGCCGGCGGAAAGCGCATTGACCCGGATGCCTTGCGGCCCGCAATCGTTGGCCAGGTAGCGGACGCTGGCCTCGAGCGCGGCCTTCGCCACACCCATCACGTTGTAATGCGGGACTACCTTCTCGGCGCCATAGTAGGTCAGCGTCACGATCGAGCCGCCCCCGCTGGTAGAACCGTCCTCGTGTTCAACCTGCGGCATCATAGCCGCCGCTCGGCGAGTGACGGCAACCATGCTGTAGACCGAGATGTTCATGGTCATCAGGAAGTTGTCGAGCGAGGTGTCCATGAACTTGCCGCGCAGCTCGCTCTTGTCGGAAAAGCCGATGGCGTGGACTAGGAAGTCGATGGTTGGCCAACGCGCGCTCAGCGTCTCAAACGCGGTATCGAGCGCCGCCATGTCAGAAACATCGCATTCGATCAGAAAATTGCTGCCAAGACTCGCGGCGAGTGGTCGCACGCGCTTTTCAAGCGCCTCGCCCTGATACGAAAAGGCCAGTTCAGCGCCTTGTTCATGCAGCTTGCGGGCGATCCCCCACGCGAGCGATTTGTCATTCGCGAGACCCATGATCAGGCCGCGCTTTCCTTCCATAAGTCCTGTCATGCGACCTCTTGCTTCATTGGTCCTGTTGCGTCGGTTCGGTCGCTCGCTCTCTCGCAGCACGCGCCCGGTTGTCTGCCTGGCCCACCAAGTCCTGCTCCTCCGGCGTTTCAGCCAGAGCGGCATTCAGTTCGGCGCCTACGACCATCCCTAGGCCAATCAGCCAAAAAAAGAAAAGCGCGATCATCACCCCGGCGAGGCTACCGTAAGTCAGATCGTACATGAACAAATGGCGCAGGAGCTTGGGCAGCATCGTGGTAACGACGAGCCACCATAGCGTGACAGCCAGCGCGCCGGGCCATTTGGGATAGATCCGGGCGCTATATGCCTGTGGCGTGAGCGAAATGAACAGCAGCCATAGCGCGCCATAGAGCACGAGAGCGGGGATGACGCGCGATAGCGCAAGCGCATCGATCAGGTCGGTCGCGCGGGGTAGCCACGTGGTGACGGCTTCCATAACCGTACCGATCACGACTTGTGCCGCTATCGAAAGCAGGATGAGCACGACCGACGCGATGATGAGGCCTATCGACATCAGCCGGTAGCGCCAGAAGGCATGGACCAGCCTTGTTCCATAGGCGCGGCGCAGAATATCGCGGATCGTCTCGACGAGACTGCCGACGGTCCACAAGCCGACCAGCCCTCCGATCCAAAGCAGCCCTCCGGTTCGTGCCTCGATCACGCCGTGGGCCACCGGCGAAAGCACATTGGCGACCACGGGGGGAAGGGCGATGAGCACGGTGTTGACTGCGGCAGTGCGGTCGTTCGCTTCGCCGGCCAATGAAAACACCGCCGCGCCTATGATGAAAAAGGGAAACAGCGCGATCAGCACCATGTAGGCGAAGTTTCCCGCATGGATCGTGCCGTCATGCACCACTCCGGCCCAGACCCTGCGCAGCACTTCCAGTGACCGGACCTTCAGTGCGCGCCGGGAACTGACATCGGCGAGGGCTTGTCGATGCGACAACGCAGCGCGGCGTCTTGCCTCGGGAGAAAGATCGGCGATGGGCACATACGGTTCGTCGCGCACAGCCTTCGCTGGCACTTGCCCATCGCTGCTCATCTGGTCAAACTGCGAACTTCGCACGCAAATCGCGGCCATCGCGCCACCCCTCCAGGCGCGATTTGAGATCGGTATCTTCGGCCGGGATATCCACCAGAAGCGTAACCAGCTGGTCACCGCGTTCGCCATTCTTGCGTGTAAAGCCGCGCCCTTTCAGCCGCAGTGTCTTGCCACTGGTGCTGCCGGGTGCGACCGTCATCATAACGGGCCCCTCAACCGTGGGAATGCGCACTTTTGCACCGGCAATCGCCTCGTCGAGGCTGATGGGCACTTCGAGACGGATGTTGTCGCCCTCGCGCTCGAAGTGCGAACTCGGCTCGATCTCGATCGTTACTATGGCGTCGCCGAACCCGCCTGGCCCTGCCTCGCCCTTGCCGCCCAGGCGGACCTGCTGGCCGTCGACAAGGCCGGCAGGAAGCTTGAGGTCGATCGTCTTGCCATCCGCCAAGGTCACGCGCTGCGGTTCGCGCCGCGCGGCTTCGTTGAAGGGGACTTTGAGCGAATAAGTGACGTTTGCGCCGCGCGGGGCCGGTCGCCGCCGGCTACCGGGACCAGCGCCACCAGTGGGGCCACCCCCCATTCCGCCGCGTCCGCCGAACAGGCCCTCGAAAATGTCGCCAAGGTCGATGCCTTCGCCGCCGCCTTGACCAAACCCTTCGAACCCGTCGTGGCGATAGCCGCGTTGAGCGCCAGCAAATCCGCCGCCCGCCCCGCTGCCGCCGAAACCGAAGGGGCCGGCCGGATTGCCGTCGGCATCGATCTCGCCGCGATCGAATTTGGCGCGCTTGTCCTTGTCCGAGAGCAGATCGTAGGCGCGCGTCACTTCTGCAAAGCGCTCAGCCGCGTTGGGCTTTCCGGCGTTGCGATCGGGGTGCAGTTCCTTGGCCAGCGTACGATAAGCGGACTTGATGTCCTTCTCGCTTGCGGTGCGGGGCACGCCGAGGATGGAATAGGGATCTGCCATGTACCTTAGCTAGGGTTACGCCCGCCTACCCGCAAGGCTCGCTTTGCACTCAGCTTGTGCTGGAGTAGGGCGGCACAGGATCGGGTCTGGAACGATCGGCAATATGCAGGACTGAAGCAGTGGCCACCTCAACGAGCGAAGATGCCATCCCCGGGACCGATCCGTTCGCAATTTTCGAGGCATGGTTTGCCGATGCAAAAGCGAACGAGCCCAATGATCCCAATGCCATGGCTCTTGCAACAGCGACACCTGGCGCAGCACCGTCGGTGCGGATGGTGCTTCTGAAGGGGCACGGCGCGGATGGCTTTGTCTTCTACACCAATTTTGAAAGCCGCAAGGGAGGTGAGCTTGCGGCAAATCCCCAAGTTGCACTGCTGTTCCACTGGAAGAGCTTGCGTCGGCAGGTCCGGATCGAAGGCAAGATCGCTGAAGTGACGTCAGCCGAGGCCGATGCCTACTTTGCGAGTCGCCATCCCGAATCGCGGCTCGGTTCAGCCGCGTCGGACCAATCGCGTCCGCTTCCCTCGCGTGAGGTTTATCTCGAACGGGTGGAGGCGATCCGTGCGCAGTATCCCGATGGCTCGGTGCCGAGACCTGATCATTGGTCAGGTTACCGTGTGACGCCGCACGCCATCGAGTTCTGGCAGGACCGCGAGTATCGCCTGCACGAGCGCCGTCGTTTTACCCGTGCCGATGGCGGCGGCTGGACGAGCACGCTCCTTTTTCCTTGATGGCAAGCGAACTCGCAGGATGGATATGACCAGCAGTCCGGACCATGGCGACCTGAATCGCCGTGCGGCTTATGCCAGCATCACGGTTGCGGCGTTGCTCCTGGCAATGAAGGGGTATGCGGTACTGACCACGGGATCGACTGCGATGCTGGGCAGTCTTGCGGATACGGGGCTCGATCTCGTTGCCAGCCTAGCTACCCTACTCGGGGTGTGGATCGGCGCCCAGCCCGCAGATGCGAACCACCGCTTCGGCCATGGCAAGGCTGAAGCGCTGACCGCGATGTTTCAGGTCGTCCTGATTTCGATTTCGGCGCTTGGGCTCGCCTGGCGGGCGGTCGACGAGTTCCTCGGAGGCGGACGTCCGGCCGACGCGGAAGCCGGAATGCTGGTATCGATCGTGGCCATCGGCGCCACAGTTCTGCTGCTCGGCTATCAGCGCCGCGTGATCCGCGCGACCGGCAGCCTCGCGATATCGACCGACAACCTGCATTATTCTTCAGACCTTGTGCTCAATCTCGCAGTCATTGCTGCATTGGCGCTAGATCACTGGCTGGGTCTTGCGGGAGCAGACGCGGTTTTTGCTTTCGGCATCGCACTGTGGCTCGGCTGGGGCGCATGGGGCGCCTCACAGGCCGCCATCGAGCAGCTGATGGATCACGAATGGCCGCTTGAGAAGCGTGAGCGCTTTCTTGCGGTGGTCGCTGAGCATCCTGAGCTCAAAGGCTTGCACGACTTGCGAACCCGCACGAGCGGCAATCGCGATTTCGTTCAATTCCATGTCTGGGTCGATGGCCGCATGACGGTAACGGAGGCGCATCGGGTGATGGACGAGATCGAGGACAAGCTGCTCGAGGCCTTTCCGGGGGTCGAGATTCTGATCCATCCGGATCCCGACGGACATGTCGATGAGGCGGCTCTTGGCTCGCATGATCTGCTTGCTGCTGCGCCTGATGGAACAAGTCCTGCACTGCGTGCCCAAGGTGGCCCCGCCTCCTTCTAGACGCCTTCAGTCTGCAGGCTGAAACAGCGCCACAAGTTCGCCGAGCCTTGCGGTCACGGGGTCAAGCCTATCCTCCTGCGTCTTGCCTAGCCGCACAACGACCAGCCGCCGAGACTGAGAGACCAGCACATACTGCCCGAGATGGCCGAGGCAGGCGAACAGGTCACGCGGGCCGCGGTCTGGAAACAGCGCCGGCTTGCCGGTCGTTGGCGCTCGATTGAGCCAGATCTGCGCGCCGTACTGCCTTTCGCGCGGCGAAGGCGTGACCATGAAGTCGATCCATTGACGCGGAACAAGCTGCGCGCCTCCCACAGCGCCGCGATTGCGCAGGAACTCTCCGAAACGCGCCCAGTCGCGCGCTGTGCCGTGGATCAGACTGCCGCCAATCAAAGTGCCCGATGCATCGAATTCGGGCAGCATCGAACGCATCCCGATCGGCTCGAACAGGCGTGTGCGCAGATATTCCGCGACTGCGTTGCGTCGGCTTTCCGGATCGGGCGCCGGGGCCAGCACTCGCGCGGCAAGGTCGGCAAGGATGACGCTGGTCGAGCTCGAATAGACCCACTTGCGGCCTGCTTCGTATTGCAGCGGCTGGTCTTCGGCATAGCGCGCCATTGCGTCGCGTCCGTCGAGGAACAGCATGCGCACTTCGTCCGACTTCCACAGAGGCGAGATCGCCTCCGCATGGCGCAGGCCTGACCGCATTTGGAGGAGCTGGCGCAGCGTGATCTCTCCGCGCGGATCGCCTGGGCGCTGCCATGCCGGAATGGGCGCCGATTCATCCAGCCGCAATCGACCGTCGGAGACGAGCATGCCGATCATCACGCCTGTGATTGATTTTGCCATCGACCAGCTCACGAACCGGGTGTTCTCATGATAGCCCGGCGCATAGCGCTCGGCGATTACCCGGCCGCCTTGCATTACGATCACCGCCCGTGTTTCTGCCGCGTCCTGCTCACTGAACAGGGCATCAACGCGGCGCGCCAGCTCCTCCCGCGGGACGCCGGGGTTGGGGGTAACCGCCTTCAGGGCTTCGGCTGAAACCGGCGGCGGCGCTGGCGGCGCGGAGGGACTGCAGCCGAAGAGGGCTGGCACAAGCGCGAGCGGAGCGATAAAGGCGATTAGATTGCGGGCCATCAGGCGGCCAGCTTTCCTCCAGATTGACCCGGCATGGCAATGGCCAAACCAGCAGCTTCCCCGAAACTTGGCTCTCAGCCAGCCCAGCCGCGACGACGCTGGTTGCGCTGGGGCATCATTGCCCTTGCCGGGTTGGTCGGGGCCGGTGCCTTGGCGTGGCCCCAGCTGCATGGCTATGCGGTGACGGGCGCATCGTACGGAGCACGGGTCGCATGTTCGTGCCGCTTCGTGGGCGGACGCGCGATTGGCGATTGCCGCAAGGATTTCGAGCCGGGGATGCAGTTCATCACTTTGTCGGAAGATGCGTCTTCACGCAGTGTCACTGCCCGGTTCCCCCTCGTTGCGCGGCAGACCGCAACCTATCGCGAAGGCTGGGGCTGCGTGCTGGAGCCGTGGAGCGACTGACGCACTATTCCGCGCTTGGCCAAGGCGATGTTTGCTCGATCCAGCCTCCGCCGATCACACGGTCCCCGTCATAGACGACGGCAGCCTGCCCGGGCGCGACACCGTATTCCGGTTGAAGAAAGCGAATGGCGCATGAAGCACCGCCGCCCAGCGAGCCTTCGACGATCACCGGCACCGGCTTTGCCAGCGACCTTACTTTGGCGGTGAGCGAGGCACCCACAGGCATCGGGCCGATGCGGTTTGTTTCACCGAGCTGCGCTGAGCCGACCGCAAGCATGGTCTTCGGCCCGACCATGACGCGGCGGGCAGGTGCATCCAGCGCCGTCACATAAAGTGGTGCGCTCTGCCCCCCGATCTCGAGCCCGCGGCGCTGACCGACGGTGTAGTGGATCACGCCCTTATGCGTTCCGAGCACCGCGCCGCTTGCGGCATGGACAATTTCGCCGGGCGCCGAGCCTTCCGGTCGGACCTTTGTGACGATCGACGCATAGTCGCCATCAGGTACGAAGCAGATGTCCTGACTGTCAGGCTTTGCAGCAACGCCAAGACCAAGCGCAGCTGCCATTGTGCGGACTTGCTGCTTGGGCAGCCCGCCTAGTGGGAAGCGCAAAAACGCAAGCTGTTCCTCGGTTGTGCCGTAAAGAAAGTATGACTGGTCGCGTGCCGGATCGACTGCGCGGTGAAGTTCGGGGCCATCCGCTGCGATGATACGCCGCACGTAGTGCCCAGTCGCGAGGCAATCCGCGCCGAGGTCGCGCGCCATGGTCAGCAGATCAGTAAATTTGGGGCCCATGTTGCAGCGGATGCAGGGAATGGGCGTGCGCCCGGCAAGATAATCCTCTGCGAAACGCTCGACGACATCTTCACGGAAGCGCGATTCGTGGTCGAACACGTAGTGTGCGATGCCAAGGCGATCCGCTACGGCACGGGCATCACGAATATCATCGCCAGCGCAGCACGCGCCTTTACGGCCGGTGGCAGCGCCGTAGTCGTAGAGCTGCAGTGTCACGCCGATCACTTCGGCGCCGCTCGCGGCAGCGAGCCCTGCGACGACCGAACTGTCTACCCCGCCGGACATGGCTACAACGATTCGCCGGCGGGCCCCATTCTCTTCAAGTGCGAAAAGTTTTGCTGATTCGCGTGCATGCAGCAGCTGCCCCGAGAGTGAGTCGGACTTCAAGTCGGTCGCGGGGGAATGTCCGTCGTGGCCCTGGATAGACTGCATTTCAGCCTCATAGGGCGTTTTGGGCGTGAAGGTCAGGCCCAAAAATGGGCAAACCTCGTTCTGTCCGATTTGGTCAAAACCTAACTCTTGGTGAAGGCGGGATTTACCCTCCTTTATAGGACGGTGGGTTAGAGGCCGATTCATGGAGATGAGATTTTCCGATTCCCGGCCCTTGGCGCCGAGCGAGACGAGCGGTGGATTGCGACCGCTTGGCTGGAGCGAGCTTTGCGCGCGGCTCGTGGCAGCCCATGATACCCGGGGTGTGCTGGAGGGAAGAACGATCAGCCCCACTGCTGGACCTATCAGTGCGAATTCGCATTGTGGCATAACCGACTCGCATAGGGCGGCGGGCTTCAGTTTTCACGAATCCGCTGCGGCGTTGCTGAGAAGCGTTGAACTGGATGCTGAAGCGCTTGTTAACCCCGCCTCTTCAGCGAATGGAAATGACGCGGAAGGCAAAGAGGAACCCGGTCCCAACGTCGCCCAGAAGCGTCGACCAGACGAGATTAGACATGATTGAGAACCAGAAAATCAAGCCGTCGCAAGTCATTGGCCCGCTCGGTGAGCCATTGACAGTGGATAGCCTTCCGCCGCCCTCCACCACGCGCTGGGTCGTGCGGCGCAAGGCCGAGGTCGTCGCTGCAGTTAACGGCGGACTCCTCACGATCGATGAAGTCTGCGAGCGTTATAGTTTGACGCTTGAGGAATTCGCATCGTGGCAACGGGCTGTAGACCGTTCTGGCATGCAGGGCCTGCGCGTCACCCGAATCCAGCACTACCGCGATCTCTACGAGCGCCAACTCAAGTTTTGAGTCGGTTGCCAGCCTTCAGGCTGTGATCGCATAACCATCAGCAGTGGCCGCGCCGACAAACGTCAGCGCGGCCATTTGCTTTGGCTACCCGAAGAGGCGGGCCCCGCATGATGATTCCGGTTGCAACCTCGCCACGCTCGAATCATTTGTTCATGCGCTTTGTCGAGCCGTAATTGTCACTCGTCGGATGCGGCGCTAAGACAAGGATCGCGTGCGGCACAGCGAGGCTCCCCGCGCTTGCGGGAAGTGATATAGTCATATAACACACTTCCGTCAGATGGGGACAAGCCTCATTTTCGGCAGTTCGGCGCCCGACCGGGACTAAGGCACGTGAACGACATGAACTACGAAACGACGATCAAATCCGGGCTGCAGCCTGCCGTCGAACCCGCACTGGGCGATGACGATCTTGGCTCGCGCAGCGGCGGGCGTGGCCGCCTGATCATCGTCGGAATCGTCATCGCGGTGGCGCTTGGCCTTACCTGGTATTTCATGCACCGCACTCCGGCCGCAACCGATGCAGCGTCGGCGCGCAGCGCACAGGCCCAGTCCGTCAGCGTGATCACGCCGGGCCGCACCAGCGTGACCGGATCGATCACAGCCAGTGGCACGCTTGCGGCGCGGCGCGAAATGCCAGTCGGTATCGCAGGTGAAGGTGGCCAGGTTGTCAGCGTACTCGTCGATGCCGGTGATTGGGTGCGTGCGGGACAGGTCCTCGCCGTGGTCGATCGCTCGGTCCAGACCCAACAGATTGCCGGGCAGGCAGCCAATATCGAGGTGCAGCGCGCGAACGCACGGATCGCACAGGCCAATCTCGACCGCGCGCTCAAGCTGGTGGAGCGTGGGTTCATCTCGAAGGCGGATGTGGACCGGCTGACCGCGACGCGCGATGCAGCAGTAGGCCAGGTTCGGGTCGCCGATGCGCAACTCGGACAACTGCGTGCCAGCAGTGCCCGGCTTAACATCATCGCCCCGGCAGCAGGCCTTGTCCTTACACGTGGGGTGGAACCCGGCCAGATCGTGAGCCCCGGCAGCGGGGTCTTGTTCCGTATCGCGAAGGAGGGCCAACTCGAAATGCAGGCCCGCCTCGCCGAGAGCGATCTCGCACGGCTTTCCGTTGGCCAGTCCGCCTCCGTGACACCGGTCGGCACAAGCAAGCCTTTCACCGGGCAGATCTGGCAGCTTTCGCCCACTATCGATGCACAGACGCGCGAGGGTATTGCCCGCATCGCGCTTGCCTACGATCCGGCGTTGCGCCCTGGCGGATTCGCGAGCGCGCAAATTCGGAGTGGAGCGGTCACGGCGCCGATGCTGCCTGAGTCCGCGATCCTGTCCGATCAGCTTGGGCCGTTTGTCTATGTCGTGGGCAAGGGCAACAAGGTCGAGCGGCGCGCGATCAAGACCGGCGATGTTACCGCGCAGGGAATTGTGGTGGTCGAAGGACTTTCGGGCAACGAACGGATTGTGCTCAGGGCTGGCGGCTTCCTCAATCCGGGCGATGTCGTCCAGCCAGTCGTAACCCGCGACGCCACACCTGCCGCCCGTACTGGCGCATGAACGAAGAGCGGCGCTCATGAATTTCCGCAATATTTCGGCATGGTCGATCCGCAATCCTGTCGTGCCGATCGTGCTGTTCCTTGGCCTGAGTCTGGCCGGGATAGTCGCGTTCCTGAGCATGAAGGTGCAGGATCAGCCTGACATCGAGTTTCCGCTGGTCATCGTCACGATCTCTCAGCCGGGTGCAGCTCCGACCGAAATTGAGAACCAGATTACCCAGCGCATTGAATCCGCCGTGCGCACGATTGCGGGCGTCGATACGCTGACTTCGACCGCGACCGAAGGCTCAAGCCAGACCATGGTGCAGTTCGCCATCGGCACGGACATCAATGCCGCCGTGAACGAGGTCAAAAACGCGGTCGATCAGGTCCGCGGCGACTTGCCCGAAGGCATTCTCGAGCCGCAGGTGGTGAAGGCGCAGACTTCGTCCGATCCCATCGCCTATTTCGCGGTCTCTGCCGATGACATGACAATCGAGCAGCTGTCGTGGTTCATCGATGACACGGTCCGCAAGCGCCTGCTTTCGGTACCCGGCATGGCTGAGGTTGACCGCAATGGCGGCGTGAACCGTGAAATCGCGGTCACGCTCGACCCCATGCGGATGAAGGCGCAGGGCGTGACCGCCACGCAGATCAATGCCGCACTTCGTCAAGTCAATCTCAACGCTGCTGGTGGCCGCGCCGAAGTTGCAGGCTCGCGGCAGGCCGTGCGCGTCCTTGGCAATGCGGCCAGCGCGTTCGAGCTTTCCCGCACTCAGGTCGGCATTTCCGGCGGGCGCACCATTCGCCTGTCTGATGTCGCCGATGTTCGCGACAGCTTCAGCGAGATCACGTCGATCGCCAAGAACAATGGCAAGCCGGTGGTCACCTTCAGCATTGCGCGGGCGCGCGGAGAGTCGGACGTCAGTGTCTTTGACGAAACCGTCAAGGAACTGGGCAAGATCGAGAAGGAGCAGGGCGGCCGGGTGCACTTCATCCAGCTGTTCTCGAGCGTCGGCTACACGAAGGACCAATACAAGTCGTCGATGTCGGCGATGGTCGAAGGCGCCGTCCTTGCGGTGATCGTCGTATTCTTCTTCCTGCGCGATTGGCGCGCAACGATCGTGTCGGCGATCGCGATTCCATTGTCTTCGATCCCCACCTTCTGGTTGATGAGCCTGATCGGCTTCACCCTCAACACGATGTCGCTGCTCGCGCTTGGCCTCGTCGCCGGCGTGCTGGTTGACGATGCGATCGTCGAGATCGAGAACATCGTCAGACACATGCGCATGGGCAAATCGGCGTATCAGGCGGCGATCGATGCGGCGGACGAGATCGGTCTTGCGGTTGTCGCCACCACCTTCTCGATCGTCGCGGTGTTTCTTCCCGTTGCGCTGATGCCGGGTGTGTCTGGCCAGTTCTTCAAGAACTTCGGCCTCACGGTGGTGATCGCGGTACTATTCTCATTGCTCGTCGCGCGCATGATCACGCCGATGATCGCAGCGTATTTCCTGCGTGCACATGGCGAGGCCGAACACGGCAACGGGCCGTGGATCCAGCGCTACATGCGAGTGCTGAAGTGGTCCCTCGATACGCGCAGTGTTGCGGCCTATCGCACTCGGTTTCCCCAGCGCTGGTTCCGCGCGCGACTGCGCGATCATCGGCTGTGGATGATGGGCGTCGCGGCGGGCGCACTTGGTTTCACCGTGGTGCTGTTTTTCCTGATTCCCTCGCAATTCTTCCCTGAAACCGATGGAGATTTCAGCCGAATTACGATCGAGATGGTGCCCGGCACCACAATCGAGCAGACCGAGCGCAAGGTCGACGAGGTGCTGGCGCTGGTGAAGGACGAGCCAGAAATCGACGTTGCGCTGGAGCGTATCAACGAAGGCAATGGCCGTGTGTTCATGGAACTCAAGCGGGACCGTGCGCGGTCCAGCATCGAATTCGAGCGCGCGCTGACTCCGCGGCTGCAGAAAGTTGCCGATGCCCGGGTCAGCTTCATGAACCAGAATGGCGGAGGCCCCGGCGGTGGTTCGGGACGCGCGATCAGCGTGATGCTGTCCGGCTCCGATCCGGATTTGTTGCAGAAAACCGCGCAGACCCTGGTCGAACAGATGAGCCAGCTCAAGCAGGTGGTTGCGCCGCGGATCAGCTCCGATTTGCGGCGGCCTGAAATCGTCATCACGCCGCATCTTGATCTTGCCGCCTCGCTCGGCGTCACGACGCAGGAACTGAGCCAGGTCATCCGCATCGCTACGCAGGGTGAAATCGACCAGAACAGCGCGAAATTCTCGTTATCCGACCGGCAGGTGCCGATCCGCGTAAAGCTGCCAGTTTCCTCTCGCCGTGATCTTTCGACCTTGCAGAACCTGCCAGTGCCGACGGTTTCGGGTGGCTCTGTGCCGCTCTCGCGTGTCGCATCGATCGGATTCGGGTCCGGTCCCACCAGCATTCAGCGCTATAATCAGAACCGCCGGGTTTTTGTGGGGGCCGATCTTCCGCCGGGCGTGGTCAAAGGCACGGCTGACGCTGCGATCAAGGCGCTTCCGATCATGAAGAACCTGCCACAGGGCGTATCGAACGCTCCGGCCGGTGAAGATCGCTGGCAGCAGGAAATGCTCGCCAATTTCATGATCGCGCTCGCTTCCGGTGTCCTGCTTGTGTTCTCGGTGCTGGTCCTGCTTTACCGCCGGTTCATTTCGCCGCTGGTGAACATGGGGTCTTTGTTCCTTGCACCGCTCGGCGGCCTTCTGCTTCTGCTTGCAACGGGCCAGGCCCTGTCGCTTCCGGTGTTTATCGGAATCCTGATGCTCTTCGGCATCGTCGCGAAAAACTCGATCCTGCTCATCGATTTCGCGATCGAGGAGATGGCCAAGGGCACATCCAAGCTCGAAGCCATTATCGAGGCCGGGCACAAGCGCGCACAGCCGATCGTGATGACGACCGTCGCCATGATCGCAGGCATGGTGCCGACCGCCGTTTCGCTTGGCGGAGACGCCGGCTGGCGCGCGCCGATGGGCATTGTGGTGATCGGGGGCCTTGCGCTCTCGACCTTGCTGACACTGCTGCTCGTCCCCGCTGGCTTCAGTCTTGCCGACGGCATGGAAAAGCGGGTTGGCCCGTGGATTGGGCGCCGCGTCTTGTCCTATGATCCGCGCGAAGCTGCGCGTGAGCGGCATGCCCACGCCACTGGCGAGGCTTTTCCGGCGGAGTGATCGCCACGCGAAGGGATTCTTCCACCAGCCGTCCGGCGCAGTCGCAATTCGTGCCGGGCCGCATCGCGGACCCGGCGCGCCGGATGCGCCTCTTCGCTGCTGCGCTGCTCCTGCTGATGGCCGCATTATTTTTCGCGGCCCGAGAGCTGGAACAGTACCATGCGAACTGGGCATTCCTGCGTGCCTTCGCCGAAGCTGCCATGGTAGGCGGTCTGGCCGACTGGTTCGCGGTGACCGCGCTGTTTCGGCATCCGCTCGGGCTGCCAATTCCGCATACGGCAATCATTCCCGACAACAAGGATCGCATTGCCGACTCCATGGCAGCGTTCCTGCGCGCCAATTTCCTTACTCCGCCGGTCGTCGCGCGCCGCCTGCGCGGCCTCAATGCTGCAAACGCTGCGGGCCAGTATCTTGCCAATCCGCGCACTGGCGAAAGCCGGTTGTGCGCAGGAGCGGCAGATCTCATCGCCGATGTGCTGGAATCGCTGGATCAGGAAAAACTGGGTGGAATGGCAAAGGCGGCGCTCCGCAGTCGGATCGAGAGGCTCGCGCTCGCACCGCTGCTGGGCAATTTGCTTGCCGCCATGATCGCCGAGGGGCGCCACTTGCCGCTACTCGAAGGGCTTATCCGGCGTTCGGCTGAAGCGTTGGAGGCCAATGAGGACCTCGTTCGCCGCATGATCCACGACAAGGCCAACACGGTCATGCGCTGGACAGGTCTCGATGAGCGATTGGCGAACGGCATCCTTGACGGGCTTTACAAGCTCCTCGCCGAGACCGTGGTCATCGAGGACCACCCCCTTCGCCGCAAGATCGAGGAGAGCCTCGCCGCACTGGCCGAAGCGCTGACCCATGATCCAGACATGCAGGAGCGGGTGGAGGCCATGAAGCGTGACATCCTGGCGAACCCGGCCTTTGCCGCATGGCTTGACGGACTTTGGGAGCGGGGACGGGCTCAGTTGCTGCGCGCGGTCCGGTCCCGCGGAGGCGCGGGCGCGGATGGCAGCGACCGCATCGGAGCCTCGCTCGCTGAACTCGGTCGTGCGCTGCAGCACGACGCGCGCCTTCAGGTGCTCGTCAATCGCTTCGCTCGCCGCACGCTGGTGGGCGTCGTCACGCGCTATGGCGGTGAGATCGTCCGGCTCGTGTCCGAAACGGTGCGCCGTTGGGATGCTCGGACGGTGACGGACCGGATTGAAGGTGCGGTGGGGCGCGACCTCCAGTTCATTCGCATCAACGGCACACTCGTTGGCGGGCTTGTCGGGGTGGCCATCCACGCGGTAGACGTTCTGTTATGACAGGACCCGAGTTATCGACCGACCGCCTCGATCTGTGGCGGCCCGCCCCGCGCGATCACGCGGCGCTTGTCGAGTTGCTGGCGGACGACGAGGTGCGGCGCCATCTGGGCAACCGGCCGACCGGCACAGTCGAGGAATTCAACCGGTTGTGCCGCAATGCAGGTTCGTGGGCGCTGTTCGGCTATGGTATCTTCACGTGCCGTGCACGGGGCACGGACGACGTACTGGGGATCTGCGGCGTGTTTCACTCATGGCGCGGATTTGGCCATGGTTTTGATGATACGCCCGAGATCGGCTGGATCTTCGCGCGCCGCGCCTGGGGTCAGGGGCTGGCCAGCGAGGCGGCGCGCGGTTCGCTGGCGTGGTTCGACGCAAGATTTCCCGAGCGACGTGTGGCTTGCATGATCAATGACACCAATTTGTCGTCCCTCGCGGTGGCGGACAAGCTCGGCTTCGCTCGTTATGCCGGCCAGGAAGATGACGGCACGACGCTCGTGCTGCTCGAGCGGCTGCCCTAGCCGACGAAGGCGCGCTCGATTACGTATTCGCCGGGGTGCGAATTGGCCCCCTCGGTGAAGCCAAAGCCCTCCAGCATCGCGGCGACTTCCTTGATCATCGTCATCGAACCGCACAGCATGACGCGGTCATGCATGGGATCGAAGCTCTTTGGATCACCGAGTGTACCCTGAAACAGCGTGCCGTCGAGCATCAGTCCTTCGATGCGCTTGCTGGTGTGGAACGGTTCGCGCGTCACGGTGGGGATATAGGTCAGGCGTTCGGCTGCGAATTCGCCCACCAGCGGATCATCGGCGAGCCGGGACTCGAGCATGTCGCGGTAGGCAAGGTCGGATACGCCGCGGACCGAATGGACCACCGCGATCTGTTCGAACCGGTCATAGATATCGGGGTCCCGGATCAGCGACATCCATGGGGCCAGTCCGGTGCCGGTGCCGAGCAGGAACAGGCGGCGCCCTGGCAGCAATGCATCAGCCACCAGCGTGCCGGTCGGTTTGCGACCGAGATAGATGTGATCGCCTTCCTGGATCTTCTGGAGGCGCGAGGTCAGCGGGCCGTCCGGAACCTTGATCGAGAGGAACTCCAGCACCTCGTCATACGCAGGGGAAGCCATCGAATAGGCGCGAAGCAGGGGACGGCCGTTATCGCCCATGAGGCCGATCATCACGAATTCGCCGGACCGGAATCGGAAGCTGGGCGGGCGCGTGATCGTGAAGGAAAAGAGAAAATCGTTCCAGTGTCGCACCGAAACGACCGTTTCGACGGAAAGGCTGGGTGTGGGTTCTAGCGGGAAT
This sequence comes from Sphingomonadaceae bacterium, assembly GCA_947375105.1. Taxonomy (GTDB): domain Bacteria; phylum Pseudomonadota; class Alphaproteobacteria; order Sphingomonadales; family Sphingomonadaceae; genus Novosphingobium. Next base: position 28,084 of record CANCET010000009.1, read on the forward strand.
TGGCCGGGCATGCTGCGCCCTCCGTGGTGGGCAGCGGCGCTGCCGGATGAGTGACAATCCGTCCTTACAGATAGGCTGTCAAATAATTTTCACACCAGCCACAGGTGGCCGCGTGTGAGGCGAATGGGATTAGCGGCCGGCCGGATCCGATACGAACGCCGGAGGCGATGCTTCTGTTCCGAATCGCCACGCAGCGAGATAGGCCAGCTTCACGATCTTCGTCATCTTGACGTAGTTGATGCGGTCCGCCGTGTCGGTGGTGTGGTGGTAATCGGGGTGGAAACCGGTGTTGAACCACATCGCGGGTACGTCCTTGAGAACGAACGGGAACTGATCGCTGCGGAAGAACACATTGAGCGCATTCTCGTGGTCGAAACGGTCGTCCAGATCGAGCCCGATGCTGCGGTTGGCAACCCGCACGGAGCGGTCAAAGTCGGGACTGTAAGTCGCGCCGATCAGGTTGAGCCGATTGGTAGTGTCCTTGGGAATCTCGATCAGCCCGGTCGTTTGATCGCTTGGCTCTTCGTTGCGCCCGATCATGTCGAAATTGATCATCGCGCGAGTCGTAGCGAGCGGACGCAGAGGGTGCATTGCCATGAAGTAGCTGCCAAGCAGGCCGCGTTCCTCCGCCGCGAAGACGGCGAACAGAATGGAGCGCTTCGGCTTGACCGGATTGGTCATAAAGGCGCGGGCCAACGCGACTACGCCGACTGTGCCTGACCCATTGTCGTCCGCACCGTGCCAGATCTCCGGACCGTTGCTGCCATCGTGATCGTGGTGCGCGCTGATGATAATGGTTTCGGGTGCGAGCGCGGGGTCGGAACCGGGCAGTAGGCCGACCACGTTGGCGGACATGCCCCGGCTCCGTGCGGTGTTCTCGAGGTGGAGCGCGATGGTGGTTTCAGCCAGTGCGCGCGACTGCGGCGCAAGGTTGCTATCGATCGCAGTCTGGAGCGCCTGCGGGGTCATCCCCGCCTTCGCCAGTAGCGCGCCGCCGACCGCATCGGAAACGGTGAGCACCGGAATGCGCAGTTCATCATCGGGGAGTGCCTGCCCGGGCAGCGGGGGAACTCGCTTCGCGCTGCCGCCGATGCGATTATAGCGCTCGAGGTTCGACGGGTGCGTACGATTCGGCTCGGCCATGACGAGCAAGGCCAGCGCGCCATGGGCCTGCGCGTTGAGGGCTTTCACGCGGTTGGTGGCATGGCGAGTGTTGCCGGTGCCATTGAAGCGCGAGGCCGGATCATTTTCCTGTGGCTCGTGTTCGAACACGAGGACGATCTTCCCCCGCACGTCGAGGTTCTTGTAGTCGTCATAGCCGAGCCCGGGCGCCGTGATGCCGTAGCCCGCAAAGGTGAGCGGGCCCGCCACGTCGATGTCATCGCGAAAACCGCCGAGCATGTCTGGCGCCTTCCAGCTTTGTTCGGTGGAGCCGATATGCAGGGTGAGGGCATTGGCCGCGGGGTTGGGGCGGTATTCGATCAGCGGGACTGGCTGGTACCAACTGGGTGCGCCATTTGCGTCAGTCGCGGCGGGCTGGAGGCCGGCCTTGGCGAATTCAGCGGCGATCCATTGGACCGCCGCATCGTCGCCCGGCTGGAGCGACATGCGGCCAAGCAGCGCGTCGGAGGCAATGAAGGTGAGGTCGGCCCGCAAGTCCACTTCGCGGATCTTGTCATAACCTGCCGACTGCGTGGCCGGGACAGGCGCGAGCTTCTGTTCACCGGCATTAGCCGTGCCGCACCACGCCAGCATTCCAAGGGCTACGCCCCAAGTTGCCTTGCGCATCACCATTTCCTCCCCCCGCCATCGTGCACGACGTAGAGCCGGGCGGACTGGCTTGTCCACTGACCCATGGGGGAACCGCGCCGAATTCAAGCCATGTTGGCATAGTCGACACAGTCCGGGGGAACACCGAGGCCCCTGCTGATGGCCCGGAAACAGCATGCGAGCGAGCGAGAAGGATGGGGCATACCCGAGCCGCGCCATTGAGGGCGGCGTGAAGTCAGTTTCCGGCGTCGATCAGCGCCTGTACGCGGCGATAGAACGCTTCGCGCGCGTCGCCTTCCGGGCCCTTGGTCGCGCGGGTCCAATCGGCATTGCTGGCGATTACCAGCCGACGCTTGGGATCGATGAAGATACCCTGTCCGAAGATGCCCTGCGCCGCAACCGTGCCATCGTCATAGGTCCACCACTGGTAGCCATAGCCTTTGCCGGGTTCACCGATGTCCTTCTGCTTGTGGGTGGCCGCCGCGAACCAGTCCGCCGGGACGATCTGCTGGCCGCTGGCACCGCCTCCGCCAACGTGGCCGTTTGCCAACACGAACAGGCCCATGCGGGCGAAATCGCGGGTCGCGGCCTGCAGGCAGCAGCCGGCGATCTCGTGGCCGGTCTTGCCGAGCAGCCAGGTCGCCTTGGCTTCCATGCCGGCAGGCTTCCAGATCTTCTCGTCCAGATACGCCGACAGCGGCTTCTTCGTAGCGGAGGAGACGAGCACCCCGATCAGGTTGGTCTCGCCGGTGTTGTAGTGCCACACCTTGCCGGGCGGATGCGCGCGGGGCAGCTTGCGCATGTAGCTGACCGTTGCGTCCATGCCCTCTTCGGGCTCGGCATCGTTGAACATCGCGACATCGGACTTCGGATCCTCGTAGTCCTCGTTCCAGCGCACGCCCGAGCTCATCGTGAGCAGCTGCGCCACGCTGACGTCGTCATAGGCGGAGCCGCGCAGGTCCGGGATATACTGGCTGACCTTGTCGTCGAGGCTTTTGATATAGCCGTCCTTGATCGCGGCGCCGACGAGCGTGGAGGTGAACGACTTCGCCACCGAGAAGCTTGTCCAGCGGCCCTTGGGCCCGAAGCCAAGTCCGTAGCGCTCCAGCCGGATCTTGCCGTCCTGCACGATCACCAGACCAGCTGCCCGCTGGCTTGCCATGTACTCATCGATACCGGGCACGTTCAGGGGCTTCCCCGCCGGGAGCGGCAAGGGGTGATCCGACGGCGCAATCTCGTGCGCTTCGGCCAGAACGGGAAGACGGTCCATCGCCCGGAATGCCGCATCGCGCTGCGGCACGGTCCACATCAGCACATCGCGATTGGTCGGCAGCGCGGCCAGCAGGCCGCGTGTTTCCGCGTCGAGACTGGCAAACCAGCCGAGCCCGCCCAGCCCAACCAACGCCGCCAAGGCCAACCCGATCGTCCACTTGCGCATTCCTACCCCCGCATCCTGTTGCTTTGGCAAGCAAGTTAGCGCGGGGGACGATTGTGTCCATGGGGCATGGCTAGATCCCGGAGGGGCCAGCGACTTTCCATGTCGCGGCGTCTGGCCAAGAAAAAGGGCCGGAAGGTTGTCCCTTCCGGCCCCGTTTTCGTGTTCAGCGTGAGCGCAGGACTTAGAAATCCATACCGCCCATGCCGCCCATGCCGCCACCCATCGGGGGCATTGCGGGCTTGTCGTCGGGCTTCTCGCTGATCGCGGCTTCGGTGGTGATCAGCAGGCCGGCAACCGAGGCTGCGTCCTGAAGCGCGGTGCGCACGACCTTGGTCGGGTCGATCACGCCAGCGGCCTTCAGGTTTTCATACGTGTCGGTCGCAGCGTTGAAGCCCTGGGTCTCATCAGCTTCGCGCAGCAAGTTGCCCGAAACCACGGCACCATCGTGGCCAGCGTTCGTGGCGATCTGACGCACCGGGGCCATGATGGCCTTGCGGACGATGTCGATGCCCTTGGTCTGGTCATCGTTCGCGCCCTTGAGGCCGGCGAGGGCCTTGGTGGCATAGAGCAGCGCCGTGCCGCCGCCGGGGACGATGCCTTCTTCGACCGCAGCGCGGGTTGCGTGGAGAGCGTCGTCGACGCGGTCCTTGCGCTCCTTGACTTCGACTTCCGAAGCGCCGCCGACCTTGATCACGGCAACACCGCCGGCCAGCTTGGCCAGACGTTCCTGCAGCTTCTCGCGGTCGTAGTCGCTGGTGGTGACTTCGATCTGGGCGCGGATCTGTTCGACGCGTGCCTTGATGTCGTCAGCCGAACCGGCGCCATCGACGATGGTGGTGTTGTCCTTGTCGATCGTGACCTTCTTGGCCTGGCCGAGCATCGCGAGCGTGACGCTCTCGAGCTTGATGCCAAGGTCTTCGGAGATCATTTCGCCGTGGGTCAGCGTGGCGATATCGCCCAGCATGGCCTTGCGGCGATCACCGAAGCCCGGAGCCTTGACGGCTGCGACCTTGAGGCCGCCACGCAGCTTGTTGACCACGAGGGTGGCCAGCGCTTCGCCTTCGATGTCCTCGGCGATGATGAGGAGCGGACGGCCGGTCTGGACCACAGCCTCGAGAACCGGAAGCATCGCCTGGAGCGACGAGAGCTTCTTCTCGTGGATCAGGATGTAGGGGCTGTCGAGCTCGACCGTCATCTTGTCCGGGTTGGTGATGAAGTAGGGCGAGAGGTAGCCGCGATCGAACTGCATGCCTTCGACGACATCGAGTTCGAATTCGAGGCCCTTGGCCTCTTCCACGGTGATCACGCCTTCCTTGCCGACCTTGTCCATCGCCTCGGCGATCTTCTGACCGACTTCGACATCGCCATTGGCCGAGATGATGCCGACCTGGGCGATTTCGGCAGTGCCGGCGACCGGGGTCGAGCGGGCCTTGAGGTCAGCGACGACCTTGGCGACCGCGAGATCGATGCCGCGCTTCAGGTCCATCGGATTCATGCCGGCGGCGACCGAGGTCATGCCTTCGCGCACGATGGCCTGGGCCAGCACGGTGGCGGTGGTGGTGCCGTCACCTGCGAGGTCGTTGGTCTTCGAGGCGACTTCGCGCAGCATCTGTGCGCCCATGTTCTCGAACTTGTCCTTGAGCTCGATTTCCTTGGCGACGGTGACGCCGTCCTTGGTGATGCGGGGCGCGCCGAAGCTCTTGTCGATCACGACGTTGCGGCCCTTGGGGCCCAGCGTGACCTTGACGGCATCAGCGAGGATGTCGACGCCGCGCAGAATGCGCTCACGAGCGTCGCGGCCGAACTTTACGTCCTTGGCAGCCATGATGGTTTCCTTTGAAGTGTGTGGAGTTGGAAGAGAAGGCCCGGTTGATCAGCTGGATTTGCTGGTTCAGCCGATCACGCCGAGGATGTCGGCTTCCTTCATGATCAGCAGGTCTTCGCCGCCGACCTTGACTTCGGTGCCGGACCACTTGCCGAACAGCACGCGGTCACCGACCTTGACGTCGAGCGGGGTGATCGTGCCGTTTTCAGCGCGAGCGCCCGAACCGATGGCGACGATTTCGCCTTCAGCGGGCTTTTCCTTGGCGCTATCGGGAATGATGATGCCGCCGGCGGTCTTTTCCTCGGCTTCGACACGGCGCACGAGCACGCGGTCGTGCAGCGGACGGAAGGTCATGGGTATCTCCCTTGTTCCATGATATGAAATGGCACTTGGCACTCTCGGGGGGAGAGTGCCAGCAGAGCGCATATGGGTGCGGGGCCGGGGGCCGTCAACCACCACGGACAAGAAAAATCAGGCCGGGAGGAGTCCCAGCCGGGCACGCCGGTGCCAGCGCCAGAGCAGCAGTGCGGCCACGACGATCAGCCCGACGGCCAGGCCGATCCACACGCCGAGACCCTGGAGCGGGGTCATCAAACCCAGCCAAAGCGCGGTGCCGATGCCGGGGATCCAGTAGCCGAACAGGGCAATGCCCATTGGCACACGGGTATCCTGCAGCCCGCGCAGCAGAGCGGCGCCGACGGCCTGCGCGCCATCGAAGATCTGGAAGGCAGCGGCGACGACCATATACTGCGTGGCGAGCTGCACGAGGCGCGCGTTTGCGGGGTCTGCCGGGTCGATGTAGGCGGCGAGGATGAGGTTCGGGAACGCGAGCATGAGCGTCGCCATCGCGGCCATGAAGCCCACGCCGAGCACCGTGGCGACCTGCCCTGCGCGCGCGATCGCGGCATTGTCACGCGCGCCATAGGCAAGGCCGACGCGGATCGTGGCGGCTTGCGCGATGCCAAAGGGAACCTGGAATGTGAACGCCGCGAATTGGAGCGCGACGGTGTGTGCGGCCAGTTCCACCTCGCCGATGCGGCCCATGAGGAAGGCGGCACCGTTGAACATGCCGGCCTCGGCAATGATCGTGGCGGTGATCGGGAGGCCAATGCGCAGCACGTCGGCAAAGCGCGTCCAATCCTGTCGCCACCAGCGGCCGGCGAAGCGGTAGCGGCGCAGGCGGCGGTCGGTGCGGATCACGATGCAATAGGCCGCGAGCATGACCAGGCCTGTGACGATACTCGATATCGCCGAGCCCGTGAGCCCAAGCGCGGGTGCGCCGAAATGGCCATAGACGAAGGTGTAGTTGCCGAGCGCGTTGACCGCGACGGCGAGCCCATTGATCACCGTGCCGATCATCGGGCGTCCCAGCGTGGAGACGACCGTGCGCAGCAGTGCGGAAAGCACAGCGGGGATCGCGGCCCACATCAGTACGCCGAGAAACGGGACGGCGAGCGCGATGACGTCCTCGCTCTGCCCAGTTGCACGCATCAGCGGGCCGCCAAGGAGGCAGACGCCCATGGCTCCTGCCCCGGCGATCACCCCCGCCCAGCCGGCCATGCGCACGGTGCGGCGCACTTCGCGCACCGCATGGCGGCGCGCGCCGATCTCTGCGGCGATCAGGGGCGAGGCGGCGCCGACAAGGCCGGTGAGGCTCCAGATCAGCAGGCCGAACAGCGAAACCGAAAGCGACGACGCGGCGAGCGCCACGGGCCCGAGCCGCGCGATGAAGATCACGTCGACCGCAAAGACCGCCATCTGCAGCAGGTTTGCGCCCACGAGCGGCGCGGCAAGACGCAGCGTCGCGCGCCATTCATCGCTCCAGCGGGTTGGAGGGGCTTCGAACATGCGGGAGGCCTTAGGGGTTGGGCAGGCACAAGGGAAGGCACCTCCGGCCGGCAGGGGGCGCGCGTGATGGACGTGTTGCCAAAGCGCGCCCGTCAGCCTTACCTTCGGCGCGGGCTGGTCAGGGTGGATCGGCGAAATGGGGGGGATGGAATGGTCACCGCGCCAAGCGGCCGGACGATTGCCGCGCTGCTTATCCTGCTGGGACTCTCGATCCTGCTCAACTCGGTGGATCGCGGCGCGCTCGGCGTGGCTGCCCCGCTGATGAAGTCCCAGCTTGGCTTGTCGGCCACCCAGTTCGGTTTGGCAGCATCGGCCTTCTTCGTGACGTACGGCGCACTGCAGCCCGTGACGGGCTGGCTGTGTGACAGGGTTTCGGTTTACCGATTGCTGGCGTTCGGCGTGGCGCTGTGGGCATTGAGCACCATGCTCACCGGCTGGGTCAGCGGATTGACCACTCTGGTTCTGCTGCGACTGACGCTGGGCATAGGGGAAAGTTTTGCCTTCCCCAGCGCCAGCAAGATCATTGCAAGCCATGTGCCCGCCGCGCAGCGCGGCCTTGCCAGCGCTGCGATTGGCGTGGGCCTCGCGCTGGGGCCGGCGCTTGGCACTCTCGCGGGCGGCGCAATCCTCGCCCGATCCGGCTGGCGTCCGATCTTCATCACCTTTGGTGCGGTGACCCTGCTTTGGTTGGTGCCATGGTTCCTTGCGGTCCGCACACTGCCAAAGCCGGTGGAGGCGGTGCGCCCGGCGCCCTTTGCCTATCGTGCCTTGCTTGCGCAGAAAGCGCTGTGGTGGCTGGGTTTCGGGCAAGTGACCGCGAACTACTGCTTCTTCTTCATGTCGACCTGGTTGCCGCTCTATCTCGTCACCGGGCGCGGGCTCTCGATCGCGACAATGACGGTTTTCGCCACGCTCACCTTTGCAGTGCAGGCGGTCTCAGCTGTTGTCGTCGGCTACCTCTCGGATCGATTGGTGGCCCGGGGGCGGGACGAAGGCGCGGTGCGGCGCGGGATCGTTGTCGTGACGCAAGTGGCCCTGGCGATCGGCATATCCGGCCTTGCTTTTGCAACAAGTCCCGCTGCCGTGCTCGGCTGGCTGCTGTTTACAGGAGCTGCGATGGGCTGCGGGCCGGGCATGGTCTATGCCATGAGCCAGATGTTTGCCGGGCCCCGGCTGACCGGAAGCTGGGTTGGGGTGCAGAACGCGCTGGCCAGCCTGTCCGGCATTCTCGGACCGGTGGTGACCGGGCTGATTGTCGACGCTTCCGGTTCCTATTTCGGGGCGTTTGTGTTCGCCGCTGCGGTCAGCGCCGTGGGTGCACTGCTGTTTGCCTTCGCGCTGCCGCCAATCCGCGAAATTGATATCGCCTGATCCGGCGAGTTCCGGCCCGCAAACAAAAAGGGCGGACCTTGCGGCCCGCCCTTTCCGTCACCCGGATGCTTCAAGACACCCGGGAAACTGCAAGATCTTACTTGATCTCGACGGTGCCGCCAGCGGCTTCGATCTTGGCCTTGATGTCCTCGGCCTCGGCCTTGTTGACACCTTCCTTGATCGCCTTCGGAGCGGCTTCGACGAGCGCCTTGGCTTCGGTCAGGCCGAGCGCGGTGATGGCGCGCACTTCCTTGATGACCTGGATCTTCTTGCCACCGTCGCCGGTCAGGATGACGTCGAATTCGGTCTTCTCTTCGACCGCAGCAGCGGCTTCACCGCCACCGGCGGGCGCAGCAACGGCAACGGCAGCAGCGGCGCTCACGCCCCATGCTTCTTCGAGGGCCTTGGCGAGGTCAGCGGCTTCGAGAACGGTGAGCTTCGAAAGTTCAGCGACGAGATTGGCGATATCGGCCATGATGTTTCACTCCTGAATGATGATCTGCCCGGATGGGCGCAATTGAACGTTGGTCTGGGATTGCCTGCCGCTTACGCGGCGTCCTTCTCGGCGTAGGCAGCGAAGACGCGGGCCAGCTTGGCCGCCGGAGCGGTCGTGAGCTGGGCGATCTTGGTTGCCGGTGCCTGGATAAGGCCGATCAGCTTGGCGCGCATCTCGTCGAGCGACGGCATCGTGGCGAGTGCCTTGATCCCGTCGGCGTTGAGAACCACGCTGCCCATCGCACCACCGACAATTTCAAGCTTGTCGTTGGTCTTGGCGAAATCGACCACGGCCTTGGCAGCCGCGACCGGATCGGCCGAGGCGGCGATGGCGGTCGGGCCGGTGAAGAATTCATCCAGCCCTTCGTAATCGGTGCCTGCGATGGCAATCTTGGCCAAAGAGTTCTTCGCAACCTTGTACGAAGCGCCCGCTTCCCGGATCTTGATGCGCAGCGCGGTGGACTGGGCCACCGTCATGCCGAGGTTGCGGGTAATTACCACCGCCCCGGCTTCGCCAAACACCTCGTTCAGGAAGGCGACCGATTCGGCTTTCTGCGAACGATCCATGCCATACTCCTTCACATATGACCGGGCAGGGCGAACCCTGCACGGCCGGCTACATTGTCCGCGGCCCAAAGGGCCACGGGCGAGTCCGTTGAAGGGGGAAGGAGCGTGCGAAAACTTCGCACGGTAGGCTGGCGTTCCGCATGAGGGCGGACCATCAGGCCGAGGGCGCCGAAGCGCCCGGGATCTCTTTTCCCCGTCTAGGCTGGAAATTAAGCAGGGAACCTGCTCCAGCTGTCTCGGACGGATGATCGAGGAGCCGAGGCCCTTCCGATCGACGCGGCTTTTGGCGGATGCGCGGGGAAGAGTCAAGCAAAGGCGGGTGCAGCAGTCTTTGCGAAGGGCCGCGCTGTTGACAAGCGGGCGCTGTCCGCCTACTCCGCGACGCTTCGCCCACCACTTCGAGCAAGGCCGTCCCAAACGCGGGGGGCAGCCCAGGAAGGAAGCGGTCCGGGTTCCGTCTGACGCGATGATGCTTGCCACCGGGAATCCTTCGGGAATCCATGGGTGGCATCTCGCGTTCAGGCACCACACGCCGCGTGTGGTTTTCGCCGGGTTTTCTGCCCGGTACGAGTTTAGACAAGAGGCTGAACCTTTCATGGCTACCAAGGCATCCCCCTCGGCCAAGCCGGCCCGCGCCGGTTTCAAGAAGCGCATCCGCAAGATCTTCGGCGACATTCACGAAGTGGTGCAGATGCCGAACCTGATCGAGGTTCAGCGCGAAAGCTACGAGCAGTTCCTGCGCTCCGATCCGACCACGGGCTATGTCTCGGGTCTGGAAAAGACGCTGCGCTCGGTGTTCCCGATTCAGGATTTCGCCGGCACCGCCAGCCTCGATATCAAGGAGCGCGACGGCTACGTGCTTGAGGCGCCGAAGTACGACGTCAACGAGTGCCGGCAGCGAGGGATCACCTATGCTGCGCCGATGAAGGTGACGCTCAAGCTGGCGACCTTCGAGGTCGACAGCGAGACCGAGACCAAGAGCCTCATCGATATCAAGGAGCAGGATGTCTACATGGGCGATATCCCGCTCATGACCGACAACGGCACTTTCATCATCAACGGGACCGAGCGCGTCATCGTCAGCCAGATGCACCGTTCGCCAGGTGTGCTGTTCGACCATGACCGCGGCAAGACGCACTCCTCGGGCAAGTACCTGTTTGCTGCGCGCGTGATCCCGTATCGCGGTTCGTGGCTCGATTTCGAGTTCGACGCCAAGGACATCGTCAACGTTCGTATCGACCGCAAGCGCAAGCTGCCGGTCACGGCGCTGCTCTATGCGCTTGGCCTTAACGGCGAACAGATCCTCGACTTCTTCTATGACAAGGTGACCTGGGCGCGTGCCGAAGGTGGCTGGAAGGTGCCTTTCGCGCTTGACCAGTGGCGCGGCGCGAAGCCGGCGTTCGACATTGTCGATGCCGCCTCAGGCGAAATCGTGTTCCCCGCGGGCACCAAGATCAGCCCGCGCGCTGCCAACAAGGCGGCCAAGGACGGCCTGCAGAACCTGCTGATTCCGACCGAGGAAATCTTCGGCCGCTATGCCGCCAAGGATCTCATCGATGAGAGCACCGGGCGCATCTGGATCGAAGCGGGTGATGAAGTTTCCCCTGAGAACCTCGAAGTGCTCGACAAGGCTGGGGTCGACGTGCTCGAGCTGCTCGACATCGACCACATGAACATCGGGCCTTGGATCCGCAACACGATGAAGGCCGACAAGGCCGAGGACCGTGATCAGGCGCTTTCGGATATCTACCGCGTGATGCGCCCCGGCGAGCCGCCGACGCGCGAGACCGCAGAAGCGCTGTTCGACGGCCTGTTCTTCGACCCGGACCGTTACGACCTTTCGGCGGTGGGCCGCGTCAAACTCAACATGCGCCTCAGCCTCGATTGCCCGGACACCGTCACGACGCTGCGTACCGAGGATATCCTCGCCGTGGTCAAGGAACTGGTGAACCTCAAGGACGGCAAGGGCGAGGTCGACGACATCGACAACCTCGGTAACCGCCGCGTGCGTTCGGTGGGCGAACTGCTCGAAAACCAGTACCGCGTCGGCCTGCTGCGCATGGAGCGCGCGGTGAAGGAGCGGATGAGCTCGGTCGATGTTTCGACCGTGATGCCGAACGACCTGATCAACGCGAAGCCCGCCGTGGCCGCTGTCCGCGAGTTCTTCGGTTCATCGCAGCTTTCGCAGTTCATGGACCAGACCAACCCGCTTTCCGAAGTGACGCACAAGCGCCGCGTTTCGGCGCTCGGGCCGGGTGGCTTGACGCGTGAGCGCGCCGGCTTCGAAGTCCGCGACGTGCATCCCACGCATTATGGCCGCATCTGCCCGATTGAAACGCCGGAAGGCCCGAACATCGGCCTGATCAACTCGCTGAGCACGTTCGCGCGCGTCAACAAGTACGGCTTCATCGAGACGCCGTATCGCAAGGTGATCGACCAGAAGGTCACTGGTGACGTTGTGTACCTCTCCGCGATGGAAGAGCAGAAGCACACCGTGGCGCAGGCTTCGGCCGAGCTGACCAGCGACGGCTCGTTCGCCGACGAACTGGTTTCGGCACGGCAGAACGGCGAATTCGTGATGAGCCCGCGTGAAAACGTGACGCTGATGGACGTCAGCCCCAAGCAGCTCGTGTCGGTCGCCGCCTCGCTCATTCCGTTCCTGGAAAACGACGACGCCAACCGCGCGCTGATGGGCTCGAACATGCAGCGCCAGGCAGTGCCGCTGGTCAAGGCCGACGCGCCGTTCGTGGGCACCGGCATGGAAGAAACCGTGGCGCGCGATTCGGGTGCGGCGATTTCGGCGCTGCGTTCGGGCGTGGTCGACCAGGTCGACGCGACTCGTATCGTGATCCGCGCTTCGGGCGATATCGAACCGGGCCAGTCCGGCGTCGACATCTACCGCCTGCAGAAGTTCGAGCGCTCGAACCAGTCGACCTGCATCAACCAGCGTCCGCTCGTGAAGGTTGGCGATCTGATCGACAAGGGCTCGATCATCGCGGACGGTCCTTCGACCGAGTTCGGCGAACTGGCGTTGGGCCGCAACGTGCTCGTCGCGTTCATGCCCTGGAACGGCTACAACTTCGAAGACTCGATCCTGATCAGCGAACGCATCGTGAAGGAAGACGTCTTCACCTCGATCCACATCGAGGAATTCGAGGTCATGGCTCGCGATACCAAGCTCGGGCCGGAAGACATCACCCGCGACATTCCGAACGTCGGCGAGGAAGCTCTGCGCAACCTCGACGAGGCGGGTATCGTCTACATCGGCGCTGAAGTTCACCCCGGTGACATTCTCGTCGGCAAGATCACGCCCAAGGGCGAATCGCCGATGACCCCGGAAGAGAAGCTGTTGCGCGCGATCTTCGGCGAAAAGGCTAGTGACGTGCGCGACACCTCGCTGCGCCTGCCGCCGGGCGTTTCGGGCACGATCGTCGACGTGCGCGTGTTCAACCGCCACGGTATCGAGATCGATGACCGTACCCGCGCGATCCAGAACGAGGAAATCGAACGCCTCGCCAAGGACCGCGAGGACGAGCGCGCAATCCTGAACCGCGCCACCTTCAACCGCCTCAGGGAAATGCTGGTCGGTGAAGTCTCGGCTGCTGCGCCGAAGGGCGTGAAGAAGGGCGAAGAGATCACCGAGCAGACGCTGGCTGATGTCGAACGCCACGAGTGGTGGAAGTTTGCCCTCGCCGACGATTCGCGCCAGGCGCAGCTCGAGGCGGTCAAGGCGCAGTATGACACCGCCGTGAAGGCGATCCAGGAGAAGTTCGAGGACCGCAAGGAGAAGCTCGAACGCGGTGACGAACTGGCTCCCGGCGTGCTCAAGATGGTCAAGGTCTTCGTGGCGGTGAAGCGCAAGCTGCAGCCGGGCGACAAGATGGCTGGCCGCCATGGCAACAAGGGTATCATCAGCCGCATCCTGCCGCAGGAAGACATGCCGTTCCTCGAGGACGGCACGCCGGTCGACTTCGTGCTCAACCCGCTGGGCGTGCCTTCGCGCATGAACGTCGGTCAGATCTTCGAAACACACCTTGGCTGGGCCGCACGCGGTCTGGGCAAGCGGATCGGTGCCGCGCTTGATGCGTGGCGCGAGGCCAATCCGAACCCTGAAGCCGGACAGCCGCCCGAAGCGGTGCGCGACCTGCTCAAGGAGATCTACGGCGCCAACTACACAGACGAGATCGAAGCGCGCAGCGACGACCAGATCATCGACTTCGCCCAGTCGGTCCGCGCTGGCGTGCCGATGGGCTCGCCGGTGTTCGACGGCGCGGTGGAAAAGGACGTGACCGATATGCTGCGTCTGGCCGGGCTCGACGAATCGGGTCAGGTCACGCTGTACGACGGCCGGACCGGTGAAGCGTTCGATCGCAAGGTAACGGTGGGCATGAAGTACGTGCTCAAGCTCCACCACCTTGTCGACGACAAGATCCACGCCCGTTCGATCGGGCCGTACTCGCTCGTCACCCAGCAGCCGCTGGGCGGCAAGGCGCAGTTCGGCGGTCAGCGCTTCGGCGAGATGGAGGTCTGGGCCCTGGAGGCATACGGGGCCGCCTACACGCTGCAGGAGATGCTGACGATCAAGTCCGACGACACGGTCGGCCGCGTGAAGGCCTACGAGGCGATCGTCAAGGGCGAGAACATCGCCGAGCCGTCGATCCCCGAGTCGTTCAAGGTGCTGCTGAAGGAGATGCAGTCCCTCGCACTCGACGTCGCCGTGATCAGCGAGGACGGTGGCGAGGTCGAGGTTCGCGAGGAGGACGACGACCTCCTGCGGGCCGCCGAGGAGCTCGGCATCGACCTGTCGGGCGTGCGCAGCGATCCGGCCCCGGCCGGGACGGGCGCCGCCGACGAGGCCCTGGAGGGCGAGGACACCACGGACGCCGTGCCGGCGGACGTGGACACGGACG
>CANCET010000010.1 GCA_947375105.1 Sphingomonadaceae bacterium
GACGCCCGACCACATCGCGATTTCGGCGGTGAGCATCCCGGCAAGGCGGCCGGATTCGGTGACGGTGGCGAGCAACGAGATCGTGACGAGCAATGCCAGTGCCTGAACCCACGGCACCGCCCCGCTGGCGGCCCACATGCCGATGGCGACCCCATAGATGAACAGCGGGATGCCGATCGAGGCCCCCATCAGCATCATGCGCATCGCCGTCGAATGGTCGCGGCTCTCTTCATAGTTCGACGTGAACCGCGCGACGAACAGCAGCGCGGATGCGAGCAGCGCGAGAAGCGGCGAAATGATTGGCCGGACGGTCCAGTTGGCGATGGCGAGCCCGAACACGCCGAGCACCATCGGCAGCGCCATGTGCGGCCATTCGCGTGCGATCAGACCGCGGCCGGGGCCAGTCCCGAACAGAAACGCCGCACCCGCCACATCGGCCTTGCTGGCCGGACTGCTGGGCACACGCTCGCGCCGACGCTGCGTGCGCGCGAAATCGCGCGCGGCGCGTATCGGCTCCGCGTGCGGTGCAACCTGGTCCCCGGGCAACTCGTTCATCGCGTTGCCTTGCGCTTAACTGCTTTGAGAAACCGTTAAACCGACCCCCATTACGGACCTTTTTCCCGCAGATTTCCAAAGGTTTTCTTTTGCTGGCCACACCGGGATGCTAGGGGCTGCGCCAAGCTGTTGTTTTACATCATTGCCAAGGATTGCGCGTGGCCACGACCGCCAGTTTCTCGATGATCGGCGTCGCCGGAAGGCGGTTGCGCATCGGCCAGTGGCACACCCAGACGCCGGCGCGCGGCAAGAGCGCAGCCCCGGCGGCGCGCCCGCTGGTGATCCTGGGCGGCATCGGAATGAACATGGAAATGCTGGAGCCGATTGCCAGCCGGCTGCCGGATCGCCGGGTTCTCAGCTTCGACATGCCGGGCCTTGGCGGATCGCCCGATCCGATCTTCCCTTATACCATCCCGCACATGGCGCTGACGCTGGCAGCCTTGCTCGACCGGCTGCGGATCGAGACGGTGGATCTCTTGGGGATCAGTTGGGGCGGCGCAGTGGTCCAGCAGTTTGCCTTCCAGCACCGCGCGCGCACCGGAAAGCTTGTGCTTGCGGCAACGTCCGCGGGCGGAACGATGATCCCGGGCAATCCCTCGATGCTAAGCCAGATGCTTGATCCGATGGAATATTCCGTCGAGAAGACACTGCGGCGCAACCTCGCCATGTTCTACAACGGCGGCGGTGCAGACCGGATTTCACTGAATGCCGCGACGGCCCCTTCCCCGCTCGGCTGGACCTGCCAGCTTGGCGCGTTTGCCGGGTGGAGCAGCGCGCCGTTCCTGCCGCTGCTCGGCATGCCGGTGATGATCATGGCCGATGCCGACGATCAGCTGATCCCGCCTGCCAATGCGCATTTCCTGCACAATGCGATACCCCACAGCCGGCTGGAAATGACCGAGGGCGGCGGCCATCTGTTCATGCTGGCACAGCCCGATCCGTTCATCGAGCGGCTGGGCGGGTTCCTCGACGCGGCGGCATGACCTTCGCGGGCGTTGACCCGCACGCCAAGCTCTGACTTAATCGCCCGGTTAAACGCGAGCGTCGACCGGGACGAGTCGGCTACGCGTGGGAAAAGGAGCCTGCCGCATGCCGACTTATGATCTCATCATCCGTGGCGGAACGATCGTGGACGGCTCTGGCCGACCGCGTTTCACCGGCGACGTCGCGGTTCAGGGCGGCCTGATCGCCGCTGTCGGCAAGGTGAGCGGGACCGCCGCGCGCGAAATCGACGCGGCGGGCAAGGTCGTCGCGCCGGGCTGGGTCGATATTCACACGCATTACGACGGGCAGGCAACCTGGGACCAGGAAATGGCGCCAAGTTCGTGGCACGGCGTGACAACGGTGGTGATGGGCAATTGCGGCGTGGGCTTCGCGCCCGCCGCGCCCAACCGGCATGAATGGCTGATCGGGTTGATGGAAGGCGTGGAAGACATCCCCGGTACCGCGCTGGCCGAGGGGCTGAAGTGGGACTGGGAAAGCTTCCCCGAATACCTCGACGCGCTGGAGCGGCTGCCGCGCAGCGTCGATGTGGCGACCCACGTGCCGCACGGCGCGGTGCGCGCCTATGTGCTGGGTGACCGCGAGAAGCCGGGCGCGATCCCGACCGACGAAGACATCGAAGCAATGGCGAAAATCGTCGAGGACGGAGTGCGCGCGGGCGCGCTGGGGTTCTCGAGCAGCCGCACTATCATCCACAAGTCGATCGACGGCGAAGTGGTGCCCGGCACGACCGCGACCGCTGACGAACTGATCCGCATCGGCCGCGCGATGGGCCGCGTGGGGCATGGCGTGTTCGAGATCGCGAGCGACATGAAGCGCGAGTGGGACGAATTCGGCTGGATGGGCGCGCTGAGCCGCGAGACCGGGCTGCCGGTGACGTTCGCGGCACTACAGTCCATCGCCAAGGAGTTGCCGCTTTCGGAGCAGATCGAGGAGATGACGCGGCAGAACGCAGCGGGCGCGAACATCGTCGCGCAGATTGCGCTTCGGGGCAACGGCATCGTGATGAACTGGCGCGGGACGGTGCATCCGTTCCTGTTCCGCCCATCGTGGGCCGCCATTGCCGCGATGCCGTGGGAGGACCAGATCGCGCACCTTTCCGATCCGGTGTTCAAGAACATCCTGCTCTCGGAAAGCAACGTCTATCCCGAGACCGATATCGTGCACCTTTACCGCGTGATCGGCGAAGGCTGGGCGAACCAGTACGAAATGGACGGCGAATTCGATTACGAGCCGCAGGCCGAGGCGAGCATCGCCGCACGCGCGGCGGCCAAGGGCGTATCGCCTGAGAGCTATGCCTACGATCTGATGCTGGCGGACGGCGGCACCGGGTTCATCTATCTGCCGATCCTCAACTATGCCGATGGAAATCTTGATTTCCTTGAGGAATTGCAGAGCCGTGACGACTGCGTGAACTCGCTTTCGGATGGCGGCGCTCATTGCGGAACGATTTGCGATGCGGCCTCGCCGACGTTCATGCTCCAGCACTGGGTCCGTGACCGCAAGCGCGGCGGGCGGCTTTCGCTGGAGCAGGCAGTGAAGCGCCAGTGCCATGATACCGCACGGCTCTATGGCATGAACGACCGCGGCGTGATCGCGCCGGGGGCGCTGGCGGACATCAACGTGATCGACATGGACGCACTGAAACTGGGCAAACCGTGGCTGGCTTTCGACCTGCCGGCGGGCGGCAAGCGCCTTCTGCAAAAGGCGGACGGCTATCTCTACACGATCAAATCGGGCGAAGTGACGTTCGAGAACGGCACGTGGACCGGCGCGGTGCCTGGCGTACTGGTGCGCGGGCCGCAGCAAGCCGAGATGCTGGAAGCCGCCGAATGAGCGTGGCAGCGATCCGCATTGGCGCGCCGGCAACGCTCGACAGCCTGCACCTCGACCATCTGCCCGACTGCGGCGATCCTGGCCCCGGCGAGATCCGCGTGCGGCTGCGCGCGTCCTCGCTCAATTTCCATGATTTTGCGGTGGTGACGGGCATGCTGCCCGCCCCTGCCGGGCGCATTCCAATGTCGGACGGCGCGGGCGAAGTCGTGGCGGTGGGCGCGGGCGTGTCAGATTGCGCACCCGGTGACCTCGTCGTCTCGACTTTCTTCACCAACTGGAACGACGGCACCCCGCCCGCAACCGCGTTTACCACGGTGCCGGGTGACGGCATCGACGGCTACGCGCGCGAGGAGATCGTGGCACCGGCGGGGTGGTTCACGCGCGTACCCAAGGGCTATTCGGCGGCAGAGGCGGCAACGCTGACCTGTGCGGGCCTCACCGCGTGGCGCGCGCTGTTTGCGGACGGATCGGTCAAGCCTGGCTCTACCGTACTGGTGCAGGGAACCGGCGGTGTTTCGATCTTCGCGCTGCAGTTCGCCAAGGCGGCGGGCGCGCGCGTGATCGCGACGAGTTCATCAGACGCCAAGCTGGAGCGGCTTCGCGCGATGGGAGCGGACGAGACGATCAATTACAAGGACGTGCCGGCGTGGGGCGTGCGGACGCTGGAGCTGACCGGCGGCGCAGGCGTTGACTGCGTGGTAGAGATCGGCGGCGCAGGCACACTCGACCAATCGATGATGGCAACCCGGGTGAGCGGACATGTCGCGCTGATCGGCGTGCTGGCGGGCTTTGCCGGGCCGGTGCAGACCGCGCTGCTGATGGCGAAGAACCTGCGCGTGCAGGGCCTTACCGTGGGCAGCCGGGCGATGCAGCTCGACATGATCGCCGGGGTGGAGGCCAATGGCATCCGCCCGGTGATCGACAGCCACTTCCCGCTGGCCGATCTTGCCGGCGCCTTCCGCCATCAGGCGTCGGGCAGCCACTTCGGCAAGATCGTCGTCGATATCTGATCCCGTTCAGGCGGCGCGGCGCAGAGGAACCGCGCCGCCCTGACCGGCATCTGCCAGCGCGAAGCGGCCGACCAACGCGGCCATGCGGTCCGCCTCCCCCGCAAGATTGCGCGAGGCGGCGGTGGCCTGTTCGACCATCGCGGCATTCTGCTGGGTCATCACATCAAGCTCGCGCACGGTTTCGCGGACCTGTCCGATGTTGGTGGCCTGTGTGCTGGCGGCACTGGCGATGTTGCTCGCGAGCCCGGCGATTTCTCCCACTTTGCCGACGATCCGTCCGAATGTGTCGCCGGTCTGACCGACGAGCGCGACCCCGCGTTCGACTTGGACAGAGCTCTGCCCGATCAGCGTCTTGATATCGAGCGCGGCTTCGGCGGAGCGCTGCGCGAGCGCGCGCACCTCGTTGGCGACGACGGCAAAGCCGCGGCCGGCATCCCCGGCGCGCGCGGCCTCGACCCCGGCGTTGAGTGCGAGGAGATTGGTCTGGAAGGCAATGCCGTCGATCGTGGCGATGATCTTGCCGATTTCCTGCGCAGAATCGTGGATGTCGGTCATCGCCTGAACCGCTTCCTCGACCACGCCGCCACCGGCGCGAGCATCGCCGTGCGCGGCTTGCACCGAATCATGGAGGTGCGCGGCATCGCCCGCCGTGCTGCCGACGCTGGCAGCAAGCGCGGTCATCGCGGCCGATGCTTCTTCGAGGCTGGCTGCCTGCTGTTCGGTGCGCCGCGCGAGATCGTCCGAGGCCTGGCGGATTTCCTGCGCGCCGACATCGACCGCGCGCGAGGTTTGCGCGACGTCGCCAAGCGCAGTGCCAACTTGCGCGCGCATCGTCTCGAAATCCTTGTGGATGGTGGCATAATCGGTCGGCAGATCTTCAAGCGGCGTGCCGAAATCCCCATCGGTCATGCGCTGAAGCGCGGCTCCGAGCGCGCCGATCACCGCACTGCGGCGCTCCTCTTCGACCGCAAAGTACGTCTCGACCGCGATTTCCATGTCGAGCAGCGCCATCTTGACGAGTGCCGTGATGCGCTTGGCGCGGCCGCGCGCGAGGGGCCCGGCCATCTTCTCGACGATCGGGCCCAGTACGCTGGCATAGGCGCCGATATACCACTGCGGTGCAAGGCCAATGCGGGCGTGGACCTTGCCCACTCGTTCCGCGCGCTCGAAGTAAGCGGCATTCGCGCCGCCGCTGAACAATGCCTGCCAGTGTGCGATCTGCTTGGTGCGTGCCGATGCCATGGCCGCCTGCGAGGAAAACTGGCGGGCTGTTTCCGGAGTGGCGGCAATCCGGCCGTAAAGCGCATCGAGCGCCTTGGGAGCAGCCGAGGCAACAGCCTTGCCAATTGCAGGAAACTGCGCCCGCTCCTCCTGCCCGATCGAGAAGAAGGCAAGCTTGTTCGAAATATCACGGCTATCCATGGTGGTCGTCCTGTTTTGGAAACAACCACATTGGACTAACTTAACCGTATCAGACTTCGCTGAAGGATCGGCTACGTGTCAATCCCGAGTCAACGCAGCCTGACACACGTACAAACCGGGCGGGCCTGCGGTGCGGGCCCGCCGCGATCACACCCGCATCGGCATCAGCACATAGAGCGCGGCGGACTTGTCGTCCTTGCGGATCAGGGTCGGAGCACCGGCATCGGCCAGGTGCAGTTCGACCATGTCGCCGTCGATCTGGCTGAGGATATCCTTCAGGTAATTGGCGTTGAAGCCGATCTCGAAGCCTGCAGCGCGGTATTCTGCGGCAATTTCTTCGGCTGCGGTGCCGTTTTCCGGGCTGGTGACCGAAAGCGTGACCTTGTCGTTCTCCAGCGCCATCTTGACCGCGCGGGTCTTTTCGGTGGCGATCGTGGCGACGCGGTCCACGCCTTCAAAGAAGCTGCGCGGATCGAGGCGGAGCAGCTTGTCGTTGCCAGTCGGGATCACGCGGCTGTAGTCCGGGAACGTGCCATCGATCAGCTTGCTGGTGAGCACGACGCCATGTTCGCCGCCGAGCGTGAAGCGCACCTTGCTGGCGGAAAGATCGACAAGCACCGCCGTATCGAGCACGTCTTCGAGCAGCTTGCGCAGCTCGCCGACGCATTTGCGCGGCACAATCACGTCCGGCATGCCTTCCGCGCCTTCCGGACGCGCGATGGTATAGCGCGCAAGGCGATGGCCATCGGTCGCGGCCGCCTTGAGCACCGGCTGGGCTTCTTCCACGACATGGAGGAAGATGCCGTTGAGGTAGTAGCGGGTTTCCTCGGTAGAGATCGCGAAGCGCGTGCGGTCGATCAATTCGGCGAGGACGCGCGCGGGAATCTCGAAGCTCGTCGGCAGATCGCCTTCGACGATCACCGGAAAATCGTCGCGCGGCAGGGTGGGCAGCTGGAAGCGGCTGCGCCCGGCCTTGACGACCATGCGGCCATCGGCGGCATCGAGGCTGACCTGGCTGCCATCGGGCAACTTGCGCGCGATATCGAACAGAAGATGCGCCGAGACGGTGATCGCGCCGGCACGCTCCACCTCACGCGCGGGCATGATTTCGACGATCTGGAGATCGAGGTCGGTCGCCATCAGGCGCACCGAGCCATCGGGCGATGCCTCGATCAGGACGTTGGACAGGATAGGGATGGTGTTGCGCCGCTCCACTACCGATTGCACATGGGACAGGCAGCGTAGCAAGGTCGCGCGTTCGATCGTGGCCTTCATTCTCGTCTCATGTCCCCCGCCCGGGCCGGTCCGCGTGAAGGACCGTCAGGGCCGTCTAGCTGGCATTCCCACGCGCATGGAATCACGCGCGGGAACGGGTTGTTGCTGGACTATCTTCCTTAACGCGCGCCCCGCCGCGGGCAAGCGCCAGCCGCGTCTTGCCCAGCGAAGCTGTGCATAAATGCCGCAATAGCGGCGGGTTTGCCCCTGCGGATCAATCGAGCACGCGCAGCGCGTCGAACATCTGCGCTGTTGCGGCGATCCAGCCGGTAATCAGGCCCCAGCCGACAGGCGTTACTTTGGCCGGATCATGGCCCGCCTCGGCCAGCGCGGTGGCGACACGGCGCAGATCGCCCTGCGTGACCTGTGTGGCCGGATTGTTGGCATTGCCGGGGCCGATATCGAGCGCCTTGTCGATCAGGCCCGACGCAATGCCCTCCGCCTTGAGCCGGGCATCAAGCCCGTCGCGCGCCATGCGGCCGAGCACGTAGCCGAAGTAGGCATCGCGCTCCTTGTCGCCAAGGAACTGGTCCGCCGCGCAGCGATCGACAAGCGCGTGGAGCGTATCGAGCGCGGGCTTGTTCTTCGCCTCGTCGAGCGAGAGCATGGTTTCGGCAAGCTGCGCATCCAGCCCCTCGGGCGCGGCGATCACCGCGCAGGCCAGCGCCTGCGGCGCGCGGGCATGTGCCGCGCCAGGCAGCGTGGCCAACGCCAGCAGCAGCAAGGCACGCCGCACGAGGATCAGGACAGCATCGCCATGCCGCCGTTCACGTGCAGCGTCTGCCCCGTAACATAGCCCGCATCGCGGCTGGCGAGATAAGCAACCGCAGCGCCGATATCGCCGCCTTCACCCATGCGGCCCATAGGGATGCGCGCGTTGAGCGCGTCCTTCTGCGCATCGGGCAGCACATCGGTCATCGCGGTGCGGATGAAGCCGGGGGCGACGCAGTTTACCGTGATACCGCGCGTGGCGAGTTCCTGCGCAAGGCTCTTCGACATGCCGACAAGGCCGGCCTTGGCCGCGGCGTAGTTCACCTGCCCCGGATTGCCGGTGGCGCCCACAACACTGGTGATGGAGATAATGCGGCCGAAGCGCGCCTTCATCATCGGCTTGGAAGCGGCACGCATCAGGCGGAACGCGGCTTCGAGATTGACGCGGATCACCGCATCCCATTCCTCGTCCTTCATCCGCATGGCGAGATTGTCCCGCGTGATGCCGGCGTTGTTGACGAGGATGTCGACCTTGCCGAGCGTGTCGATCGCGGCGGGCACGAGATGCTCGACCTGCTCGGTGTTCGAGAGATCGCAGGTGATCTCGACATGATCATGACCGTAAGTGTCGTTAAGCTCCTCACGGAAGGACCGCAGCTTGGACGGATTGGTGCCGGAGAGCGCGAGGCGCGCGCCTTGCTTGGCCAGCGCATGGCTGATGGCCGAACCAATGCCGCCAGCGGCGCCGGTGACGAGGGCGGTCATGCCGGTGAGATCGAACAGGCGGTTTTCCATGGCTTAGATCTCCTTCGCGAAGGTTTCGATATCGGCCATGCCGACGACGCTGGCAACCGACACGTCGGCCACGGACCGGCTGATCATCGGGCCGACGACCTTGCCGCCGAGTTCGACGAAATGCGTAACACCCGCGGCGCCCAGCGCGACCATGCTTTCGCGCCAGCGGACGCGGCCGGTGACCTGTTCGACGAGCAAACGGCGGACTTCGGCGGGGTCGGTCACTGCGGCGGCGGTGACGTTGGCCATGAGCGTTACGCGCAGCGGGCCCGGGGGGGTGCGCTCCAGCGCTTCAGCCATCGCGTCGGCGGCCGGCTGCATCAGCGGGCAATGGAAGGGGGCGGAGACAGGCAGCAGGATACCGCGCTTGATGCCGTGGTCCTTGACCCGTGCGATGGCGCGCTCGATCGCACCCTTGTGGCCGGAAAGGACGACCTGGCCGGGATCGTTGTCATTGGCGACAGTGCAGACCTCACCCTCGGCAGCGGCGGCAGCGAGCGCAGTCGCCTTTTCGATATCAGCCCCCAGCAGCGCGCACATGGCACCAACGCCAACGGGCACTGCGGCCTGCATGGCGGACCCGCGCAGGCGCAGCAGGCGGGCGGTATCCGCAAGGCTGAACGCGCCGGAGGCACACAGCGCGGTGTATTCACCAAGGCTGTGGCCGGCGACGAACTGCGCCTTGTCGGCCAGCACGAGGCCGCATTCCTTCTCCAGCACGCGCAGCACGGCGATGGCATTGGCCATGATCGCGGGCTGGGCATTGGCGGTGAGCGTGAGTTCGTCTTCCGGCCCCTCGGTCATCAGCGCAAACAGCTTCTGGCCGAGCGCGTCGTCGACTTCCTCGAAAACCTCGCGTGCAGCGGCGCTGGCGGCGGCGAGATCTGCGCCCATGCCAAGCTTCTGGCTACCCTGACCCGGAAAAACGAATGCCCGCATCTACACACTCCTGCTGTGACGCAGCGCGCCTAGTGATTCGCGGGATGCGCCTCAAGCCCGAATGAGACAATCTTGTTATCAACATCGTGGCCGATATCGGCGCGGCCAAGCCAGGGAATGCCGGTGCGGGCGCACCAATCGCGCGCGATGCTTTCCTCGTCAGCGCCGAACGGCACATCATTTTCGGGTACATCACCGACCCGGCCAAGGCGCAGGCCCGCAATGCCGCGAAGGTGCGCGGTGATGTGAAAGAACAGGCGGTCGATGGCGTAGAGGTGCTCGGACACTTCTTCGACCAGCACGACATGGCCGGCCAGATCCGGCATCAGCGGCGTGCCACAGAGCATGGCGAGTGTGGTGAGGTTGAATGCCGCGCGCGGGTGGCCGTCCTCTGCAGGTTCCACGTCCGCGCGGTCTCCAGCAAGCCAGCGCAGGCTGCGCAGCACGGCTTCGGCACCGCCGTCGCGGCGGATGTCTCCCGGCATCGGGGCGTGGACGGGCCGACCAATGCCGGCACGATACAGCCCGGCGAGGAGATAGCCGGTGTCGGAGTAGCCGAGGAACGGCTTGCTACGCGCAGCTTCGCCCAACTGCGTAATGGCCGCCTCGGCAATCCGGTTAGAGCCATAGCCGCCGCGGGCGAACCACACGGCATCGACGGCGGGATCATTGGCGCATTCGAGGAAGGCCGACAAGCGCTGCGCATCACTGCCAGCAAAATGGCCGGCTTCGTGGAAGCATTGCGGGTGGAAGGCGAGTTCGATGCCCGGAACCCCGGCCGCGAGTGCCGAAACGGCCGCCGCATCATCGGGCGTGATCGGGCGGGCAGGCGCGCAGATGGCAACACGAACGGACGGGCGGGGCATGATGCTTCCTAACCCGGTTGCGCTGCGCTGCAAGGGCGCATACCGAATGCCGCCATGAGCATGGACGAAGCCGCTGGCCTGACCGCACATCCCTGGTTCTTCTGCGGCATCGGCGGTTCGGGCATGCTGCCACTGGCGCTGATCCTCAAAGGCAAGGGCGCGGCGATCGCCGGATCGGACCGCAGCCGCGATCAGGGGCGCACGCCGGAAAAGTTCGCATGGCTGGAAAGCCTTGGCTTCGAACTCCACGCGCAAGACGGCAGCGGGATCACCTCAGCGGAGCAAGTGCTTGTCGCCTCCGCCGCCGTGGAAGAAACGGTGCCCGAAATGATGCGCGCGGCTGCGCTGGGGTGCCGCCGGATGCGGCGGGCGGAATTGCTCTCCACGCTGTTCAACGCCGCGGGCACGCGTATCGGCGTGGCCGGGACCAGCGGCAAATCTACCGTGACGGGGATGCTGGGGTGGATCCTGACTGCCTGCGGGCGCGATCCGACGATCATGAACGGCGCGGTGATGAAGAACTTCGTGCGCGCCGACGCGCCCTTTGCGAGCGCGCGCGTGGGCGCACCCACAGGCCCGTTCGTCTCCGAAGTTGACGAGAGCGATGGCTCGATCGCTGCCTATGCGCCCACGATCGCCGTGCTGAACAACGTGAGCCTCGATCACAAGAGCCTCGAGGAATTGCGCAGCCTGTTCGGTGATTTCATTGCACGCGCGCAAACGGCAGTGGTGAACCTCGACGACGCGGAAAGCGCAGCGCTCCTGATTTCTGCGCATGGCCGGGTCCTAACGTTTGGTATAGAAAGCCGCGACGCGGACATCAGTGTCTTTGCGGAGAGCGTGGCCGAATCACCCCTCGGCATTTCCGCCGAGATCGAGCACCGGGCGACCGGCACGCGTCATGCGTTGGTGCTCGGGGTGCCGGGGCGGCACAACCTCTCCAACGCGCTGGCGGCGCTCGCGGCCGCATGTGCGGCGGGTGTGCCGCTGGGCGATGCGGTGGAAGCGCTGGGAGCATATGCGGGGCTGGCGCGCCGCTTCGATGTGGTGGGGACAAGCCCTGCTGGCGTGACCGTGATCGACGACTTCGGGCACAATCCGGAAAAGGTCGCGGCCACGCTTGCCACGCTGAAGGCGCACCCGGGCCGCGTTATCGCGTTCTTCCAGCCGCACGGCTATGGCCCGCTGCGCCAGATGGGCGCGGAACTGGCCGAAGTGCTGGCTGCACGGCTTGCCCCTGAAGACCGGGCGATCCTGTGCGATCCGGTCTATTTCGGCGGAACGGTGGACCGCTCGGTGGGGAGCGAGCGCATCGTGGACCTGATCCGCGCGCATGGCGGCACGGCTGAGCATATCGCACTGCGGGCCGACTGCGCGGACCGGATGGCCGAGCTGGCCCGGCCGGGCGACCGCATCGTCATCATGGGCGCGCGGGACGACACGCTGTCTGCCTTTGCCCGCGAATTGCTGGCCCGGCTGCCTTGACTGCCGGGCCAGCGCCCAATTCAGGCAGCTGAATTCAGCCTATCGAGCCGATCGCATCGAGCAGCGATGTGGTAAGCCGCAAACCGCGCGTGGTGAGGCTGACATAGCGGCGGCGGGCGTCTTCCTGATCGGCCACGCGGACGATCAATCCCTCCCGCTCAAGCCGCGCGATCCAGCGCAGCACCGTGGTCGACGGCAGCCCTGCCCCGGCGCAAACGCTGGAAACCTGCAACGCCGTGCGCGTCTTGCGCGCGATGAACAAGTCCAGAAGTATATCCCAGCCCGGCTCTCCGAAAAGACCCTTGATCGGGCTGGCAACGTCGCGGCGGCGGCGCGCTTCGTATAGCAATTTTGCGACGCGGAGAGATTCCGCATCCAGATCGACATGACCGTCCAAAGCCAACTCCTCGCATTCCAAGGAAGCGCTCGCCACCAGTTTCTTTCGCCCCGCCGCTGGGCATCCGGAAACTTAGGGTGACTGGTTCTTGCCAGTCTTGCCGTTGCGCGACCTTCAGGATTTTAATGATCGATAAACTGTCAATCACCAGATATGTGTAACCATATTGCGCAATTTAGGTAAGCCTGCACCGCAGGAATATAGTCCGGGACGGTCTAAACTTTAGTTGTTTTGCATAACTCAAGGGGCAGATGGCGTTAATAAGTCCCTGCCAACTGGGTGTTACCACCTGCCTCTTGGCAGAGCCGGATCGCTGCGGCATGACCGCGCCATGTTCAAATCCCGCCGCCCTGCCACAGATCTCGACGCCCCTGCACTGGCGCGGGTGGGAGAGCGCGTGCGCGCACGGCTCGATGCCGACCCCAGCGTCTATCGCCTGCCAGTCGATGGCATCGAACTTTACGGTGTGGCCGATTTCTTCACCGCCGAGGAATGCGCGCGGCTGATCAAGATGGTCGATGCAGTGGCGCGGCCCTCCCCCACCTATCACAGCAAAGCCGACAGTGGGCGGACCAGCTACAGCGGCGATGTCGATCCGAGCGATCCGTTCATCCGGATGCTGGAGCGACGGATCGACGATCTGCTGGGGATCGAGCACGCGCATGGCGAGGTGATCCAGGGCCAGCGCTATGAACCCGGCCAGCAGTTCCGCGCGCACTTCGATTATTTCGATACCTCGGCCGACTATTGGCCGACCGAAGTGAAGCGCGGCGGGCAGCGAACATGGACAGCAATGGGCTACCTCAGCCCGGTAGAGGCAGGCGGCGCGACGGAGTTTTCCAAGCTGCCGATATCAGTACCGCCGCAACCGGGCGCGCTGCTTGTGTGGAACAACATGGGGCCGGGCGGGAAGCCGAACCCGCTGACCATGCACGCCGGGACGCCGGTGGAGCGGGGCACGAAGTACATCGTGACGAAATGGTATCGCGCGCGGCCTTGGTATTAGGCGGGGTGGGTTCTGTGCGGCACCTGTCCGGCACAAGATTGCGCGATTGGCGGCTTGCCGGTCCGTATCGAAGTGGGAAACCGGCCTTAGCCAAAACCTGTAGGCTCTCGGCTAGAGATGCACGTATGATCGCCACGTGCGTAAATCGATCAGCTTCTTCTGCGTCATTTTCATCGCACTGCTTGGCACTCCGGCAGTGGCTTGCAGAAGCTACGACGATAACTACTGGGTGTCGGTTGTCAGAGCGCAGCTTCCCGCCAAACTCCCTGAAGATGCCTTTGTCGCACGTATCGAGGTCGAGCGTCCCAACGACGAATGGAGCGAACTGGCCAAGGGCGTTCGGGTGCGGGTGACGCGCGTTTTACAGGGCACGTACATCGGCGAGGATGTGATCGTGCGGGACCAGCCGAGGCTGGACCAGATAGTGATGACCAGTTGCGGGATCTACAGATTCGGAGGCGCTGCGGGTTACGTTATCGGCACGCCGGTTGGATACGAAAATGGCGTGCTCGTGATACAACCGGCATTCCTCCAAACTATTCCGCGTCGTCGGTTTTACGACCTGCCCGACCTCAATGCCAAAAAAATCAGGCTTGTTCTGCCGAAACTTCGACTCCCTCCAGCGCCTCAGCGATCAACCGCCGCGTCCCCGCGATCCCGTAGAGCGCGATGAAACTGCCCATGCGGGGGCCCTGGCTGGAACCCAGCAGCGTCTCGTAGAGCGCCTTGAACCAGTCGCGCAGCGCGCCGATGCCGTAGTGCGGGTCCTTGCCGATCTCGTAGACCATGGTCTGGAGGTCTTCGGCGCTGGCGCCATCTTCGGTCGCGGCGAGTTCGGCGTCGAGAGCAGCGAGGGCCGCGGCTTCGTTCGGTTCGGGCTTGCGGCGCTTCAGCGTCGGGGCGACGAAATCGCGGTTGTACGCCAAGGCCGAGGTGACCAGCGTATCGAGTGCGGGATGCGCGGCGGGATCGGCGTTTTCAACGTAGTTGGCGAGATAGGACCACACCTGCGCCCGCGTCGCCTGCGCACCGAGCACGCCAACGAGGTTTAGCAGAAGGCCGTAGGTGACGGGCAGCGTATCCCCAGCCCCGATGGTATCACCGTTGGCGCGCAGCAGATGCCAGACGGGGTTGCCAAGCTGCTGCTCGATGGGCTGGCTGGGCAGCTTTTCGCGGAACTGCCAGTATTCATCGACCGCGCGCGGGATGATGCCGGCGTGGAGCGACTTGGCGCTCTTGGGCTCACGAAAGAGGTAGAAGCCGAGGCTTTCCTCACTGCCGTATTCCAGCCACTGCTCGATGGTGAGGCCGTTGCCCTTGGACTTGGAGATCTTCTCGCCGTTCTCGTCGAGGAACAGTTCGTAGATCAGGCCTTCGGGGCGCTTGCCGCCGAGGACCTGCGTGATGCGGGCCGACTGGGTGACGCTGTCGGTCAGGTCCTTGCCGCACATCTCGTAGTCGACGCCAAGCGCGCACCAGCGCATCGCCCAATCGACCTTCCACTGCAGCTTGGACTTGCCGCCGAGGATCGACTGGACGACCATCTCGCCCTGATCCTCGAAGCGCACGAGCCCGGCTTCGGCATCGACGACTTCGACCGGCACTTGCAGCACTTCGCCGGTCCTGTCGCTGATCGGCAGGACCGGCGAATACGTGCGGCGGCGCTCTTCACGCAGGGTGGGGAGCATGATGTCCATGATGGCGTCGAACTTGCGCAGAACGTTCTTCAGTGCCTCGTCGAAGGCGCCGGAATTGTAGCGGTCGCTGGCCGAGACGAATTCGTACTCGAAGCCGAATTGATCGAGGAACGTGCACAGCATCGCGTTGTTGTGGTGCGCGAAGCTTTCGTGCGTGCCAAAGGGATCGGGAATGCGCGTGAGCGGGTGGCCGAGCTTTTCGGTGAGCACGGCCTTGTTCGGCACGTTGTCCGGCACCTTGCGCAGGCCGTCCATGTCGTCCGAGAAGGCGATAAGGCGCGTGGGGTGGCCGCCCGTGAGCGTTTCATAGGCGCGGCGCACGAGAGTGGTGCGCAGCACTTCCTGGAATGTGCCGATATGCGGCAGGCCCGAGGGGCCGTAGCCCGTCTCGAACAGGACGGGGATGAGTTCGCCCGCCGCATCGCGCTTGCCGCCGGGGAAGCGTTTGACCAGCTTGCGCGCTTCCTCGAACGGCCAGGCCTTCGACGTCTGGCTGGCGGTGAGAAGATCAAGCGGTGCGGGGTTTTCCGGGTTTTCCATAGCGTGGTCCCTTTTGCGGATGCCCCTATGGAGCGCAAGGAAAAGCTTGTGCCGTGGGCGGCGCTATCGCTACCGCAGGGCAAAGAACTTGGGGGAGCAATACATGGAATACGATGAGGTCATGCTCGGCCGGCGCAGCATCCGGGGCTACAAGCCCGATCCGGTGCCGCAGAAGCTGATCGAGGAAATCCTGCACATCGCGATGCGCGCGCCGACCTCGATGAACACGCAGCCGTGGAATTTCTACGTGATCACGGGCGAGCCGCTGGCGCGCATCCGGCAGGGCAACACCGAGCGCATCCTGGCGGGCGTGCCGGATTCGCGCGAGTTTCGCAGGGGCGAGGCGTTTGCCGGGGTGCACCGCGAGCGGCAGATCGGCGTGGCGAAGCAGTTGTTTTCCGCAATGGGCATCGCGCGTGACAATGCCGAGCAGCGGCAGGATTGGGTGCTGCGGGGGTTTCGCCAGTTCGACGCGCCGGTCTGCGTTATCGTGACCTATGACAAGGTGCTGGCTGGCAGCGACGACACCCCGTTCGATTGCGGCGGGGTGGTGAATGCGCTGGTCAACGCGGCATGGTCGCGCGGGCTGGGCACGGTGATCAACAGCCAGGGCATCATGCAATCACCGGTGGTGCGCGAACACGCCGGGATCGCGGACGATCAGGTGATCATGAAGAGCATCGCGCTAGGCTGGCCGGACGAGAGCTTCCCGGCGAACGCGGTGGTTTCAGAGCGCAAGACGGTGGCCGAGGCGGCGACGTTCGTGGGGTTCGAAGGGCCGTAACGCCCTCCTAACCGGCGCGTGGCATTCTTGGCCACATGACGACGACAACGACACCGCCCTCGCTCGAACTCGATTCGATCCTGCGGCGCGAACTCATGCCCGGCGAGCGCCTGCTATGGACCGGCAGGCCCGATCCCACCCGGCTGCGCGCTGCGTTTGCAATCTGGCTTTTCGCTGTGCCGTGGACGGCGTTCGCTTTGTTCTGGGAGGCGATGGCGTTTCTGCCGTGGATGGCGAGTTCGCACACGCCGCTGGGCATCCAGTGGAGCTTCGGGATCATTTTCCCACTGTTCGGTCTTCCGTTCATCGGTGTGGGGCTCGGCATGTTGTGGATGCCGTTCAAGGCCCGGCGCAAGGCCGCACGGACGATCTTTGGTCTGACTGACCAGCGCCTGCTGCGGGTTACAGCCGGCACCCAGCGCGAGAGCGCCAGCGTATTGATCGGCCAGATGGGGCCCATCGACGTGACCGCCGATGCCGATGGATACGGCACGCTACGCGTCCAGACCGGCACCAGCCGCGACAGCGACGGCGACAAGGTGACCGAACGGTTCGAAGTGGTTGCCGTGCCGGATGTGGCGCGACTGGAAAGCTTGCTGCTGGAACAGCGGACGCGCTAGCCCCGCTCCCCACCCTCTCCCTTGAAGGGGAGAGGGCTATAGGGCGTTACTTGAGCAGCGAGAGGACGTTCTGCTGGGCCTGGTTGGCCTGCGCGATCATCGCGGTGGAAGCCTGGCTCAGGATCTGGGCCTTGGCCATCGCGGTGGTCTCGGCCGAATAGTCGGTATCGAGAATGCGGCTGCGCGCGTCCGAGAGGTTCGTCACGTTGTCGGTAAGGTTGTTGATCACCGATTCGAGGCGGTTCTGGCCCGAACCGAACTCCGCGCGGGCCGCGTTGACCGCGGTGAGCGAGGCATCGACGTTGTCCATTGTCGTACCGGCCAGCGTTGCCGTGCTGACGTCGATCGCCTGCGGGGTCGTGGTGGCATCGTACGTCGTGTTGGTGCCGCCAAACAGCTTCGTGCCGTCAATCGCCTTGCTGCGCAGGTCCACGGTGTCGGTCGTGTTGCTGCCGGTCTGGATCGAGAACGTGGCGTCGTCCGCGCCGTTGGCCGCAGGAACCGCGCCGACCACGGTGAACAGCTTGGTGCCGTTGAACGTGGTCTTTTCGAGCACTTCGCTGACCTGCGCGGTGAGGTTCGCCACTTCCGACTGCATCGAAGTGCGGTCGGTGTCGGTATAGGTTGCGGACTTGGCCTGCACCGCAAGCTCGCGGATACGCTGCAGCATCGCGGTGACTTCGTTGAGCGCGCCATCGGCGGTCTGTGCGAAACTGATGCCGTCGTTGGCGTTGCGGATGCCCTGGCCCATGCCCTTGATCTGCGAGGTCATCGTGGTGGTGATCGCGAGGCCCGCGGCGTCGTCCTTCGCGCCGTTGATGCGCTTGCCGGTCGAAAGGCGCTCCATCGCGACTCCCGCCATTTTCGAAGCTGAGTTCGAGGCGTTTGATGCACGGATGGCACTGATGTTGGTATTGATGACTGCCATGATTCCCATTCTCCACTATGGGCCGGAGCGTGGGGCCCCGTTCATGTCCCGAAAGGCCAGAACGGCCGAACCTTGCCGGGTTTAAGGCAAGCACCCTGCAAGCCGGTGTGAAGACCATGGGGGAAAGCACGTAGCGGCCCGGGTTGCCCCGCCCCGGGCTTTCCTCTCTAGTGCCCGAGCGATGGCTGCCACCTCCCTCCCCGCGATCCCCCTTCCCGCGATCCATGCAAGCCATAGTGGTTGCTGGCTGCGCGATGCGCAGGGCACGCGGCCCGTCGGCAAGGGCGAGGCTATCATGGCGGCCGCCGATACGCCGCTTCTGCTGCTGAATGCGCCGCTGGTGGCGAGCCGGCTGGGGTATCCCGATCTTTCCGGGCTCGATCTGCTGGAGCTTTACGCGTTCATCCACCCGGCACGGTTCGTGGTGCCCACGCCCAAGGGCCTGGCGCAAGCGCTGGGCCTGGCCGAACCCGCCAGCGACGACGGCGTGCCCGCGCTGCTGCAGGCGGCGGCGGATGCCTTGCTGGCGGTGTGTGAAGATCCCGCCTGGCCCGAGCGCGAAGGGGCGTGGAGCGCACTGCAATCGCTTGTGCGGCTGCGCTGGCCGTGGACAGGGCTGCTGGCCCCCCGCATCGCGCAGCCGCAGCGCGCCGAGCGCTGGCTGTTTTCGCGCCTGCCCGAATGGGAAGACGCACCCGAGCGGCCGCAGCCCGCGCAGATTGTGCTTGATGATGCGGCAATCACTGCGCGGCTGGCCGAACTGACCGGCAGCGGCGCGGAGCAGCGCCCGGCGCAGCAGGCCTTTGCACGCGCGGCGGGCGCGATGTTCGGGCCGCGCGGGGCCCTGCGCCAGCCGCACATGGTGCTGGCGCAGGCGGGCACCGGCACCGGCAAGACCTTCGGCTATCTCGCGCCCGCTTCGCTGTGGGCGGAGCGGTCTGGCGGCACGGTCTGGGTTTCGACCTATACCAAGGCACTGCAGCGCCAGTTGCGGCGCGAAAGCCGGGCGGCATTTCCGCCCGAGCGCGCCGCGCAGGCCGGGCGCAGCGGGCCGCCGGTGGTGGTGCGCAAGGGGCGCGAGAACTACTTGTGCCTGCTCAATCTGGAAGATGCGCTGCAAGGCGGGTTTACCGGCCGGCCGGCGATCATGGCGCAGCTGGTCGCGCGCTGGGCCGCCTATAGCCAGGATGGCGACATGATCGGCGGCGACTTGCCGGGCTGGCTCGGCACGCTGTTTCGCAAGCGCGGGATTGCGGCGCTGACCGATCAGCGCGGCGAATGCGTCTATGCCGGGTGCCCGCATTTCCGGAAGTGTTTCATCGAACGCGCGGCGCGGGCATCGGCGGGCGCGGAACTGGTGATCGCCAACCATGCGCTGGTGATGATCAACGCGGCCCGCGCGCGCGAGGCTACTCAGCGCCCGACGCGGATCGTGTTCGACGAAGGACACCATGTGTTCGATGCGGCGGACAGCACATTTGCCGCGGCGCTGACCGGCGCCGAGACGGTGGAGCTGCGGCGCTGGGTGATCGGGCCAGAGGGCACTTCGCGCGGGCGGCGGCGGGGTCTGGCAGCGCGGCTGGCCGATGTTGCGAGCTATGACGAAGAGGGCGCGCGCGCGATTGCCGATGCGCGCGAAGCCGCCAGCACGTTGCCCGGCGACGGCTGGCTGGCGCGCGTGGTGGAAGGCGCGCCGTTCGGGCCGCTCGAGGACCTGCTGGCGGAAACCCGCGCGCTTGTGCTGGCACGAGACGAGAGCGGTGGGCAGGAAGCGGGATACGGGCTGGAGACCGAAGCGGCGCAACTGGGCGGCGCGTTCATCGAGGTGGCGGGCCGCGCACAGGAAGCGCTGGAAGGGCTGCGCCAGCCGCTGATGCGGCTTGCGCTGCGGCTGGAGGCGCTGGTCGAGGATGGGCCGGACTGGCTGGACGGCCCAGCACGCGCGCGGATCGAAGGCGCGCGCGGGGCCATCGGCTGGCGCACGGATCTGCTCGCAAGCTGGATCGGCCTGCTTGCCCGGTTGGGCGGGCCGGGCGATCCCGAATTCGTCGACTGGCTGGCGCTGGAGCGCTCCGAAGGCCGCGAATGGGATATCGGGCTGCACCGTCGCTACCTCGATCCGATGAAGCCGTTTGCCGAGGCCGTGCTGGCCGGCGCTCACGGGGTGATGATGACCTCAGCCACTCTGTCTGACGGGGCGGAGACCCAGAGCGGCGACTGGAGCAGCGCGGTGGAGCGCAGCGGGGCGCCGCATCTCGATGTGCGGCCGCATGTGTTCGCCGCGCCGAGCCCGTTCGATTATGCCACGGCCGCCGAGGTCCTGATCGTGACCGATGTGCCGCGCGGCGATATCCCGGCGCTCGCCAATGCCTATGGCCGGCTGATCGAGGCTTCGGGCGGCGGCGCGCTGGGGCTGTTCACCGCGATCCGGCGGCTACGCGCAGTCTATGGCCGGATTGCCGACCGGCTGGCGCGCGGCGGACTGCCGCTGTTTGCGCAGCATGT
Organism: Sphingomonadaceae bacterium; assembly: GCA_947375105.1. Taxonomy (GTDB): domain Bacteria; phylum Pseudomonadota; class Alphaproteobacteria; order Sphingomonadales; family Sphingomonadaceae; genus Novosphingobium. The sequence continues at coordinate 20,374 of CANCET010000010.1, forward strand.
CGATCCGATCGATACCGGCACGCTGGTCGATATCTTCCGCGATGATCCGCGCGCCTCGCTGCTCGGCACCGATGCGCTGCGCGACGGGGTGGACGTGCCAGGCCATTCGCTGCGCCTGGTGGTGATGGAGCAAGTACCCTGGCCTAAGCCCTCGATCCTTCACCGCGCGCGGCGGCTGGCGCATGCCGAGAAGTTCGGCGGCGATCAGCGTGGTGGGGGGCAGGCGCACGACGACCGCATCATCCGCGCGCGGCTGGCGCAGGCGTTCGGGCGGCTGATCCGCACCGGAAGCGATCGGGGCCATTTCGTGGTGCTGTCCTCCGCCTTCCCCTCGCGCCTGCTGAGCGCGTTTCCGCCCGGCACGCCTGTGCGCCGCGTGACGCTGGATGCGGCTTTACAAAGCGTGGCCGGCAGTGTTTCTGGCGGCGTCGGCGTGCCTGCGCCGCAGGACCAAACCGACGAGACCCGCCCTTGAAAACCTTGGCCCTTCTGCGCCACGCCAAGTCCGACTGGTCCGACGCGCGGGCTCGCGATTTCGACCGGCCACTCAACGCGCGCGGCGTGCGCGGAGCGCAGGCGATGGGGCAGCACATCAAGGACACGGGTCTCGCGTTCGAACGCATCCTTGCCTCACCCGCCGTGCGCGTGGCCGAGACCATCGAGGAAGCGAGCAAGGCGTGGGGACACAGCTTTCCGGTCGAGTGGGACCGGCGCATCTACCTCGCCAGCTCCGCCACCCTGATCGACCTGCTACGCGAGCTTTCGGGCGAGCCGGAGAGCGTGCTGATGATCGGCCACAATCCGGGGCTGGAAGACCTGATCTTCGACCTCGTGCCCGATGACGGCACCAGCCCACTACGCGAGGAAGTGGAAGTGAAGTTCCCGACCGCGACCTTTGCCGTGATGGAACTGGCCATCGCGCGCTGGGCCGATCTGGATGAGCGCTGCGGCCGGCTGGTGGCGATGAAGCGCCCGCGCGATCTGGACCCGGAGCTGGGGCCGACGTTGAACGACTGACTGAGGCGAGCAGCTCACAGGCAATGGCGCTCGCTACGCCGTTGTTGCGTGGCAGAAAACCTGCTTTGATCATGGCATGGACGCCTTGCCCCCACAGCCGCCCGCCTATGAGCAGTCCATCAAGCAGAAGCTTGGCGAGTGTGGCCTCGCTGTTGCCGGTGTTTCGATCAGCTATCAGGGTGACCTGCAAGGCTACGAGATCGTCATCAGGCCGGAGGCAGGTGCCTCACCAAATCAATTTTCGTGTATCGAGGCAGCGAGTTCGGATGAATTTGTCACATTCACCGACAAGGAGATGCAGCAGCAGTATCTCATTCAATACACAGAGAAATATCGCCCGATAATGATCGATCTGGCAAAACAGGAGCTTGCAAAACGGGGGAAGCTTGTAGGGCTTCCATCTCGATCTGCATTTGAGAGTGACAAGCTTTTTTTCGAAGCCATCGAAGAGCACTGCGGCTTAAGCAAAGGCTCGGCAATCCTGCCCTTCGGCTCGAAATTTGCGTTTCAGCCGCCAGAGGACCCGTCGCCCGATTTCTCGGCATTCCATGAAAAATATGGTTGCCTGATCGCAGCTATCCAACTGATCGATGCGGAAGGAAAGTTGGAGATCGGCTTCGTCGGCAATGAAGCGCCTGCCGCTGCCAAGTAGGCCCTTAGTCCTGCAGCGCATCCGCCAGCCGGTGGCGGATGGTTTCGAGGTGGCGGCGCAGGATCCGGATGGCCGCAATGATTTCGGCCTCCTCCGACATAGAGACGCTGGGGGCTGGTGCGCTGGAGTCGGCAACTGGAGAGGGAGCCGCCCCGCCCTTCCCCGAAAGCGCCTGCCGCGCGCCGCGGATGGTGTAGCCTTCGCGGTGAAGCAGCTGGTCGATGCGCGCGAGCAGCGCGACGTCTTCGGGGCGGTAGTAGCGGCGGCCGCCCGCGCGGGTGAGCGGCTTCAGCATAGGAAACTGCTCTTCCCAATAGCGCAGAACGTGCTGCTTGAGGTCGAGCGCCTTCGCTACTTCGCCGATTGTGCGCAGCGCACCGGGCTCCTTGCCATCATCGAAGGCAGGAGCGGCAACTTGAGCAAAACCCGGGGTATCAACTGCTTGCAGCGATCCTGTCCTTCAGCATCTGGCTTGCGCGAAATGTCATCACCCGGCGCGAGGTGATCGGCACTTCCACGCCGGTCTTCGGATTGCGGCCAACCCGCTCCGCCTTATCACGTAGCAGAAAGGTGCCGAACCCTGAAATCTTTACATTCTCACCCTCGGCCAATGCTTCGCACATCTGATCGAGGATAGCCTCGACCATGCCGAGTGAGTCTGCCCGAGACAGACCGACGCGGCGATTGATGCTTTCTGCAAGATCAGCACGAGTAAGAGTCCCCACCGAACGCATCCCCGATTCCCCCGATACCAAAGCGACAAGTTACCTTGACACAATACAGTGTCCGCCATGGTTTACAATCTTGTTTGTGTTGCAGTTTATCGGCCAATGCATTGGTCCGCAACGAAAACTGTAACGGCACATTATCCGCATCGGTTTCATCACAGGCGGATCAGGCAGGCCCCCCAGGTAAATCCGCCGCCCATCGCCTCGAACATAACCAAATTACCCGGCTTGATCCGGCCGTCACGCACCGCAGTATCGAATGCGAGCGGCACGGATGCGGCGCTCGTGTTGGCATGGTGATCGACGGTCACCACGACCTTGTTCTCAGGCAGGCCAAGCTTGCGCGCGGTCGCATCAAGAATGCGGGCATTGGCCTGATGCGGCACGACCCAATCGATATCGGCAGCAGTGTGGCCGGTGGCAGCCAGCACTTCCTCGAGCACGCCGGCCAGATTGACCACTGCGTGGCGGAAGACCTCGCGGCCCTTCATGCGCAGCTTGCCCACGGTGCCGGTGGTGGATGGCCCGCCATCCATATGAAGCAGTTCGTTGTGCGCGCCATCGGCATGGAGCCGCGTGGCGAGGATGCCGGGTGCCAGCGGATCGTTCGCATCGACGTCGACCGCTTCGAGCACGACCGCGCCGGCGCCGTCGCCGAACAGCACGCAAGTGGTGCGGTCGTCCCAATCGAGCAGGCGGCTCATGGTTTCAGCGCCAATCACCAGCGCGCGCTTGGCGGCGCCGGTGCGCAGCAAGGCATCGGCAGTGCCCAGCGCGTAAAGAAAGCCCGAACAGACCGCCGCGACATCGAACGCGATCCCGCCGCGGCAGCCCAGTGCATTCTGCACGATGGTCGCGGTGGCGGGGAACGTCTGGTCGGGGCTGCAGGTGCCCAGCACGATGAGATCGATCGTCGAAGCCTCGATCCCGGCTGCCTCGAGCGCCTTGCGTGCGGCTTCGGTGGCAAGCGTCGCGGTGGTTTCACCCTCGCCCGCGATGTAGCGGTTGCGGATGCCGGTGCGCTCGACGATCCATTCGTCGGTCGTATCGACCATCGCCGCCAGTTCGACATTGGAAACCGCGCGCGCGGGCAGTGCAGACCCGCTGCCACGAAGGACCGAACGCAGCGTCATGCCGGTTCTCCCGGCGCATCAGTGACCGGCAGTTCAGCCGTGGGCCGTGCGCGCGATGCAGTGCCGCGTACCGCGTCCTGCCCGGCGCGGGCGAGATCCGCCGCGATCCGTTCGGTCAGCCGTTCGGACAGGAGCCGCGCGGTGACCGCCACCGCATGGGAAACGCCGAGCGCCGATGCGCTGCCATGGCTTTTCACAACAAGACCATTGAGACCAAGGAACACCGCGCCATTGTGATTGTTGGGATCGAGATGATGCTTGAGCAACTCGGTCGCGGGCTTCGAGATGAGGAAGCCGAACTTCGAGCGGAGCGAGCTGGAGAAACTGCGCCGCAGCAGATCCGCCACGAAGCGCGCCGCGCCTTCCATGGCCTTCAACGCGATATTGCCGGTGAAGCCATCAGTCACGACGACATCGATATCGCCGCGTGAAATCTTGTCCGCCTCGGTAAAGCCGTCGAAGCGGAAAGCCAGCGCCTCACCCGCCTGCTTGAGCATGGCGGCGGCTTCGCGCAGTTGATCGGTGCCCTTGATTTCCTCGGTCCCGATGTTGAGCAGGCGCACGCGCGGTTCGGCCTGGGCATGGACCACCCGGGCATAGGCCGCGCCCATGATCGCAAACTGTACGAGATTGCGCGCATCGCATTCGGTGTTGGCACCAAGATCGAGCATCACGAGATCGTGATCGCCGAGCGTGGGCACCAGTGCGGCAAGCGCGGGCCGATCGATGCCCGGCATGGTGCGCAAGGCCACTTTCGACATCGCCATCAGCGCGCCGGTATTGCCTGCGCTGACTGCAGCACCAGCAGCGCCGCTCTTCACCGCTTCGATCGCGAGGCCCATCGACGTCGTGCGCGCGCGGCGAAGCGCCTGCGTGGGCTTTTCATCGCCGGTCACGACATCGGGAGCGTGCAGAATCTCGGATGCTGCACGCAGATTGGGGTGGGCTTCGAGCGCAGCCTTGATCGCCGGTTCATCACCGACGAGCAGGAACTTGAACTGATCGTGCTGCCGGCGCGCCAGAGCGGCGCCCTCGATCATCACGCGCACACCCACATCGCCGCCCATCGCGTCGACGGCGATACGCGGCAAACTCATGTCCCGGCCTTCCCCCTTAGCCGGAATCAGAGGCCGACGGCGATGATCTCGCGGCCGTTGTAGTGCCCGCAGGCACCGCACAGCATGTGCGGGCGCTTGAGCTCGCCACAGTTGGAGCACTCATGGAAGGCATCAACCTTCAGCGCATCGTGGCTGCGACGCATGCCCCGGCGTGAGGGCGAGGTCTTTCTTTTGGGGACGGCCATCTCGGCACCTGTTCCTGATCTTGAAGTCTTCGAAGTGATAGCGCGATAGGCAAAACCGGACCGGCGCACAACCCCCGTACAAGAGCCCTTCGACAAGGCCCGTCAGGAGGTCAGCAACAAGCTGGAGTCGCCGATCGCTGGCGAAGGCGCGCCTATACGGATTTTTGGATGCTTTGCAAGCGCAAGGGGGGTACGAGGCCCCGGGGTGTAACAACAACATCACCACGAAGACCGGGGGAGATAACCTGATTATGACATTGCCCATCACGCTCAGCGCCGTTGCCGCAGCCGCGCTGATCAACATCTGGCTTTCGATCCGCTGCGGCCAGGCGCGTACGTCCGAGAAGGTTTCGGTCGGCGACGGCGGCAGCGACAAGCTGATTCGGCGCATGCGGGCGCACGCAAACTTCACCGAGAACGCGCCGCTGGTGCTGGTTATGATCGCTGCGCTCGAATTCGCGCATCCGGCAAGCAACGCTCTCGCGGCGGTCGCGGGCGTGTTCATGCTGGGCCGCGTCGCGCACGGGCTGGGCATGGATGGCGGCGCTTTCGCCAAGGGCCGGATGGTCGGCACGCTGGTCACGCTGCTGACTCAGCTTGGCCTCGCGATCTGGGCCATCATGAGCGCGATGGCCTGAAGTGGCCTTCACGTGCGCGACCAGCCTGACGCCTCACTGCATCAGGTTGTAGTCGCTCACGAAGCTGTTGGTCTGACGTTCCCGGCCGAAGGTGCTGTTCGGCCCGTGGCCGGGAACGAACATGATATCATTGCCGAGCGGCCAGAGCTTCTCTGTGATCGAGGCAATCAACTGCGCATGGTTGCCCATGGGGAAATCGGTGCGCCCGATCGAACCCTGAAAAATGACGTCACCCACCACGGCGAAGCGCGATGGCTGGTGGACGAACACCACGTGGCCCGGCGTGTGCCCGGGGCAGTGGACCACATCAAGCGTAACCTCGCCCACGGTGACCGTATCGCCATCGTTGAGCCAGCGGTCGGGTTCGAACACTTCGCCCTGGATGCCCCAGCGCTTGCCGTCCTCATCGAGCCGCGCAATCCAGAACCGGTCCGCCTCGTGCGGGCCTTCGATCGGCACGCCCAGTTCCTTGGCAAGCACGCCGGTGATTCCGCAGTGATCGATGTGGCCGTGGGTGACGAGCAGCTTCTCGATCGTGACGCCTGACTTTTCGATGGCCGCCCGCAGCCGTTCGATATCACCGCCGGCATCGATGAACGCGCCGCGCATCGTTTTCGTGCACCAGATCAGCGTGCAGTTCTGCTGCAACGGGGTGACGGGGATGATGGCGGCCTTGAGCGGCTGTTGCGTGGTGGTCTCGGTCATGTAGCGCAAGGTGGCGTCTGGAGGCGAGCAAGGCAACCCCTCCGTCACGCGCTTCGCGCGCGCCACCTCCCCATTTGCACTTCGTAAAAATAGGGAGAACTCGCCTTTTCCTCCCCATTTTTGCCGCAGGCACAGATGGGGAGGTGGCGCGCCGGAGGTGGGTCGGAGGGGTAAAAATCCTAGACGCGTCCGCCCTTCCACACCACGCGACCAAGGATGGCGACATCGGCGCGGGGACGTTCCATGCGCGGGTAGGCGGAGTTGTCGCTGATGACCTGGACCGTGCCTGATGGACCGGGCTCCAGCCGCTTTACCAGCAGCACATCATCCAGCCGGATCACGTGGAGGCCGCTGCGCAAGGGGCGCGGGGCGCGGTCGACGAGGATCTCGTCGCCATCGCGCAAGGTGGGCTCCATCGAATCGCCCTCAACCTCGATCACGCTGAGCATGCTGGGCTCAAGGCCTTGCTGGCGCAGCCACCGGCCGGAAAAGCGCAGCCGGTCCACTGGCGCGGGATCGAGCGCCACGGTGCCGGGCCCCGCCGAGGCACCAAGCGGCAGGCGCGGAATATCGGCCCAATCGGCACCGCGCGAGGGCATGCCTGCCCCGCCATAGCCGCCCACCGTCAGCACGGTTTCGCGCGCAGGGGCACCAAGCTCCGCTTCGTCCACCCCGAAGAATTCGGCCAAGGTGCGGCGGTCGTTCTCCTCCAGCTTGCGCGGGCTGCCCTTGCGTACGAACTGCTGGAGATAGGCAGCATTGCGGCCGAGCAAGCCCGACAGCGCGGAGAGGCTGACACCCCGCTCCGCCGCCAGTGCGACAAGCCGCAGGCGGGCCGGATCCATCTGAGGATCGGCGGGCGAACCGGCACCTTGTTGCGTCTCGATTCGAGATTCCATGCCCTTGCTCCATATTCGAAGGATTTTTCCTAGACCTGTAGGATTAATCCGTCAACATAAGAAAAATCCTATTACGACTCACCCGCCCTGCTGCTGCCTACGGAGAGCCCGGCCATGCTGATACGAAAGATCGAGAGGTTCCTGTCGCACCACCACATGCCGCGCACGAAGTTCGGTCGGCTGGCCGCGCACGACCCGCGCTTCGTCGATGACCTGCGCAATGGCCGCGAACCCCGTCCCGCGACAGAAGCACGTGTAGAACATTTCATGAACACTTATCGGAGTGCCAGCCATGTGGCTTGATCGTCTGTTCCCCGCCCTGCCCTTCGAGTGCAAGTCCGAGCCCGAGGCGAAGCCCGCCAGTGCGCCCCACCCGCGCGTGCGGATCAGCCCCGGCGAGCGGCTGCTGCGGGCGGTGCTCGCGCTGGCCGGCCCAGACGCCGACCTGATCGAGCACAGCGAAGCCCCGTGGGCGAGCGTGACCTTCGCGGGCACGCGCCACACCATCGTGCTGCGCTATCAAGGCTGGGAAGCCTGCGACGCGGCCGAGGCGATGATGGCCGCACTGCCCGAGCACGAATTCACCATTGCGCGCACGCTGGTGGCGGATGCGGCGGTGGTACGGCTCGATCAGGTTCTGTTGCCCGAACCCGCCATGACGGTGGAACTGGCGCTGCTGCTGCTGGACGATGCGTGAGTGAGGGGCTGAACTCTCCGCGCCCCTCTCAGGGCTGCACCGCCATCAGTTGCGGCGCCGTCTTCGCGCCCACCCACAGCGACATGTCGACCGCATTGCTCACCCGGAACGGCTGGCCGTTCTTGCCCAGGAACAACGCTTCCATTTCCTGCCGGTTGAACGGGCGCGAGCCGAGGCGGCCGAACACCGCGATCTGGCCGCCGGTCTCGTCCACGCCGCGATCCCGGTCGAGGCCCTTGGAGAGCGCGAGCGCGGGACTTGGCGTATGCGCCCAGGCTATCAACTCGGGTTTGGGCTCGGGCGAGAAGCCGTAGAAGTTCGGCTGGCTGGAGGGCGAGGTCAGCTGGAGCACTTTCACCCCGTTGATCCCGTCCGCCACGTAGGCGAATAGCGAGGCGTTGGTGGAGGCGACGATCACGTCTTCCGCATCGGTGAGCCGACCGCCTGCGGTGAACGCCTGATAGATCGACGGGCGCGTCGGCGCGGTGACATCGACAATGACGAGGCCCTGCTGCTTGGCCGCGACATAGGCATAGGTGCGGCTGACATAGACGCGGCGCGCGTCATCCAGCGGGACGGTGGCCGAGGGCACTGGCTGGGGCTTGGCGAGATTGGTCACGTCCATCAGCTCAAGGCCGTTCGCGGTCGTCACCCAGAGGTAGCGGAACTGCACGGCCGAGGCCCGCGGATCGCGCAAGGGGACAACCGAGGTCACCTTCGGATCGAGGCAGGTCTCGCCGCCCTTCTTGTCTGACACCTCGCACGGCGCAGCCGGGGACCACGGCTTGGTCAGATGGACGGTGACCAGCGCCTTGTCGGTGAGGATATAGGCATAATCACCCGCAAGCGTGATGTGCCGCGCGCCGGTGAGCACGCCGTCCGGATTGAAGGTGGCCGCGCGGTGGAAGAAGTTGTTGCGGAACTCGCCATCAGCCAGCGTGTCGACGTTGACCGCAATCAGGCCCTCCGCCGCATCGGTGACGAAGGCGTAGTGGTAGATCGGCGAGAACGGCTGCTCCTGATTGGCCTCGCGCATTTCAGGCGTGTTACGCGTGGGTGCAATCGACTGGTTGGTGGGGAGCGCCATGCAGGTCGCGTTGGTGGTATCGACATGCGTGTCCTGGCCGAGCGGCGAGAACGGCGCAGTCACGATGCGTTCGGAGAAGCCCTTGTCGGCGATCGCGGCGATATCATAGGCGCGGAAGCCGCCCTTCCCTTCAGCCACGAACATGTATTCACCGCGCATCTGCAAGCAGTGCACCGCATCCGAGGTGCCCTTGGTGACGTTAGTGAACTCCTCGCGTCCGGTCGTCTCGCCCGCCAGTTTCTTGTCGAAGATCGCGCCGCGGGTCCAGTTCTTGAGCTCGCGGCCATTCTTCTCGACGTGCTCCTTGTAGAAATCCGGGTAGGCGTAGCGGTGGAGGTAGCTGCCGATCACGGCTTGCGGCTCGTCCCATTCGGTCACGCGCACTGCCTCGAACCCGCCGTCTAGCCCGAACCACGCATTCATGCCGACGAAGTTGACGTAGTTGGTGCCGAGCAGCAGCAGTTGCGCCATGATCGCGTTGTTGTCTTCATCCTTGCTGAGATGGCAATCGGTGCACTGCTTGGTTTCCTTGGTGCGCACGGTGTGCGGGAAATGCGGTGCGAAGGCCTGTGAGGAATAGCCCGGCGAGGAAATCGGCGGCTGCTGGACGTAGATCCGCTCGCGGTTGATGTTGGTCGAGGAGAGGATCAGCGCCGAGGTCGAGCGGATCGGTGCCGTGATCGCTTTTCCGCTTATCGGATTACCTGATGCATCGAACTGAACCGGGTCCGAACCGGAGGACTTGTTGCGCTGGTGCTTGCCGAGCTGGAACATATCATCCCGAGCGACCTGCGGATTATAGGTCGCATAGTTACGGGTGTAGTCTTCCTCGTACTTGTGGGTGGCGGATTTCCAGTTGGCCTCGATCGGCAGATGGCATCCGGCGCACGAGGTGGTCCACGAAAGGTGGCAGGTGAAGCAGGCCATGTCGTCGTCGCCATGCGCCCGCTCGGCCTTGGGCACGCCGAGACCGAAGCGGAACATGCCGTCCTCCGCGCCAGATTTGCCCATCAGCTTGGCGCGCGCGGCCTTGGGATTGAACACCGGCTTGCCGCCCGGCTCCATCACGCCCTGATACTGCGGATCGACCGATTCCTTCACAAGGCTGACGCGCCAAGCGAGCTTGGGGTCGATGATCGAGCGCTGGGTGAGGACGCGGCGGCCGTTTTCGGTGGTCCACTCAAAGCGGCGCTGGCCATCGGCGTTGCGCAGCAGCGCCAGGTTCTCGCCCTTTTCCGGTGCGGCGAGGTTCGAGGTCATCAAGGTCGGATAGGCGTCCGGCGTGCCGTGACAGTCCTTGCAGCCGATCGAGACGGCGTTGGCAACTTCGCCGTAGATCAGGCCATTGCCGTGGCTGTCTTGCGCAAAATGGCAATCGGCGCATTGCATGCCGAGCTGCGCGTGGATGTCCATCATGTGGACTGACTTGCCGGGATTGTCCGGCCCGGCTTCGACGAACTTGCCCTCGCCCGCCTTACGCCACTTCTCCGGATCATCCGGCGAGATGATGTGCGCGGTATCGGTGCCGTAGGTCGACATGTCGCCCTGATCGTCGAGCAAGTTGCCGCGCCGGTCGCGCTTCAGGATCGCGCGGAAGTTCCAGCCGTGGCCGTGGTAGTCGGCGAACTGGGTATCCTTGTTGTCCTTGTTGAGATCGTAGACGTTGCGCAGGAATTCCACGTCGCGCCACAGGCCGTGGGTGCTCGCGCCCTCGGGGTTCCGGTCGAGCACTTCGCGCGCTTCGGCCATGTTGGGATGGAATTGCTTCTTGAACGCGCGCTGCCAGTCGGCATCGGTAATGCCCGCAGGCTTTGGCGAGGTGTTCTCGGGCCCGGGCCACATGCGCGGCGCATCGGACTCATAGTCCCACATCGTGTAACCGAGGAACGAGTTCAGGAAGATGTTGGGCTGGTGCATGTGGCAGTTCATGCACTGGGCCGTCGGGATCGCGCGGGTGAAGGCGTGGACCAGCGGGTGGCCGCGCTCACGGTCTGCCATCGGGACCGGGCCATCGGCGGGGTGGCCATCATGGCCAAGCCCGGCGGCGGCGTGTGCCTCGGCCTGGCTCATCTTGTGCTCGTCCATCGTGCCGTGCGGCGCAGGGCCTTCGGCAGGCGCGTAGACCAGCTGTTCGGCAGAGGCGATGGCGCGGGCGCAATCGCCTTCGCGGTCGGCGCTTTCCTCGGGGTCGGTCGCATCACCGCCCATGTACTTGCCGTGGCCGCCCAGCACGGTGCCGCGCACACGCGTTTCGTGGCCGTGCTTCGCCGCGTCATATGTGCCGTAGGAGCCGGTGCGGTGCTCGCCCTCACGCAGGGAATTGATCGTCGGATCAGCAGTGATGGTCTGACCGTCGCGCCCGCACTTCGCGTAGTTCATGCTGTGACGCGGTTCGCGGTCATTGGCGTAGATCACGTGGCACGAGGCGCAGCCCGAGGAGCGGTAGTCGCCCGGCTGATCGTTGGTGCCCATCTGGAACAGGAACGGATCGTTAAGGCGAGTCTTGTGGATATTGAGCACCGGGATCGCGACGCGCAGGCCGGTGGCGGGGCCGCGGTTAGATTGCTTGAGATCAGGGCGGCCCGGCTCTTCCAGCCGCTGGATCGAACCGGTCGAGTTGGGCAGGCCGATTTCCGGGAACTGCGGATTGATCGTGCGGCCACCATCCTCGAACACGCGGAAGATATCGCCCGGCGGGATCGTGTGCCACTTGGGCAACGGATAGAGGATCGGCAGAGCGCCGCGCGCCTTCTCCGCCGGGGTCACGGTGCCCCACATCGGCTTGCCATCGGGACCGATCTGCTTCGAAGCGGACTTGAGCAGTGCGGGCTCGCCGGTGCGCGTGAAGCTCTCGCCGAACATGTAGTTCTTGAAGGGCACGATCCCGTTGTTATAGGCCGCGCCGCCCCACAACATCGCGCCGGTGCTCATCAGCGAGCGTTCCGAAGCCTCGATGATCGACATGTGGCAAGCGCCGCAGGAATCGCGCGCCACACGATAGTCCGACGGGTTCACGAAGCGGATGAACTCGGGGCTTTCCTTGGCCAGCAGCGCGTACGAGCGCTTGGGGTTCGCCGAACTCGGCCAGCCCCACGCCACAGGGAACTTGGGCAGGACATGCGCATCCTTCATCGCCGCGACGTAGTCCATCGAGCCGCGCGCCCAGCTGCGGTCCGCCACCACCTTGGTGTTGCCGCCATGGCAATCGGCGCAGGAGAGCACGACCGCCGGGCTCGCGTGCATCGTGCGGTGATCGCTCTTGGTGTGGCAGCTGACGCAGCCCGCGTTCGCTTTGTCGACATAGGCCCATTGCTCGGCGGCGGTATCGCCCGGCTGGCCGCGCGGGGCGGGCGGCGCGCGGGTATAGGCGATCTTCTGCGCGATCTCCTCGCCCGAGGCCCAGAGCGCGGTCGGCACACCCAGCGCGCCGAGCAGCAGCGCGAGCCAGATCAGCACTATCTTGCGAGGTGAGCGAAGGCCGGTTTGCATGGTCGGTCGGGTGCCCATCAGAACGAAAGAGTCGCGTTGGCGAGGACGGAATAGAACTGCTGTCCATGGCCGCGCTGGTCGAAGAGATCACGGAAGCCCGCGCCTGGCTTGAGCACGGCGCCCGAGAGGCGGAACACCACGTTCTGCGCCGCCTTGGGTCGCCAGGTGGAGGCAACCGACAGGTCCCAGCCGATCGACTTCGGGATTGAGCCTTCGTTGCGCAGGTCCTGCATCACCTGGGTGGTGGCGAACCACAGGTGGTTGGCATTGGTGGTCAGCCGAAAATTGGGCGTCAGATCGAAATCGCCGCCTATCCCCGCCAGCACCGTGCCGGGATTGAGGAAGTTCGACTGGCCCTGTTCCTTGGACGAGCGCAGCGAATTGAGGACGCCGTTGCGTCCGTTCACCGAAATGACTCGGCCGCCGCCCGCGAAGGGGATCGTCTGGCGGATCCAGTAGGAGGTATCGGCCCCGGCGAACTGCGGGTTCTCGAAAATCGCATCGAACCCGGTTTCGGTGCGGCTGTAGGGCTTGCTGTCACCGCTGGCATAGAGGCCCGAGGCGCGGATGCGCGCCCAGTTGCGATCATAGCTCAGCTCGCCCGCGGCGAAGAAAGAGCGAACCTTGGCGGGCTCGCTGGTGAGGAAGTTGTTCCGGTCCTTCCCGAACGCGCCATAGACCTGCCCTGTCAGGTTGAGCCGGCCGAGGTGCCCGTCGACCCCATAGCCGAGGTAGACCACATCGTACTTGCGCGGACGCAGATCGCCGATCAGCGCCGGACGAACCGGGAAGCCATTGGCATCCGAGATGATCCGCGTGTCACGGTTGATATTCCAGGTCGCGGAAATCTGGCTGGTAAGACCGACGAACGGGAAATCCTGCCGGTAGAGGTTCGCGGTGAGAATCCAGTCCCGCCGCAGCGGCGCGGCGATGTTGTTGAGTCCGGAATTGGTTTCCTTCTCGATCCGCCAGAACGCGGCGAGATTGAACTGCACGCGGTTGTTGTCGCGATTGCCGAACAGCCGCACGCCGAGCTGGTTGTCGTTGAACAGGAAGCCGCGGAAGTCCGACTGGAACGGCTGGATGCCGACGCGCAAGCTGACGAAATCGAACCGCTTCGTGTCGAACCGGCCGATGTGATAATCAATGAAGGCTTCCTGCAGGCCGATGAAGCCATCGGTGCGCTGGGTGCCCTTCGAAGGCTCGACATAGAGCACACGCCGCTCAGGCACTTCGACGTGGTTGATGTTGCCCGCGATGGCCACGCGGTATTCGACGACCGGCGGCTTGAACGCGGTCTCGCCCTTGAGCAGCGAAAAGCCCGCGATGAAGGTCTGCGAGAGGACGAGGCTGTGGCTGCGGCCAAAGGTGTCGTTGGAATCGGGGTCAGTCGTCGTCTGGTTGCCGACGGGTATGGGAAAGCTGCGCGGCTCGATCACTGTGTCGGACACGCCATTAGCGACGAAGAACCAGTCGTCGCCCTTGAGGAAGCCGGGCTTCTTGCCGGCGGCCAACGGCTGGTCACCCTTCAGCGTGTTGTGGTGGAAGGGATCGAGCTTCGAATGGCAGACGTAGGCGAGCTTGGGATAGAGCGTGTAGAGCGCAGTGTTGACCTTGCCGGTCGCGGTGTCCTTCTTCGGGCAGAGCGAGGACATGATGCGCCAGCGATCGGGGACGCCGGTATCGACGACCAGATCGGAGGGCGAGCCCTCCCCATCCCACTTGTCGTAGAAGGCTTCGGGCGGCGGCGCGTTCACTGCGCCGGGATTGTCCTGCTCGACCTTGTCGGGCAGCGCCTTCTGGTAGCCCGGGCGGCGGCGCCCATCGATCAGAGCATCATCCGCGGTAGTGGGTTCAATTGCCGGAGCCGGTGCCCCATCTGTGGCCGGAAGCGCAGGCGCGGTAGCCGGGGCCTCGACAACGGCGGGCGGTACGGGAGGAGGCGCGGCGGCGTGCGCCGGCCCGGACAGGCCAAGCAGCGGGGCAAAAAAGGCGGAGAAAACGCTCACAGCCCCTCGCACACATTCTGGGCGGACGTATCGAGGAACGGCGCGAACGGGCAGTTCACAAAGCGCAGCCGCACGCCGACGCCGACTTTCACCACGATCCGATCCGACCGCATGGCTTTGGGCGCATTGCCGATGCTACCGGCCTTCTTGCCGCCGTTGTTCGCCCCGAGGAAGGCGATCATGTCGTCCTGATCGATGCCGTCACCCGAAACGCCGATGGCGCCGACCAGCGTGTTGCCGCGGTAGAGCGGCACCGCGCCGGGGAAGATCTGGATGCCGTTGGCGAGGCGCTGCTGGCCGCTGGGTGCGGGCGGAATGTTCGTGCAGCGATTGGCGCCCAGCGTCTGCGCGATGAGCGCGGTTTGCAGGCCCGTGGCGAAAGGGCTGAACTGGGCAATCGGCACCGAGAGCGGACCATTGGGACGTCCCACCTCACCATCGGGGAAATAGGGCCGCGCGAGGTTGCCGATGGCGCGGTTCGAGAACGCCACCTTGCCGGTGAATGCTGTGCTGTCCCCCAGGAACGCCCGCGTCGCTGCCACCGTGGAAGCAACGCCCGGATCGGGATCGGCCAGCAGCAGCGCACCCGCGTTGCGATTGGACAGGAACGCCACCGTGCGCGCCTTCTGCAGCGAGATGTCTGTGCCGAAAATCGGCGCGTCGGGGCTGCGGACGAGGCCAAGCACGGTGCCCCAGCTGTCGACAACCGAAATCGTCACTTGCGCGGGGGTATCGAGCGGGCGGCGGATTTGCGCGCGCGCGCGGCTCATCACCTTGAAGGCTTCTTCCAGCACGGCGCGCACTTCGGCCGCCGAAAGCGCGGTGCCGACTTCCGCGCCGTCCGCACCGCCGCGGATCGGGAAGCGGTTCACGCCCCGGCCATTGCTCAGCACGAAGGCCTCGGGGTTGCTGAATTCGGCCGCCTTGGCAAGGCGGATGCCGCTGAGTTCGCTACCGTAGGCGGCGCCCGGCAGGATCGCGTCACCCTTGAAAAATCCCGCCACAGGGACCAGCCCACCGGCGCTGGTGCCAAGCGCGGCGAAATTGGACTGGAGCGGGTGGAGCTGGCTCACATCGGCGTCGGAGAATCGCAGGGTCGAGCCATCGACAGGAATCCGGTCAGCACGGATCGTGTTCGAGGGCGCAAAACCCTGCAGGCCTGCCAGCGCGATCAGCTCGTCGAGGTCGCGGTCGAAATCGAGCACATTGGGGTCCAGCCCATAAATCCCGTCGGCCATCACGCCGACCCCGCCGACGACGACGCCGTTCTTGTAGAGCGGAAAGCCGCCCGGATCGGCGGAAAGGCCGAGCGGCGAGCGCTTGGGACCAATCATCGCGGCGCGCATGGTAGCGGAACCGGGGAAGCGCGTGTTGAGATCCGAGCAAGGCAGCTGGCTGAACTGCACGCCGAATAGCGGTCCACTTTCCAACCCCGGCGTGCTCGGCGCGGGGGGGAAGTGCTGCTGTACGATCATGCTCGCCGTGCGGGTAGAGAAGGCATTGCCGCTGGACGACAGGTAAGCCCCGGTGATCGCTTTGGCGATGGCGCCCGCCGCCGAAGGCAACGACGGAGGCAATGCAGTTGGCGTGCCCAGCGGAAATGCCATCGTCGGCTTGGCGCCGGTCATGCTGTAGACGGCCAGCACATTGCCGACCCGGTCGACCACCGCTATCGTCGCCTTGGCGCCGCGCGCCTTTGCCTCACCCACTGCCTGCGCGATGATCTTCTGCACATCGATAACGCTCAGCGCCTGCCGCGAGGGCACCTTGAAGGATGCCGCGACCGCATTGCCCGCTGCGATCGGAGCCAGCCCGCTCAGGACCATGCCGATCAGCGCCAGCCAGGCGGCGAAATGCGCGGGAAGGCGGCGCAACGCCATCAGCGCAGGCTCCGGATCGAGCGCACCGCGCCGCCGAGCGCGCGGCGGAACGCGATCGGCTGGAACCCGTTGGGATCACGCACCGCGGCATAGGCCTGATTGATCTGGATGCGCAGGTTTCCGGCGCCACCCGCCGAAACCATGCCGGAATTGACCATGCCATTGAGCAAGGTATCGAGCGCCATGACCGATTGGACCGAGCCCTCGTAATCGGTAAACCGCTCGGAAATCGCATCACTGGCGATCGTGTCGATCACCGTGAAGGCCTGATCGCGGCTGAAGGCGGTACCTGCAAAACGCGCCGACAGCGCCTCGGCTGCCTGGCGCAGCGCCTGCGCGGCCGCAACCGTCTCGGCCCGGTTGACCCCCATCGCGCGGTGGAAGGCCTTGGAGCGCGCATCGAACGTGGCCGCCTCGGCGGGCGCGACGACGCGCGCAGCGGCGAGGAGGAGGATCATGTTCTCGTCGTTGTAGGGCGGCATGCCGGCATGGATCGGACGGCCCGGATTGGGCACCGCGCTCACGTTCGCCTCGTCGCTGTCGTAGATGCGGCGGTGGCAGGAATGGCAATCGTAGAAGGTGAACTCGGGGAATATGCCGTCATTCGCCTTGGCTGGCTGGGTATAGAGTGAAAGCCCGCGCGAGACAGCCTCGGCCTGCCCGATGGCCCACATCTGCATCGAATTGGTCTTGTGGCCCTTGCGCGCCACATAGTCCGCATCCTCGTCGTGGTGCTGCTGGAGGGTGCTGAACAGATCCAGCTCGAACGAGATGCGCGGATGGCCCGCGGCCATGATGCGGTGCGCGATGAACTGGCCCTGCCCGTCGCCCGAGAGGTGGCAATCGAGGCAGACCCCGGCGCGAACGCGCGGGACCGTCAGGTCAGTCATGCCCTGCGCCACATTGCGTGCGTGGCTGGTGCCGACGGTGTAGTGCGTGGCCAGCCAGCCGCCGCCAGCGCCCGCACCGGATGCACCGTGGCAGGCTTCGCAATCGACACCGTCCGCCAGCTTGGCCGCACCTTGCGAGGCGTGGCAGCCGGCGCATTCCCGGACGACACCAGCGCTATCGAGGCCGAGGCGGCGGGCAATCGCCTGTCCGCGCGGTTCGCCGATCACACGCCAGGCGCGGCTGTGTGCGCCAGTGGGGGAGCTTTCTTCCTGCCAGCGCAGGAGTTCGTCCTGACGGACCGGGGTTCCGCTGGCGACACTGCGGCCATGGCAAGTGGAGCCGGCGCAGCTCGCTACGCCCATGTGGGCACGCAAGGTGCCGGCATCGGCTGCGGCTTGTGCCCTCAGCGGTGCAGAATGCAGGGATAGCGCCGCGCCGAGCACGAACACGGCAGCTAGCAGACAAGCCGTGCCTGCCAGGAACGGGGAATGAACCCCGCCGCGAAGGACAGCCTTGAGCGGCCGCGCCAGTATCGAAATGCCCCGCATTGCCCCTCGTTCCGAACGTCTGGCGCATGAAGCGGAGGAACCATTCCGGCCCTCACCGCACGCAAGACGAGACCTAACAGGGCGACCCTGATCTGTGAGTACGCCAGACAGCGCGTGCCGTTCAAGCGCGGAATCACTTCATCCCAAGCTTTTACGAACTCCGGCAAGCGGCGTCCCGCAGCGGGACAGCGCCGCGAGGTCGGCGGCTCAGACCCGTCGGATCACCAGATTGCGGATCTCGCTCATGTCTTCCATCGCGAAACGCACGCCCTCGCGGCCCAGCCCCGAATCCTTGACCCCGCCATACGGCATGTTGTCGACCCGGTAGCTGGAAACGTCGTTAACCACGACGCCGCCGACCTCAAGGTTGTCCCAAGCCTCAAGTACTTTGTGAATATCGCGCGTGAAGATACCAGCCTGCAATCCGAATTTGCTGTCATTCACTTCATGCAGCGCTTCATTCCAGTCGCTGAACTTCGAGAGGATGACAACGGGTCCGAAGGCTTCCTCGGTATAGACCGCCATATCGCGGCTGCACCCTTCGAGCAGCGTCGCCTCCAGCATCGCGCCTTCGCAGCCGCCGCCTGCGAGCAGGGTTGCACCGCCCGCTACCGCATCGTCGATCCAGCTCTTGAGGCGCTGCGCCTCCTTTGCCGAGATCATCGGGCCGATAAAGGTATCGCGCGCCTTGGGATCGCCGGAAATCAGATTTTTCACCTTTTCCGCCAGCATGTTGCGGAAGGTTTCGTAGATGCTTTGGTGGATAATCACGCGCTGCACGTGAATGCACGACTGGCCCGACTGATAGTACCCGCCGAACACGATGCGGGCGAGCGCATGATCGAGATCGGCATCAGCATCGACGATCACCGCCGCGTTGCCGCCAAGTTCGAGGACCACTTTCTTCTTGCCCGCCTTGGCCTTCAGGTCCCAGCCCACACCGGGCGAGCCGGTGAACGAGAGCAGCTTCAGTCGTTCGTCGGTGGTGAAGAGATCGGCACCGGCGCGGTTGGCAGGGAGAATCGAGAACGCGCCTTCGGGCAGGACGTCACATTCCGCGAGCACTTCGCCCATGATGATCGCGCCGAGCGGTGTAAGGCTCGCAGGCTTCATCACGAAGGGGCAGCCCATCGCGATGGCCGGCGCGATCTTGTGCGCCGCCAGATTGAGCGGGAAGTTGAACGGCGAGATGAAGCTGCACGGCCCGATCGGCACGCGCTTCCACATGCCCATATACCCCTTGGCCCGCGCCGAGACGTCCAGCGGCTGGACTTCGCCGTAGTTGCGCGTGGCTTCCTCGCTTGCGATGCGGAAGGTGTCGATGAGGCGGGTGACTTCCCCTTCGGCATCGGCAATCGGCTTGCCCGCCTCCACGCAGAGCGCATAGGCCAGTTCGTCGAACCGCTCGATGAACCGCCGCACGCAATGCGCCAGCACATCGCGCTTCTCGTAGCTCGCCAGCCGCGCCATCGGCTCTGCCGCGCGGACTGCCCCGGCAATCGCCTCGTCAATGACGTCAGGCGTCGCCATCGCGGTGCGGAACGCGATCTCGCCGGTGAACTTGTCGGTCACCGCAAGATCGGTGTTGGGCTGCACCGCCTTGTTGTTGAGATAGAGCGGGTAGACATCCTTGAGCTTCATCATCGGCCTCCGACGGGGACAACCCGCCCAGCAGTTTCGCCATTGCGAGCGAAGCGAAGCAATCCAGAGCGGATGCGCGCTGCGGCTCTGGATTGCTTCGTCGCTTCGCTCGCGGGTAACGAGTTCTGATATTACAGTGCTTTGGACAGCGCCTTGATATCCTTGTTGAGGATCTGGTCGTTCTCGGAATAATCGACCGGGCAATCGATCAGGTGCACGCCGGGCGTATCGCGGCAATGCGCGATGAGTTCCTTGAGGTGCGCCGCGCTTTCCACGCGGTGGCCATGCGCGCCGTAAGCCTCGGCGTATTTCACGAAATCCGGGTTGCCGTAGGTCAGGCCGAAGTCCTCGAAGCCCATATTGGCCTGCTTCCAGCGGATCATGCCGTAGCTGCTGTCGTTGAGGATCAGTACCGTGAGATTGAGGCCGAGGCGCACCGCGGTTTCCATCTCCTGGCTGTTCATCATGAAGCCGCCATCGCCGCAGATCGCCATGACCTTGCGCTCGGGATAGAGCATCGCGCTCATCATTGCGGAGGGCAAACCTGCGCCCATCGTGGCAAGCGCGTTGTCGAGCAGCACGGTGTTGGGCCGGTAGGCGGTGTAGCCGCGCGCGAACCAGATCTTGTAGACCCCGTTGTCGAGGCAGATGATCCCGTCATCGGGCATGGCCGCGCGGATTTCGCTGACCAGATACGGCGGGAAGATCGGGAAGCGCGCGTCGGCGGCAAGCGGCGCGGTGTGCGCGACTTCGGCGGCACGGTACTCGAGCATCTTGCCGCAGGTCCAGCTGCCCGACGGTACGATGTCTTCCTTCATCTGCCAGATCGCGTTGGCGATATCGCCGATCACTTCGATGTGCGGGAAGTAGACCGGATCGACTTCGGCGGTCTTGGACGAGACGTGGATCACCGTCGGCCCGCCATCCCGCATGAAGAAAGGCGGCTTTTCAATTACATCATGGCCAATGTTCACAATGCAGTCGGAGTCCTCGATCGCACGGTGGACGAAATCTCCGGCCGAAAGCGCCGCGCAGCCGAGGAACTTGGGGTGCCGCTCGTCGATCACGCCCTTGCCGAGCTGGGTGGTGAGGAAAGGAATGCCGGTCTTCTCGATGAACTGGAGCAGCATGCGCCCCGTCATCGTGCGGTTGGCACCCGCGCCGATCACCAGCACTGGCGCCTTGGCCGCTTCGAGCGCTTGCACAGCCTGCCGCACAGACTTGGGATCGGCGCTCGGGCGGCGCACCGAACTGCGCTTGAGTGGGCGCGAATCGGTATGCTCGTCGGCGATATCCTCGGGCAGTTCGATATGCGTCGCGCCGGGCTTTTCCTCCTCAGCCAGACGATAGGCCTCGCGCACGCGGCTCGGGATGTTGTCGGACGAAGCCATCTGGTGGGTGAACTTGGTGATCGGGCCCATCATCGAGACGACATCGAGGATCTGGAAGCGGCCCTGCTTCGATTTCTTGATCGGCTTCTGGCCGGTGATCATCAGCATCGGCATGCCACCGAGCGTGGCATAGGCCGCAGCGGTCACGAAGTTGGTTGCGCCCGGCCCCAGCGTGGCGATGCAGACGCCGGTCTTGCCAGTGTGGCGGCCATACGTCGCGGCCATGAAGCCGGCGCCTTGTTCGTGGCGCGTGAGGATCAGCTTGATCTTGGTCGAGCGCGAGAGCGAATCGAGGAAATCGAGATTCTCTTCCCCGGGCACTCCGAAGATGTACTCGCAGCCTTCTTCCTCAAGGCATTCGCTAAACAGATCGGAAGCCTTCTTGCCCCCGGAAACAGAACCATCGCTCATAGTGTCGCTCCCCACGCGGGAGCGCGCGCATCCGCGCCTCCCCCTGCCTATTCGGTCGCGACCATATGGACGTTACGGCGCACATTTCGTGACGCACCGCACAGCCTTGGCTGCAAGGGGTAACAAAGCCCTGCGCGCGAGTCACTCCCCCCAGTAATCCGGCCCCCCAGTCATCCGCCCCCCCTCAGTCATCCGGGACCGACGCGATCAATACCCGCGCTTGAGATCGACCTGATGCGCGAGCGGCTCACCGCGCCCGAACAGCGCGAGATTGTCGAGGAATCGCGCACCGGACCGGTGGAACATCGCGGTTTGCGCCCGGCCCGAGAGGTGCATGGTCACGTGCGCATTGGGCAGGCTCCACAGCGGATGGTCCTCCGGCAGCGGTTCAGGAGTCGTCACGTCGAGGAACGCGCCGCCGATGCGCTGCTCCGCCAATGCCGCGACGAGCGCCTCCTGATCGACTACGCTGCCGCGCGCGACATTCACGAGGACGGCAGTGGACTTCAT
>CANCET010000011.1 GCA_947375105.1 Sphingomonadaceae bacterium
TGCCTGCGAGACGGCAAGGTGCTGCTGCGCGTGGCCGGGTTTGCGCCTTCGGTGGCGGCGCGCTGTGCCGCGCTGCCGGGAATTCTGGCGGAACATTGCCGGTTGGAGCGCTTGCCCGAGGAGGCTGCGGCTCCGCTCTGGTCGAGCGCGATGACTGGGTGTGATCTGGCCGGCAAGGTGCGCTGGGACGTGCACCTGCCGCCACGCAGCGCGCCGGAACTCGCCGCGCGGCTCGAAGCCATGGGCGCCGACTGGGCGATGGATTGGGGCGGCGGGCGCGTCTGGGTCGCGACTGATGCGGAAGACGATGCGGTGCGCGCCCTGGCTGGCCGGCTTGGCGGGGAGGCCCGGCTTGTGCAGGCACCGCCGGAGATGCGCGCCCGGATTGCGGCGTTCCACCCGCGCCAGCCGGGAGTGTTGGCGCTGGAGCAGCGCGTGCGCCGGTCGTTCGATCCGGCAGGGGTTTTCGCGAGCGGTCGGTTCGGGGAGGATGCGGATGCAGACCAGCTTTCCGCCTGAGGCGCTTGCCGATCCCGCGATGCGCGCTTCGGAAGAGGTTATCCGCAAGTGCGTGCACTGCGGTTTCTGCACTGCGACCTGCCCGACATACGTGCTGCTGGGCGACGAGCTCGATAGCCCGCGCGGGCGGATCTACCTGATGAAGGACATGCTGGAGAACCAGCGCGAGCCGAGCGCCGAGGTGGTGAAGCACATCGACCGCTGCCTCTCGTGCCTCTCGTGCATGACGACGTGCCCTTCGGGCGTGAACTACATGCACCTCGTCGATCACGCGCGGGCCTATATCAACGAGCGCTATGAGCGTCCCCGTGCCGAGCGGTTTTTCCGGGGGCTGCTGGCAGCGGTGCTGCCTTA
The DNA here is from genome assembly GCA_947375105.1 of Sphingomonadaceae bacterium. GTDB lineage: Bacteria > Pseudomonadota > Alphaproteobacteria > Sphingomonadales > Sphingomonadaceae > Novosphingobium. The sequence continues at coordinate 874 of CANCET010000011.1, forward strand.
TCCGGAACGCTTCCGCTTATCCCTCACGCTTGCGCCACTGGCGCGGCCGTTCAGGGGCTTGCTGCGGAGAGTTGCTGCGCTGAGGCCGCTGGCGGCGATGCTCGATCTCGCGCCCGCCAGCGTGCCTGCGCCGGTGCTGGCGCAATCGACGCGGCTGCGGACACACGCCGGGCGCGTGGCCATGCTGCAGGGCTGCGCCGAGCCGGTGCTGCGCCCGCAGATCCGTGAGGCAGCCGTCCGCCTGCTCAATCGCTGCGGGCAGGATGTGATCTTCGCGCCGAACGAGGGCTGCTGCGGCGCGCTGGTTCACCACATGGGCCGCGAGCAGGATGCGCTGGACGCCGCGCGGCGCAATGTCGATGCGTGGACCGCCGAGATCGAACGCGCGGGGCTGGACGCGATCATCATTACCGCATCGGGCTGCGGCACGACGATCAAGGACTATGGCTTCATGCTGCGGGGTGATCCGGCTTATGCGGAGAAGGCGGCAAGGGTCAGCGCCCTCGCGGTGGACGTGACCGAGTATCTGGCGAAGATCGGGCTGCCGCCATCCGCTGCGAAGAATGTCACCGTGGCCTATCATCCTGCATGCTCGTTGCAGCATGGGCAGAAGGTGATCGACGCACCGAAGCGGCTGCTGGCCGAGGCCGGTTTCGCGGTGCGCGTTCCGGCGGAAGCGCACCTGTGCTGCGGCTCTGCGGGCACGTACAATATCCTGCAATCCGAGATCGCCGACACGCTCGGGCGGCGCAAGGCCGACCATATCGACCGGTTGCAGGCCGATGTCATCGCGACAGGCAATATCGGTTGCGCCACCCAGATCGCGCGATTTGCGGGCGCTCCGGTCGTCCATACGGTCGAATTGCTGGATTGGGCGACAGGCGGGCCCAAGCCGGCCGCACTCAGACACTTTCCCCAGGAGTAAGCACAATGTCACGGATTGCACTCGATTCTGCCCAGACCATCGTTTCGGGCGCGCTCAAGGAAGCGCGCAGCCTTGGCCTCAAGCCGATCAGCGTGGCGGTGCTCGATGCCGGCGGCCACATGATCGCTTTCGCGCGCGAAGACGGCTCGTCCAACCTTCGCCCGCAGATCGCGACGGCCAAGGCGTCGGGCGCGCTGGCGCTGGGCGTTTCCTCGCGCACGATCGGCGAAATGGCGATCGAACGGCCGACGTTCATCAACGCCGCGGCGGGGCTTAATCCGGCGGGGATCGTTCCGGCGGCGGGCGGCGTCCTGGTGCGCGATGCGGGCGGCGTTGTGATCGGTGCGGTCGGCGTGACGGGCGACACCAGCGACAACGACGAACTGGCCGCGCTGGCCGGAATCGCGGCTGCGGGTTTCGCCTAACCAGCTTGCCTGACGCCGATCAGCGCTGCCAGCTTGTCGGGATCGGGCACAGAAATCCGCCGGTATTCGAGCCTTATCAACCCGCTGCTCGCAAGGCGGCGGAGGAGGTGGCCCGAAGTGATGCGCGAGACGCCGATAAGCTCGCCGAGCGCTTGCTGGCTCATCACCAGCGCGGTGCCTTCCCGGCGCGCCATATCGACGAGCGTGCGGATCAGGCGCTGTTCGGCAGAGAGCTGCCGATCCGCCTCGATGCGATCGAGCGCGCCCCGCAATTGGTTGGCCAGTGATTTGAGCAGCCAGCGCGCGAAGTCGGGCTCGCTCGCCAGCAGCCGCTCGATCAGCGGGGCGCCGATGCGGACGAGCGTGGCGTCGCTTTCGGCCAAGGCATCGACCTGCCGCGGCAAGCTGGCGAAATAAGCGAGTTCTCCAAACAGATCGCCGGAGCCCAGCACGCCGAAGATCGTGACGCTGCCATCGCGGGCAAAGCGGCCCAGCGAGACGGTGCCCGAGCGGATCAGCCAGAACCCGTCTCCGTCATCGCCTTTCTGCTGGACGATGGCGCCCGCAGCAAAGCGGCGAACCGTGCCCGCGCGGAGCAGCAACGCCGCAAGCTTGCCCTCGGCGCGGGTGGGCGCGATTTCGGACAATTGATAAGTTCTTTGCATTCTTGCCGTGCATGCGCGCCTATGATCCCGATTGCAAGACAGCGGCGACCCTTGTGGTACGCGCGGGCAAGGGAGCAGGCGGCATGCCGATTTCGAACTGGATCGTGATCGCGATCTACATCACTTTCGGACTGGTCGAGTTTCTGCGCTCGGACCTGTTCAGGAAGCCCGAGCAGTGCCGCAACGACGGCATCGTGGAGACGGTTTCGACCATCTTGCTGATGACCGTGACTCAGCCGGGGATCATCCTGTTGGTGAACTGGGTGGGGCTGCGCGCTTTTCCGCAATATCATAACGCGCTTGGCGGTATCAGCGTTTGGCTCGCGCTGCCGCTGTTTCTCGTCTTCGAGGACATGATGCAATACTGGTGGCACCGTGCCTCGCACAGCTTCAGCTGGCTCTACAACCTGCACCGCGCGCATCACAATGGCCGCTACATGAGCGTGCGGCTCGTCTACCGGAACAACATCATCTACTACGCGATGATGCCGAGCCTGTGGTTCGCGGCAGTGCTGCTCTATCTCGGGCTCGGCTGGTTCTATGTCGGCTATGTCGTCATCAAGATGCTGGTCATCATCGGGGCGCACAGCGATCTGGCGTGGGATGCGCCGCTCTATCGGATCCAGTGGCTCTCGCCGCTGATGTGGGTGGTGGAGCGGACAATCTCGACCCCGGCGACGCACCATGCGCACCACGGCCGGCACCGCGATGACGCGGCGGTCCACTACAAGGGCAACTACGGCAACCTGCTGTTCTTCTGGGACGTCCTGTTCGGCACGGCGAAGATCACGCGCAGCTATCCCCGAAGCTACGGGGTGGAGGACATGCCCGACGCGACGCTCGGCCAGCAATTGCTCTGGCCGGTGTTCCCGGAAAACCGCGACGCCGCGCGCAAGATACCGGGCGCCGGCCCTGCGGAGGGTTTCGCGGGTGGCTGAGGGCGCTGGCGTTCCCGCCAATCAGTAGTTCAGCGAGATATAGCCAAGCTGCGCCGCCTTGAACACGGTCTGGCTGCGGTTGACCGCGTTGAGCTTGACCGAGGCGTTGTAGATGTGGAACCGCACCGTGGCACGGCTGCGTTCCATGATCATGCTCATCTCGATGTCGGTCTTGCCCACGGCGGCCCAGCGCAGGCACTCCACTTCGCGCTTTGACAGGCGGGTTCCCGGCGGCAGGGCCTGCACCGAACCCATCACGTTGACATAGCTGGCGATGAAGGTGCGCGCATAAGTGCCGAAGGCATCGCCCTGTGCGAGGAACAGGTCTTCGAGGTCGCTCATGTCCGGATCGAGCGGGTTGAAACTGACCGCACCGATCTGGCCGAAGGGCAGGTGCACGGGCACCACGATGGCCGCTGGCGTCATCGCGCGCGCTGCGAAATTGGCGAGATCGATGGCGGACAGGTAGTGGTTCGGCTGGCGGGTGCGGAAGCCCTGCGCGTTGACCCAGAACGGCTCGCTTTCAAAGCGGCAGGCCGAGGTGATCGGCGAATCCAGCGCAATGCGCGAATTGCGCCACCATGCCTTGCGGTCGGTCCAGCCGAACACGTCGCGCGCTAGGATATTGCCCTCGGCATCGGTGGGGGTGCGCTTGTCAGCAATGTTGTGCGCGGGCGCGGCGCGCATGCCGTGTCCGAGCGCAAGGTTGTGGAGCGCCTCGGCGGCGCGGCGCACATCTTGCGGGCAGCGGATGCGCACGCTGTCGATGGCGCTGACGGGGAAGTTGCCGGCACTGGCCTGCGCACGCGCGGTGCGTGCGGAGGGCTCGCGGCGCGGCGGCGGGACAAGCGTGAGCCCGGCGCCGGGTTGGCCTTGGGGCTGCTTCTGGGGCAGGGGCAGGGGTTCTGGCCGGACCTGCAGGCTGGTGGCGCCCTTGAACGAGATCATTGGTATCCTCCTCCTTCGTCACGCCCGTATGCCGGGTCTGATCGTCTGCGCCTGCCGTGAGGGGCAGAGCGGTCGGCGCGGGTCAGCGCCGCCCTTCGATGTAGTCGTTGAGCACTTCGTGGAAGCGGTGGACGCGGGTTTCCTGCCCCGCGAGGTGGGCTTTGTCGAAGCCGAGCGAATGCAGACCCTGCTGCTGGGTGACCGCCACTTCGAGGTCCTGGATCAGGAAATCGCCCTGCTTGATCTCCGCCTGATAGGCCGCAAATTCGCCGGTCTGGTGCTCGGCATCGGCCCACGGACGCATGCCGTAGAGTGTCGGGATATCCTGTCCCTTCACTTCAGGCGAGAGATACCAGTAGTCGAAGGTCGACCAGTTGGGGTCTTCCACATCGGGTTCGGTGCGGAACACGTGGAGGCCTTCGGGCGTGCCAGTCAGCGTCAGGTTGGGAAAGCAGGTGTGGTGGAACTGGTCGGTCAGTTCCGCATCGCTCAACTGGTCGAAGTGCGCGAAGCCGCGCGCCGGGCCGAGCTTGCGCCGCGCCTGCTGGAGCGCGATCCGCCCTTCCTGCGCGCGGCCCTCGAACTCGGCGGGATCGAGGCCCCATTCCTTCAGCACATCGGCCCATAGCGGCTTGACCGCTTGCGCATCGGGATAGCGGCTGGAGGGCTGGAGCTTCTCGATCATGCGGTTGTGGCCGCTGGGGTACATCTCGAACACGGTGGTCGAGTAGTGATCGTCGATCATCCCCTCGAACTGCGGGTGGACCGCCGGGATGTGATAGGCTTCGTTGAAGTTGTCCGAGGCGAACTTCCAGTTGGTGTTGACGCGCAGCGTGCGCCACACGACCCGCTTCCACGAGGCGAGATCGCGATTGCCGAGCAGGCTTGGCACCGGGTGCAGATATTCGAGCAGCGGGACAGCGTTGGGGTCGAAGCTGTAGAAGATGAAGCCGCCCCAGGTCTCGCAGGGTACTTCCTTCAGCCGCAGCTTGCCGCAGGGGGAACCGCCTTCGAAATCCTCCTCGTCCTGCACCCAGTCCAGCGCGCCGTCGATGGCCCACTTCCAGCCGTGATACGGGCAAGTGAAGTGCTCGGCGACGCCGCCTTCCGAGGTGCCGACCAGCCGGTTACCGCGGTGGCGGCAGACATTGTGGAAGGCGCGGATGGAGCCGTCCTGCTGGCGGACCATCATCACCGACTGGCGCAGGAAATTGTGCGTGATGAAGTCACCCGGCTCCTCAAGCTGCGAGACGCGACCGCCGAGATGCCAGACGCGCGTCCACATCTTGTCCCATTCGCGCTGGGCGAACTCCTTTGAGGTATAGCGCTCGCCGGTGATCGCATCGCCGCGCGCGCGGGGAAACTCCGCGTCCGGGCTGGTGGGATAGTTCGCGGCGGGATCGGGAATGGTGATGTAGTCGGCCATTGGAACTCTCCGGCTTACTGGGCGTTTTCGAGCGTGCCGCTGAGCGGCATCAGGAAGTCCATGGTGTAGCGCTTGGCCTTCCAGCCAGCGGCAGTGCGCACCACGTCGAAGTAGTAGCGGCCGTTCACCGTCACGCCCTGGCCGTCCTTGCCCACACCCATGCCGATCACATAGGCGCGGATCGAGGCGGTATCGCCAGCATAGGCCGTGATCGCGAAGTTCGTGAGGTAGTGCGCGTGGTGCGCCATGTTGGCGAACACGTTGGTGAAGAACGCGCGGATGCCTTCGTGGCCGTTTACCGGCGCAAGGCCGATGCCGGACAGATCGAACACGGCATCGGGCACGAACACGTCGAGCACGCCTTCGATGTTGCCGATGTTGTCGACCGCGTGGGCATAGGCGATCAGCACGTCCTGAATGGCAAAGCGGTCTTCGATGGGGCAGGGGACGGACATGGCGGGTTCTCTCTGTTTCAGGCGGGGAAGAGGGGGCGGATCGGGTCGGTCACGCCGTCCCAGCCTTGCGCGCCCTCGGCGATGCGGATGAAGGCGGCGGACTGGTTCTCGTCCTGCTCGACGATCTCCATCATGCAGCCGAGCGCGGGGGCAGTATCGATGTAGCAGAAGCGCATTTCACCGAACTGGCCCTCGACCGCGACAGCGAAGCCCTGATCGCGGTAGCGCTGGCACACTGCGTCGTAGTCATCGGTATAGATGCAGAAGTGGTGGAAGCCCTCTTGGCCCTTGGGCACCGTGTCGCGGTAGGCGCTGGGGTTGTCGCAGTGCTGCTGGATCAGTTCCACCTGCACGCCGCCCGATTGCGCGATGGCGACCGAGAAATCGAGCCCATCGACCAGCGCGCCGCGATAGCGCGCCTCGCTCAGCTGGATGTGCGGCACGAGGAAAAACGGCCCGATGCCGGTGGCCGCGATCCATGCGAGCGCGGCCTTCTCGACGTCTTCGACCACGAAGGCGGCCTGCATCAGGTGGGGGCCGGTCTGGCCGGGGGTGATGGAAATGGGCAGCATCGTTCGGAGTCCTTCAAACCGGCCAGTTGCGGGTTTCGCTGAAATCGGCACCGCGCCGGGCGCCCATCGGGAGCGGGTTGTCGCGCAGGAACTGGTCGGCAGCCGGGGTGCTCTTGGCCCAGTCGATCAGCTCGCGCCGGCGTACGATGCGCCAATCGCCGTCGCGACAGGCGTATTCGTCGATGTAGCGCCCCGCGACGAGGAGGTCGGTCGGCACGCCGTCATCGTGCAGGCGGTGCCACGCGAAGAAATAGACTTCGCCGGAGGCCGCGTCGCCCTTCACGCCGAGCTGGACTTGCCCGATGATGTGCTGGCTGCCCTCGATATCGCCGAGGAAGCCTTGTGCGAAGGCGACGAACTCGTCCGCCGTGCCGTTCATCAGGCCGCAATCGACCCAGGCATCATCGTGGAATGCACTGCGGTGGAGCGCCGGATCGAGCCGGTCCTGCCCGCGCATGTAGCGGCACAGGCAATCGTTGATGTCGCGCCGGGCGGCGAGATCGCGGACTTCCGCTTCGAGATCGAACGCCTTGGCCATCATCGTGCTCCGAGATACTTGTCGATCACCATCTGGAAGTGGCGGATGCGCGCTTCCTGATAATTGCCGAGCTGCTGGACGCCGGTTGCACTCGCCCGGAAACCCTGCTGCTGGGCGCGCAGGTTGTCGGTGTCCTGATCATAGACGTGACCCATCGCCGCATCGAAGCCGGGGGCCGAGGCGTAGCTCTCGCGTTCGGCCACGTGCCAGGGTTCGGGCGGCTCGGGTGGGTCCCCTTCGGCCGGGTTCGGGCGCAGGAACAGGATTTCGAACAGGGTGCGTTCGGGATCGCTGCCGATCGGGCGAAAGCGGTAGACCATCGGCAACGAGAGGCCCGGAAACAGCACCATGTTGGGGAACACATGGTATTCGATGGTGTCGATCATCTCGCTGTCGGACACGGCAGAAAGATCGGCGCCGTATTGCGTGCCGAGAACGCCGCGCAAATGCCGCGCCATCACGGTGCGCGCGGTCTCGCCGGCGGGCACTGTCAGCGCATCGCCGCGAGAGCCGCTGTCACCCAGGATCATCGTGGCGAGCAGTTCCTCCTCGCTCAACGGGCGGGCGAGGTGCGGAGAATTGACCCCGCTTGCCGCATAGAAGCGCGTCACGTGGTCCGAATGGCAATCATACTGCACGTTGGCATCGCCCACGCCCTTGAGCAACTGCGGGTGCGTTTCGAGCACGTGGTAGGATTCGAGGAAGGCTTCCTGCGCGGTCTTCCAGTTGCAGGGCAGTTCCTTGGAGACATGGACCGCGACGTGGCGGTTCGCGATATCCCAGTCCTTGAAATGCGCGGGCAGGGGGGTGAGGAATTCCTCGAGGCTCGGCCCTTCCTGCGAAGGATTTATGAACACGAAGCCGCCCCAGTGGCCGACGCGCACTTCGGGCAGGCGGGTGGCGGCGGGATCGACATGCGCGAAATCCCAGGCGCAGGGCACGGCCTTCAGCGCGCCGTCGTTGCTCCAGGTCCAGCCGTGATAGGGGCAGCGCAGGTCATCCCCCGAGCCGATGCCTTCGCCGCGCTTGAGCTTGGTCGAACGGTGGAGGCACGAATTGACGAAGCCCTTCACGCTGCCGTCCTGCTGGCGCACGACGATGTAGGAGAGGTGGGCGACCTCGTAGGTGTAGAAATCGCCGGGTTCGGGGATGTGATCCTCGCGGCAGACCCATTGCCAGGTCCGCTTCCAGATCTTCTCGATCTCGGCCTTGAAGATTTCGGGATCGAAGTAGCGGTCCACCGCGATGGGCGCGGTGCCGAGCGCGGCCGGTTGTTCGAAGGCCAGAACGGCGGGCGGCGCGATCAGATCGCGTGCGACGATCTCCTGCACGCTCGGCGCACCAGGGCAGCGCGCGGCGGCGGGATCAGCGGTGCCGGATGGGGCCGGCAGGCCGTGCTCGCGGATCATGTCGAGCATTACTGGACTCTCCCGATGGGTCGTTTTTCTAAAACAGGCAGTACTGCCTGTTTTAGTGCCCGTCCAGATGAGTCCGGGCCGACCTAGCGGATTTGAGAGGGGCAGGCGGGGGCTGTCCGCCCACCGCCCGGCCTGGCGGATCAGCCCGCGGTTTCGCCGTTGTCGATGGTGATCGTGGTGCCGGTGATGTGGCGGCCATCGTCGCTCGCGAGGTAGAGGACCATGTTGGCGATATCGCTTGGCTGGCCCATACCGTGGTTGTGCGCCTGATCGAGCCCGGCATGGTCCGTCGGCAGCTCGGCCAGCGCCTGCGCGGTCATCGGCGTGACAATGCCGCCCGGCGCGATGGCGTTCACCCGGATGCGCGATTTCTGTTCCTGGCAATGGACCGCGATCGAGCGCGTCATGCCGATCACCCCGGCCTTGGCCGCGGTGTAGGCCGGGATGGCGCTGATCCCCTTGAGCCCCGCGACCGAGGCCATGTTGATGATCGAGCCTGAGCCATTGCGGCTCATGTGCGGGATCGCGGCGCGGCAGCCGAGGAAGGTGCCGCCGAGCATCACATCCACTTGCAGCCGGAAATCGGCGTAGGACATGGTCTCGACATCAGCAAAGCGGACGAGGCCGGCGTTGTTGACGAGCGTATCGAGCCGGCCGAAACGGGCCATGGTCTCGGCCACCACTTCGGCCCAGCGCGCTTCGTCGCGTACGTCTTGCTCAAGGAACAGCGCACCGGGAATCTCGGCGGCAACCGCCTTGCCCAGTGCCACGTTCATATCGGTGATGACGACGTGGGCGCCTTCCCGCGCGAGGACGCGGGCATCTTCCGCGCCGAGGCCCGAGGCACCGCCCGTGATCAGGGCGACGCGGCCATTCATCTTTCCCATGTCTATCCTTTCAGGAACCAGGGGCCGCAGCCCAATGCGCGTAGACCGGATCGGCCTTGCCGAAGCTGCCCCAGGTGGTCAGCGCGGCGTAGAAACCGCCGCGATCGAGCGTGGAGGGGTGCGAGGTGTTCCAGTCGGCCACGAAGGTCCGGCTGCGGATCAGCCACTGGCCGCTGCGCCGCACATAGCGATCGATGTAGCGGCCGCCGGTGGTCACATCCTGACCGCCCATCACCATGTGGGCGATGGCGTAGTGCTCACCTACGGCATCGTCGCCGCGCACGTCGATCCATTCGTTGGCGACCGAGTGGAAACACATTTCGAGCGCGCCTTCGACGAAATCACAGATCGCTTTGGCAAATTCGGCGCCGCTGCCGTTCACCGCTCCGGTGACAACCACGGCGTCCTCGCTGAAGATCGAGGCGAGCAGCGCGCGGTCCGCTCGGTCCACGCCGCGGGCATAGGCCATGCACAGATCGTGGATTTCGGCGCGGGCCAGCGCATTGGCGAGAGCGGTATCGGCGGGCTGGGTCATGGCGGCAGGGCCCTTTGCGTGGGAGGCGATTTCGGCGGCGTGATACGCAAGCAGCGCGCGGCCGGGATCAGCGGCCTGCTTGCCGCCGCCGGGCACATAGTGCGCAAGATCAAGGCTGCCATCGCCGCGCGCGGCGGTGTTGGCGCGGTTGGTATTGCCTTCGATCACATATTGGCGGTGGGTGATCCGCCAATCGCCGCCGCGGCAGGCGAAACGGTCGAGATAGCGGCCCAGCACCATGCGCTGGGTTTCGGCGTCCTCGACATGAGCGATCACATAGGATTCGGCGACGGCCTGATCGCCCGAGACCTTGATCCAGCTGTTGCTGGTGCGGTGCGTGGTGGGCGGCGATGTCTTCTGCGCCTCACCAAGGATGGCGACGAGCGTTTCGGCGGGTCCGGCGAAGAAGCCGTAATCGACGGTGGCACCGGGATGATAGGCGCTGCCAAGCAGCGCGGCATCGCCCCGGTCCACACCGCGACTGTGGAGCGCGAGTGCGTTCAGGATGCCGTTTCGTGCGGTAAAATCATGCGAAGTGACCAAGGCCGACCCCTCGAAAAAGTCCCCGGCTGGCCGATGCTTGCAGGCGATGCTTGCAGGTAGGCCAGCCGGGGGCAGGGAGGAGACTTCAGAACTTGTAGCCGGCGGTTACCCCGAATTGGCGCGGCGGCGCAAAGCCGACGATGCCCATGTAGCCGGGGGAATCGTAGACCGTGGAGATGTAGCGCTTGTCGAGCAGGTTCTTGCCCCACAGGCCGATCGAATAGCGGTCGTCCGGCCCGTAGTAGGTCAGCAGCGCGTCGAGGTAGTAGGTCGGCTGCACGGTCGAGCGCGGGGTGTCCGTCACGGCGGTGTAGAACTTCTTCGCGGTGTAGAGCCAGCTGGCGTCCGCCACGATCCGCGCACCGCCGCCGACGCGGTAGGTGTAGTTGGCGCCGAGCGTGGCGGACCAGCGCGGTGCATTCTGGAGATCATAGCCCTGCAACTGGGTGAACTTCGTGCTGACCGGATCGAAGTAGAGGAAATCCTTGTACTTCGCATCGAGGTACGCAAGCGAACCGCGCAGCGTGAAGCCTTCGACCGGGATCGCCTGCACTTCCATTTCGAAGCCCTTGATGCGCGAGGCAGCAGCATTGAGGATGCGGTTGCCCTGCACGTTGGTGGCCGGATCGAAATAGATCTGGGCCACCTGCATGTCGCGGTAGTTGGTGGTGAACGCCGCGAGATTGAGGCGCAGGTGCCGGTCGAGGAAGTCTGCCTTGAGGCCGACTTCGAATGTATCGACCTTCTCCGGACCGTAAGGCGTAGCGCCGTCCGCAGCGACGCCGATACGGCCGGTGAAGCCGCCCGACTTGAAGCCGCGCGCCCAGCTGGCATAGACGAGCTGGTTGCGGCCGAGCTCGTAATCGAGCCCGAGCTTCCAGCCGACGTTGTCCCAGCTCTTCTTGCCGCCCACATCCAGGCTGCCGGGGAAGGTGACGTCGAACTTGTCCCAGTTCTGCGAGGTCAGCGCCTGGCTACCAAGGCCGGTGGCGAGCGTCGAGCGGGCGTCGATGCTGTCATGCGTGTAGCGCACGCCGGCCGAGAGCTTCAGTCCGTCCGCAAGCTTGGTGTAGCTCTGCACGAAGGCGGAGAACGACTTGGTGCCCTGATCCTGCACGTTGTACTGGATCAGGCCCGGCAGGGCGAAATCAAGGTGGTACATCTGGTAGTGGTGGTAGTTGGTCTTGAGAAAGAACAGGCCCGCCACCGCGTTGAAGCGTTCACCCACGTTGAAGGCGCTGCGGATTTCCTGGCTGAACTGCCAGCCGCGCGTGCGGCGACGGGTGGCGTTGTTGGTCTTCGCCGTGCCGTCCTGATCGGTGTATTCGAACAGGGTGAAGTTTTTGTAGCCGGTGATCGCGGTAATGTCGCCAAGCGGGGTGTTGTTGTACTGGATCGTGCCGATGCCGAAACGGGTCGTCATGTTCGACTTGTCGGGCACCTGGTTGTTGCCCGAGAAAAACTCGTCCGGCGCCTTGCACGGGGCATTGGGCACCGCGCAGGGGCTGGCATACTGCGGCAGGACCGAGCCGTTCCAGTTCGAACCGGCGGGCACATAGTTCGCCTCGCCCGGCAGGCCGCCGTTGACGACGATCGGTGCACCGTTGCGCGCCGCCACATATTCGCCCTGCAGCGTGACCTTGAGGTCCGGATTGGGCGTGAACAGGAGTTGGCCGCGGACCGCGTTGACGTTCTTGCGGCCCATGTCCTCGCCGTTCCAGACGTTCGTAACCCAGCCCTTGCGCTCGGTGTGGATGCCCGAAACCTTGAGGCTGAGCTTGTCCTTGACCAGCGGCGCCTCGATCGAGCCGTTGATGTCGAAGCGGTGCCAGTTGCCGTAAGTGGCGCGGACTTCGCCGCCGAATTCGCCGGTGGGCTGATTGGTGATGACGTTGACCACGCCGCCCGTGGTGTTCGCGCCGAACAGCGTGCCCTGCGGACCGCGCAGGATTTCGATCCGCCCGGTATCATACGTATCGAGCAGTGCGCCCATCGAGAAGAACTGCGGCACGCCGTCGACGACGATCGACACGGTGTTGCCAGCATAGGGATCGGGTTCGATCACGCCGATGCCGCGGATCGTGAACACCGCGTTGTTGGGGGTGTTGGCAAAGTTGTCGATCTGGACGTTGGGCACGGTGCCCTGCAGCGACTGCAGCGTGGTCACGTTGTAGGCCTTCAGCGTTTCGCCGCCCACGGCCGCGATCGAGATCGGCACCGACTGGATGTTCTCGGCCTTCTTCTGCGCGGTGACGACGATTTCCTGAATGCCGCCTTCGGCTTCCGGAGCCTTTTCCTGCGCGAACGCGGGGACGGTGCTCAGGGCGAGCAGCGAGAGGCCGGCGAGCCAACGGGCTGTGGTGCTTGTCTTCATGTGTCCTACTCCCCAGTGATCTGCGGTTCTTGGCCGGCATCTCCGGCGTGGCGTGTGGCAGGCTGGCGTGGTCTTGTCCTTTCGGACGATTCGAAAGCTAACCGGCACTGTTGCCTGTTTTATGCCCGGTTTGGCCGGTGCCCGAACCTGAAACTTTGGTCAGGGGGAAATCGCACTTGCCAACACCAATATGGCTTGGCGAAGTGTGCGGATGAGGCGAAGGTGGAATTGTGACCGGATCAACGATGCAGAAGCGCATGCTGCGCGCGATGTTGCCCGCGGGGCTGGGCGAGGAGCCTGCCCGCTGGCAGCAGCAGAAGAGTGCGCGCACGCGCCTGCGCCTGATCGAGGCGGCGATCGACTGCCTTGTCGAGGGCGGCTATTCGCGCCTCACCACGCAATCCGTGGCGGAGCGGACCGCCGTTTCGCGCGGGGCGATGCACCACCATTTTCCCACGCGTATGGACCTTGTCGCGGCGGTCGTCGAACATGTGTTCTACGAACGCATGCGACTGTTTTTGGACGATTATCTTTCCAATCTCGCGCGCAGCTCGGAAGCGGAAATGTTGGAGATTGCTGCCGCCGCACACTGGCGTAGCGTGCATTCTCGTGAGTATTCGGCCTATCTCGAACTTGCCGTCGCGGCTCGCACTGATACCGAGCTCGACCAGTTCTTCGGCCCGGTTGCGCGTCGCTATGACGAAGTGTGGATTGCGGAGATGATCGAATCGTTTCCGCAGTGGCGCGACCAGTGGGAGCAGATGAAACTTGCCAGTGATTTCGTCAGCACCGTGCACATGGGCATGCTCCTCCAGCAGCCTGTGTATGGTGATGCGCGAACACGGCAACTGCACAAGCTGACCGAAGACGTGCTGCGCCTGATCTATGCGAGCAAGGTCGTGGCTGCATAAACCGGCAGGTCTGCCGGAAATCCCAGCCAATGTACCAGTAGCGGCATTGCCTGCGCTCCGCCCATGATGCGCTCCGATCCGGCACTTTGGCCGCGAGGGAGTTTCAGCGATGAACCAGGCCGTGCCGCCGCCGCTTGATGGGCGTGATGCCGCAAATCTGCGCGGCGATGCGATCTCGGGTGACCGATACTATTCGCGTGGTTTCGCGCAGCGCGAATGGGACCAGCTGTGGACCCGGATCTGGCACGTCGCGGGCCGCACCGCCGAGATTCCGGAGGCGGGCGATTTCCTCGTCCACACGTTCATGAAGGAATCCGTTATCTGCATCCGGCAGGATGATGGTTCTATCCGCGCGTTCTACAATTCCTGCCGGCACCGCGGCATGCGCATGGTGCGCGAAAGCGCATCGCTGGAGGCGATCACCTGTCCCTACCACGGCTGGCGCTGGGGCAAGGACGGCGTGCTGCAATTCGCGCAGGACAGCCACGATTTCCCGCAAGGCGACCCTTGCGGAAAGCTCTCGCTGCGCGAGCTCAAGTGTGACACCTGGGGCGGCTTCGTGTGGTACACGATGGACGACAACGCGGAGCCGCTGCTCGACTATCTCGCGCCTATGCCCGAGGTCTATCGCAACTACCCGATGGACAAGGCGGTGCGCGTTGCTTGGTATCGCATCGCGATCAATGCCAACTGGAAGTTCGTCACCGACAACTTCTCCGAAAGCTATCACACCCGCACCGCGCATCCGCAGGTGCCGCCGTGGATAGATCAGGATGTCGACACGGCACGGCACGAGATGTGGCCGCGCGGACATGGCCGGACGGTGCAGCCGATGCGCCCCTCGCTCAGCGACCGGTTGCCCGAAGGCACCGAACATCCCTTCGCGGCGATCCTGCGCGAATGGGATATCGATCCCGCGTCTTATGCGACTTACGAAGACTTCGCGCTGCAAGGCTGGCGCGATCTCAAGGCGGCCAAGCGGCGGCTGTGGCAGGAGCGCGGCTACCTCCATTATGAGCACATGGACGACGAGGAGATCACCGACAGCCCGCACACGGTGATCTTCCCGAACGTGACTATCAGCTTCCTTCCGGACAACCTGATCTTCTTCCGCAGCGAACCGCATCCCGACGATCCGGAGAAGTGCACGTTCGATCTGTGGTGCATGGCGTTTCCGGTCGAGGGACAGGAGACATGCCAGTCGATCATGGCCGGGGAGAAGCCGCTGCGCGAAGTGACGGCGTGCGAGCACCGCGATTTCGATGCGGGCCGAGGTGTGCCGGAGCTGGCCGGGCAGATCGTCTATCAGGACATGGAACTGGCCGAGGCGATGCAGGCCGGCATGCATTCACGCGGGTATCAGGATGCCTATCTGCCCGCACAGGAAACCCGCGTGCGCTTCTTCCATGAAGTGCTGAACGATTGGCTCGCGGGGCGGCGTTAGGCCCCCAATATCGGAGAATGCCCATGCCTTTCACTGGCCCTGTCGAAGACCGCCTCGCCATACGCGAACTGATGGATACCCATGCCCACGGCGTGATGACAAAAGACGCCGAATTGTGGGGCTCGATCTGGGCGGAGGACGCCTATTGGGAACTGCCCGAATACCCCGATCTCGGCGGGTTCGATGGCAAGGCGGCGATTGTCGCGGCCTGGGCGGAATCGATGAAGCACTATGGGCTGGCTGACTGCACCAAGCCGATGCTCTACTTCATGCAGCCCGGCTCGATCGAGGTGGACGGCGACAGCGCGAAGGCGGTCGCCTATACCATCGAGCTATACGACGACCCCGAGACCGGCGCGCGCGTCCACACCACCGGCCGCTACGATGACGAGCTGCGGCGGATCGATGGCGCGTGGAAGTTCACCCGGCGCGCCTACCGGATCGTGTTTGCGCACTGAGGCGGGCGTCAGGCTTCGTCCTGACGCCCCAGTACCGGTTCGGGCATGTCGGCATCGTCCTGCAAGTACCAGTCGAGCCATTCATGGAAGTACTGGTTGCCGGGCTCGTTGCGGCCGAACAGCAACTCGTCGTGCGCGCCGGATTCGATGCCCTTCTGGACGGCGAGGCCGATGAGGTAGTCCTCGTTGTAGGTCACGTCGCGGAAGAAGTTCATCGCCGCTTCGGTCGCTTCGCGGTCCGCCTCGTCGCGGATCGGCTCGCGGCGCAGGTAGTTGAGCACGGTGCGGTTGCGATCCTGCGTTGGCCCGGGGAAGATCTGCGCGATCTGCGTGATTTCCGGGGCGATGAACATCGAGACGTTGGGAAACAGGATCCGGGCGAAATCGAACCCGTTGTTCTCTTGCTCGCCCCAAGCCTCGCGCGGGACCGCATCCAGCGCATCCGCGATGCGGTGCTGGGGAAAGCCGATGCGCTGGTGCGGGCCGAAGCTTTCGTAGTGGGCGCAGTTGGACGGGGTGCGCGGATAGATCGTCTGTGAGTGGAGCGAGGCGAAGTGGTAGCCTTCGAGATAGCCGTCGATGGCCACTTTCCAGTTGGCGCCCTCGATCACCCGGCTGCCGAGCCAGGTCCATTCGGCAAGGCCAAGTCCCGCGAAATCTTCCAGATAGCCGCGCGTGAAGCGGTCGATATCGCACGGCGCGCCGGGGGTGAGCGAGACGAAGATCATGCCGGCGCGTTCGGCTGCGGGCAGTTCGCGCAAGCCCAGTTCGGCCTTGTCGACCGTGCCGAACGAGCTTGCGGCGGCCACGCCGATCAGGCGACCATCCTGCCCGAAGGTCCAGCCGTGGTACTTGCAAGTGAAGCGGGGGCAATTGCCGTGGCCTTCGCCTGCCACGGGCGCGCCGCGGTGCGGGCAGACATTGAGGAAGGCACGCACAATACCAGCCTTGTCGCGGCTGATCAGCACCGGCAGGCCGATGACCTCCATCGCCTTGTAATCGCCGGGCCGGGGCAATTCTGCCGTGAAGGCGAGCATCAGCGGCAGGCGGCGGAACACGAGCTCCATCTCCGCTTTCCACTGGTCCGGATCAGTGTAGCTGCGCGTCGGCACACGCTTGACGCTGCCGGTCCGAAAGGTTTGCTTGTGCACGACATAACCCCGCATGCGGGCCGCTGCCGCACCGATCCGCTCGTTGCGATTCATGGTCATGCTGGTCCTTGCTATGCCGAGACAGGGAGTTCCGACGGGCCGGGCAAGCCGTCTGGCAGGCAGACCTCGATCAGTGCCTCCACCACCCGCAGCGGAAACACGCGCAGATCGGGATAGGCCCCGCCAAGGCACTTGCCCGTGCCGATGGCAAAGCGCGCGCCGTGGAGCGGGCACATGATTGCGCCGCGCCGCACGCGTCCGGAGGACAGCAGCGCGGCCTGATGCGTGCAGCGATCGTTGACCGCATGAATCTGCCCGTCATCCCCGCGCAGCGCGAGGACATGCCAGCCGGCGATCTGCGCGGCGAGCTTGCCTTCGGCGGGAAATGCGGCCTCTGCGATGAGGGGATGCCAACTGGTAGTCACGGCAATCAGGTTCCTTTGCGGCACGCGCCGGCTGTTCGGGGCTGCCTATCGCATCGACGGCCGCTTGGCGGCTGGCGAAAGGTCTAGGTTGAGCGGACCATCCGAGACGTACGCCGCGACCAGCGTATCGGCAGTGACGATCGTCTCGGTCCCGTCTGCGCAGGTCGTCCCGGTTTTGAGATGAGCGTTGGTTAACTGCGGGCTGCCACCTGCCAAGTAGCAACAGCTAGAGCTCAGGAAGCCTCAAAGACAGATTTTATCGCCATTCTAGACCCATCGAGATGAAGCGATCGGTAGAGGTAAATGGCTGTTTCCCTGAGCAAAACGTCAATCCTGCAATCAGCGGGGAAAAACCGCGCGGCGGTCCTTGATGCGCTGCGTGATGGACCTGCAACCGAGATCGATTGTTCCGGCGTCATCGAGGCTGATCTCAGTGTTCTGCAGTTGCTCGCAGCGGCGCGCAAATTCGCCGACCGCGAGGGCAAATCGATCATCGTGCAAGAGCCGGTCAGCGTCGAACTGGGCGCGCTTGCGCAGCGGGCTGGCTTCTCCGGAGGCGCCGAACAGGCCTGGAATGCCTTCTGGCAAGAAGGAGCAGCCGGGCAATGAGCAACATCCTGACAGTGGATGATTCGATGAGTGTCCGCATGGCCATCCGCATCGCGCTCGCCGGTGCCGGCCATCAGGTCACCGAGGCCGTGGACGGGCAGGATGGCCTCGCAAAGGCGAGTTCAACCCGCTTCGACATGATCATCACCGATCTCAACATGCCGAACATGAACGGGCTCGAAATGATCCGCGAAATTCGCCAGCTGCCGGTCCAGAGCGGCACGCCGATCATCTTCCTCACCACCGAATCCGACGAGGCGATGAAGCAGCAGGCCAAGTCGGCTGGCGCGACCGGCTGGCTCGTGAAGCCCTTCGTCGCCGAAAACCTGCTCAAGGTCACGCGCAAGGTACTTGGGCAATGAGCATACAGGATCCAGTCGAGGCCTTTCGCATCGAGGCAGGGGAACTGCTTGATGGCACCGAGCAGGCTCTGCTCGATCTCAGCCACGATCTGGGCAGCCGTGATCTGATCGACACCGTGTTTCGCGGGATGCACACGCTCAAGGGCTCCGGTGCGATGTTCGGGTTCGACGCGCTGGCGGGTTTCACTCACCACTGCGAGACAGCCTTCGACCTCATCCGCAAGGGACTTGTGCCGGCAACCGCCGAACTCGTCGCCGCGACGCTTTCGGCGATGGATCACATGCGGGCCCTGCTCGACAACGTCGACGGGGCGGCGGACATCGCCGGCGCGGCCATCCTCACGCGCCTGCAGGACGCGCTTGGCGCTGCCTCGGCTGGTGCATCTCCCGCACCGGATGGCAATGCAGAGCAGACGGGCGGCTGGCACGTGCGCTTCCGGCTCGCACCGGAGGTGATGACCAACGGCACCAATCCGCTGATCCTGCTCGATGAACTGCGCGACCTTGGTGCGCGCAACATCGTGCCGGATTTTTCAGGGGTTCCGGCGCTCGACGAACTCGATCCGGCGCAGTGCCTGATCGCTTGGGACATGGACCTCCCGCCAACGGCAAGCCGTGGTGAGATCGAGGACGTTTTCATCTTTGTGCTCGACGACACAGAGCTTGTGATCGAGCCGCGCGATGAAGTGCCGCAAACGGCCGACCTCGCCGCCCCCGCTGCTGCCCCCGCTGCTGCCACGGGCGCGGACGACACGCCTCCCGCTGGCGAGCAAGCCGGAGCGATCCCGCAGCGAAAGCGTGCGCGTGCCGGCCGAGCGGCTCGATCTGCTGATGGACCGCGTCGGCGAACTCGTGATTGTTCAGAGTCGGCTGGCCCAGCTTGCCGGAAACGGCGTGAACGGCCCCGCAGGCGAACTGGCGCTCCGCTCGATCTCGGAGGAAGTGGAGCGGCTCGCCAACGAGCTTCGCGATACGATGATGGTCCTTCGGATGGTTCCCATCGCGACGCTGTTCGGGCGCTTTCGCCGGCTTGTCCATGATCTGGCGCGCGAAACCGGCAAGTCGATCGAACTCGACACCGATGGCGAAGGCACCGAGATCGACAAGACCGTCTCCGAGCGGCTGGCCGATCCCATTGTCCACCTGATCCGCAATGCCTGCGATCATGGGCTGGAAGGCGAAGACGAGCGACTGGCGGCAGGCAAGGCACCGTCCGGGCGGATCCGGCTTTCCGCCCAGCAGGCCGGCGGCGAAGTGCTCATCACGATTTCGGACGACGGACGCGGCATCAATCGCGAGCGCGTGCGCGCCAAGGCCGAGGCCAATGGCCTGATCCATCAGGGGCAGGTGCTGAGCGACAACGAGTTGTTGCAGATGATCTTCCAGCCGGGGTTCTCCACCGCTGCGCAGATCACCAACCTTTCAGGCCGCGGGGTCGGCATGGATGTCGTCAAGCGGACGATCGAGGCCCTGCGCGGTCATATCGACGTGACGAGCGAAGCGGGCAGGGGCTCCGTTATAACCCTTCGCATTCCGTTGACGCTGGCCATCATCGACGGGCTGCTCGTGCGCGTTGGCGAGGGCAAATATGTCATCCCGTTGGCCGCGGTCGAGGAATGCCTCGAGCTGAGCCTGGAGGAGGATATCCGCTCCCGCAGCCGCAGCATGATCCAGCTGCGCGAACGTCTGGTGCCGTTCCTGCGCCTGCGCGATCTGTTCATGACGGGAACGCGGCCCGACCCCTTTCAGAAGATCGTGGTCATTGCCACCGGCGGCGAGCGCGTCGGCCTGGTTGTCGACCAGATCATCGGCAGCCACCAGACGGTGATCAAGTCGATGCCCCCGCTGCACCGCGGCGTCGCCAGCTTTTCGGGTGCGACCATTCTCGGCGATGGCGGCGTCGCGCTCATTCTCGATGTGGTCCAACTCGTCGCGCTTGGCCAGAACCATGAGGAGCGTCTTCGTGCTGCAGGGTGAAGCCATGGCCGGGACCGGCGCAGTGCCGTGGGACGAAAACGGCGAACTTGAGGTGCTTACGTTCGATGTCGGCGACGAGCGTCTGGCGATCGAAGCGGTCAGCATCCGCGAAATCCTCGACCTGCTCCCCGAAACGCGGGTGCCTGGCGCGCCCGAACTGGTGGCGAGCGTGGTCAATTTTCGCGGCAAGATCATTCCGATCGCCGACTTGCGGCTTGCTTTCGGCCTGCCGCGCCAGATGCCCGACGAGGCAGGAACCGACAACCGCATCGTGGTGATCGAGGCGGAGATTGGCGGCGAGGCGCTGTAGATCGGGCTGCGATCGGACAAGGTCCACGAAGTCACCATCCTTGACCGGGCGAGCAGCAGCGAACCGCCGGTGCTCGGGATGCGGTGGAAGCGCGAATATGTGCGCGAACTCGTGCGTCAGCAGGGATCGGTGATCGTGCTTCCCGATCTTTCGGCAATTTTCACGGCACTTGTGGAGGTCCATCGATGAGCAGTGTGTTTTCGCGCGTCTCGGAACAACAGGTTATCGAGGAGATTGGGCGGGTCGAACAGGCTCTCGCGGCTGGAACGCTGGCGCGGCGGCTGGACGATACGGTTGGGAATGCGCCGACGCGAGCAGTGCTGGCTGCGTTCAACCGTCTGCTCGATGCCGCGTCCGCACCGGTCGATGAACTTGCCAACCAGATCGCCACCATGGCGAAGGAGCACGACCGCGGCGAAATCGACGTCCTCATCGACAACTCCGCGTTGCCGGGTCGCTTTGGCACCATGGGCAATCAGATCAACGCGCTTGTCGTGGGCCACATCGCAATCAAGAAGCAGGCCATGGCCTGCGTGCACGAGTTCGGACTTGGCAACTTCAAGGCACCGATGGAGCAGCTTCCCGGCAAGAAGGCCTTCATCAACGATACGATCGAGACATTGCGGAGCAATCTCACTGGCATCATCGCCGAGATGAACCACATGTCAGCCGAACACGAGCGCGGCGATATCGATGTGACCATCGATCATGCCAGGTTCCCGGGCGATTTCGCCGCGGTGGCACGTGGCATCAACGGGATGGTTGCGGGGCATATCGCAGTCAAAAAGAAGGCCATGGCCTGCGTCAAGGCGTTCGGCGAGGGCGACTTCGAGGCGCCGCTCGAGCCATTTCCGGGCAAGAAGGCGTTCATCAACGAAACGATCGAGACGCTGCGCGGCAACCTGACCGGCCTGATGGCTGAAATGAAGCATATGTCAGTCGAGCACGAGCGCGGCGATATCGACGTGGTAATCGACGACAAGCGCTTTCAGGGCGATTTCGCCGCGGTGGCACGCGGCATCAACGAGATGGTTGCGGGCCATATCCAGGTGAAGAAGAAGGCCATGGCCTGCGTCAAGGCGTTCGGCGAGGGCAATTTCGATGCGCGCCTCGAACAGTTCCCCGGCAAGAAGGCCTTCATCAACGACACCATCGAAACCTTGCGCACAAACTTGCGCGAGATCGTCTCGGAGGTTCAGCGCCTGATCCTTGCGGGGACCGAAGGACGTCTCTCTGAACGCGGCGTCGCTTCGCGTTTTGTTGGCGATTATTTCAAACTCATCAGCGGCATCAACGGCATGCTCGATGCGATCATCCTGCCCATCGAGGAAGGCAACCGAATCCTGCGCGAGGCCGCAAGGGGCAATCTGCACGACACCGTCGAGATCGACTGTCACGGCGATCACCAGCGCATGCGCGATGCGATCAACACGCTGATCTTCGGCTTGCGCAAGACGTCGGACGTAGCCGACCGCATCGCGGAGGGTGACCTCACCGTCGAACATCAGGCTCTGTCGGATGAGGACCAACTCGGTCTGGCGCTGATCGCCATGATCGACCGCTTGCGCACGGTGGTCGGCACGACTTCGGCGGCGATCGAGAACGTTTCTGCCGGGAGCCGCCAGCTCGCGGCCAGTTCCGAGCAAGTCTCGCAGGGTGCAACCGAGCAGGCTGCATCGGCCGAGGAAGCCTCGGCTTCGATGGAGCAGATGGCCGCCAACATCAAGCAGACCGCCGACAACGCGGCGCAGACCGAGAAGATCGCGCGCCAGTCATCGAGAGATGCCGAAGCATCGGGACAGGCGGTTGAAAAGGCTGTCAGCGCGATGCGCACGATTGCCGAGAAGATCGGTATCGTGCAGGAAATCGCCCGCCAGACCGATCTGCTTGCGCTCAATGCCGCGGTGGAAGCGGCGCGTGCCGGCGAACATGGCAAGGGCTTTGCCGTTGTCGCTTCGGAGGTCCGCAAGCTGGCCGAGCGCAGCCAGAGCGCCGCTTCCGAAATCGGTTCGGTCTCGTCCGATACAGTCAAGGTCGCCACCGAAGCCGGGGAGATGCTCACCCGGCTGGTGCCCGACATCCGGCGGACGGCAGAACTGGTGACCGAGATCAGCGCAGCCTGCCGCGAGCAGGATATCGGTGCCGCGCAGATCAACGAGGCGATCCAGCAACTCGACCAGGTCACGCAGGTCAACGCGGGCGCCTCCGACCAGATCTCGGCGACCTCGGAAGAGCTGGCAGCCCAGGCCGAAGAACTCCTCAGCTCCATTTCGTTCTTCCGCACGGGCAACCCGGTTGCGGCCGTTCGGCAGCCGAATGCCGGATCGTGTCGGGCGACCGGGCGCAAGACCACGCCATCTGCCGCCGTGCGTGCACCGGCAAAACCGGCCTTGCGCGCCTCGGTTGCAGATCAACGCGACCGGCTCGCCGGATTTGCGCTGAACCTGACCGACGGCGCAATGGATGATGACGACGCCAACTTCGGTCGTGCGGCATGAGCGGAGCAGGGGATCTCCAGGTCGTCGAGTTCGGCCTCGGCAGCGAAGTCTTTGCCGTTCCGGTAACGCTGGTGCGTGAAATCCTCGATTATGCGCAGCCGTCGCACTTGCCCAAAGGGCCGCCGCATTTCGTGGGGCTGACGGATGTGCGCGGGCAGGGCGTGCCCACGGTGGACATGCGCAGGCGCCTTGGTCTGCCGGCGGTAGAGCCCACTCTCGCCACGCGGATCCTGATCCTCGACGTGCCGCTGCCCGATCGTGTGCTGACACTGGGCGTGGTGATTGACCGGGTGCTGAGTGTCACCAGCTTTGGCCGGACCGACATCGAAGCCGCGCCCGACATCGGGGTCCGCTGGGATTCCCGGTACATCACAGGCGTTGTTCGCCGGGACACGGCGTTCGTCGTGATCGTCGATGCAGCGCGCATCTTTACCGCCGAGGACGCGATCGGAATCGGCAGCGACAGCAATCATGCCGGCCCAGACACTGACAAAAGGGTCAGTCTTCAGGGCGGAAAGTAAGCAGGGGAACGTCAATGTCGATCAATCCATTCGCCGCGGTTTCAACATCCCGGATCCACCGGGAATTGGCCCGGGTCGAAGCCGCCATCGCCGAAGGACGGTTGGGCGAGCGTATGCAGGTCCGCGAAGGCAATGCCGCGACAATCGACCTCGCCGATGCCATCAACACTCTGCTCGACCGGGCGCTCACGCCATTCGGAGAGCTGGGCCAGGCGGTCGGGTACATGCGCACCGAACATGATCGGGGCGATATCGACGTGATCGTCCCGCAGCAGAACTTCCGCGGCGAAGTTGCGGTGATCGCAAGCGATATCAATGAATTGGTGAACACGCATATCGCGGTCAAGAAGCTGGCCATGGGTGTGGTGCGCGAATTCAGCATCGGCAATTTCAAGGCACCACTGGAGCCGCTGCCGGGCAAGAAGGCCTTCATCAACGAGGCAATCGAAACGCTGCGCGGCAACCTTGCCGGCCTGATCGCGGACATGAACCGCATGGCCGTCGAGCACGAGCGCGGTGATATCGACGTGGTGATCGACGCCAGCAAGTTCGGGGGCGATTTCGCCGTCGTTGCGCGCGGCATCAACGAAATGGTCCTTAGCCATATCGCCGTGAAAAAGAAGGCGATGGCCTGCGTGAAGGCCTTCGGCGAAGGCGATTTCAGCGCGCCGATGGAGCAGCTCCCCGGCAAGAAGGCGTTCATCAACGACACGATCGAGGCGCTGCGGCAAAATCTCCGGGCGATAACGGCGGAAATCCAGTCGCTGATCGAGGCCGCAACCGCAGGCCGCCTGAGCCAGCGCGGCGACGAGCGGCAATTCGTGGGCGATTTTGCCCGCTTGATCTCTGGGATAAATGGCATGCTCGATGCCACGATCCTGCCAATCGAGGAAGGCAACCGCGTGCTCGGCAAGCTGAGCGCGGGCGATCTTGGCGAGCGCGTCGAGCTCGAGTGCAGGGGTGACCATCAGAAGATGCGCGACAGCATCAATGCACTTGTCGATAACCTGCGCACGTTTGCCGGCGCTGTCTCCATGGCGGCCGATGAAGTCGCTGATGGCAGCACCCAGATGGCCAGCAGCTCGCAGCAGCTTTCGCAGGGCGCGACCGAACAGGCGGCTTCTGCCGAGGAAGCGTCCGCATCGATGGAGCAGATGGCGGCAAACATCAAACAGAACGCCGACAACGCCGCGCAGACCGAAAAGATCGCCCGCCAGTCATCGAAGGACGCCGAACTTTCCGGCACGGCGGTAGACAAGGCAGTGAACGCCATGCGCACGATTGCCGAGAAGATCAGCATCGTCCAGGAAATCGCCCGCCAGACCGATCTGCTCGCGCTCAATGCTGCGGTGGAAGCCGCGCGCGCCGGCGAGCATGGCAAGGGCTTTGCCGTGGTTGCCTCCGAAGTCCGCAAGCTGGCCGAACGCAGCCAGGCGGCGGCAGCGGAAATCGCGTCGGTGTCAACCGAGACCGTCAAGGCCGCAAGCGAAGCTGGCGACATGCTCGGCAAGCTTGTCCCCGACATTCGCCGGACGGCGGAACTCATGTCCGAGATCAGCGCCGCCTGCCGCGAACAGGATATCGGTGCCTCGCAGATCAATGAAGCGATCCAGCTGCTCGACAAGGTTACGCAGCAGAACGCCAGCGCATCCGAACAAATCTCCTCGACATCCGACGCTCTGGCCGGGCGCGCCGAGGAACTGCTGCAAACCACCGCATTCTTCCAGATCGGTGATCAGCGCGGGCAAGGCCAGCTGGCCGCGCGCCCGGTGCGGCCAGAGGCTGTGCGGGCTGGGTCAGTGCGGTCAGGATCAGTGCGGGCAGGGGCACCAAAGCCCTCGCTGGAAGCGCGCGGGAAGGGGCGTGCGCTGCGCACGAATTCGATCGCGCATCAGCAGGAGCGCATCAGCGGTTTTGCCCTCGATCTGACCAGTGGCGCGGCCGACCCTGAAGACAGCGACTTTGGCCGCGCGGCCTGACCTGCGCCAGACCCGCCACATTGACCTCCTGCCGATGGTGCAATCTTGAACGATTTCAGCTCCCTGAACTTCAATCCTGCTCCCGAAATCGATCGGATCACGCCGCGGCAGTTCAAAGCGCTGGCCGGCATGATCCGGGCCGAGATCGGCATCAATATCAAGGACAGCAAGCAAACCATGCTGGAAGGGCGGCTGCGGCGGCGCGTGAGCGCCGTCGATGCCGGCAGCATCGGGGAATACTGTGATATGGTGATCGGGGGCCGGTTAGGACCGGGCGAGTTCGAGCACCTGATCAACGCGGTGACCACCAACAAGACCGACTTCTTCCGTGAGCCGGCGCATTTCGATTACCTGATGGAAACGGTCCTGCCGCTCTATGCCGCCGAGAATTGCCGGCAGATCCGCTGCTGGAGCGCGGCGTGCTCGACCGGAGCGGAGCCCTACACGCTCGCCATGCTGCTCGATGATTTTGCGCTGCGTGTGCGCGGCATGGATTACCGCGTGATCGCCACCGATATCGATACCGATGTTCTGGCGACAGCGATCAAGGGCATCTACCCGCGCGAAGCGGTCGATCCGGTTCCGGATCATCTGCGCCGCCGCTATGTGCTTGAACCGAAGGATTCCCGGCGCGCCGACGTGCGCATCGCGCCGGAGTTGCGCCGCCGGGTTGCCTTTGGCCGGGTCAACCTGATCGAGCCAACCTACCCGATCGGCGATCCAGTCCACCTCATCTTCTGCCGCAACGTCCTCATCTATTTCGACAAGCAGACGCAGGAGCAGGTGGTTTCGCGCTTGTCCGAGCAGCTGCTGCCCGGGGGGTACCTGTTCCTCGGACATTCGGAATCCATCGCTGGCTTCAACCTTGATCTGGAGCAGGTGGCGAGCACTGTCTTTCGGAGATCGCCATGAACCGCAGTAGTGCCCGGATCCGCGTGCTCGTGGTCGATGACAGCGCCAGTGTGCGGCAAACGATGAAGGCTATTCTCGAGCAGGATCCCGAAATCGAGGTCATCGGAACCGCTGCCGATCCCTTTGCGGCCGCGCGCTTGATCCAGTCGCAAGTGCCGGACGTCATCACGCTCGATGTCGAGATGCCGCGCATGGACGGCATCACATTCCTGCGCAAGCTGATGAGTCAGTGCCCCATTCCGGTCGTCATGTGCTCGTCGTTGACCGAAGCGGGTTCGGAAACCTTGCTCCAGGCGCTCGAAGCAGGCGCGGTGGACGTGATCCTCAAGCCCCGGGTCGGTGTGGCCGATCACCTCAGCGAAGCGCGCGACACGATCCGCGAGGTCGTGAAGGGTGCCGCACGCGCACGGGTACAGGCGCGCAGAGCCGCGCCGCCGCGCATCAAGCCGGAGAAGAAGCTGACCGCAGACGCCGTGCTCCCTCCGCCCACCGGTCGCGCGATGAGCCGGACAACCGAGATGGTCGTGTGCATCGGCGCCTCGACTGGCGGTACCGAGGCCCTGCGCGAAGTCCTCGAGGCGCTTCCGGCCAATTCGCCCGGCATCGTCGTCGTGCAGCACATGCCCGAACATTTCACGCGCGCCTTCGCTTCCAGACTCGATACGCTGTGCGAGGTTTCGGTCAAGGAAGCCGAGGACGGGGATACCGTCATGCGCGGCCACGTGCTCATCGCGCCCGGCGGCAAGCATACCATCCTTGAGCGGCAGGGTGCACGGTATCTGGTGTCGGTGCGCGACGGGCCACTGGTATCGCGGCACCGCCCCTCGGTCGACGTGTTGTTCCGGTCTGCCGCGCGCTGCGCCGGGTCAAATGCCATCGGCGTGATCATGACCGGCATGGGCGATGACGGTGCCGCCGGATTGCTGGAGATGAAGGAGGCAGGCGCCCGCACGTTTGCGCAGGACGAGGCGAGCTCGGTCGTTTTCGGCATGCCCAAGGAGGCCATCGCGCGCGGCGCTGCCGATCGCGTAATCGGCCTTGGCGCGATTGCCGGGGAAATCCTCCGCGCGGCGGCCCGTTGAGCGATGGCGGCGCTCAGTCTCGACGTCTGGCCTGAGGCAGCAAGCGGGAACCTGGTCGGGCCCGCTCCGGCGGACAGCCTTGGACACCTGCTGGCCGCGATCAACGATGATTTCGATGCCGCCAGCGGCTATCTCGGCCAGTCGGTTGGCCAGATCGAGAGCATTGTCGCCGCCTTGACCGCTGTGGCGAGCATGTTCGACGACGGCGTGGGTGCCGAAGCGGTCGAGGGCCTCACGCAAACGGCCCAATCCCTTCTGACGATCCGCGCGCTTGTCGACGAACGTACTGGCGAAATCCAGACCATGCACGGGGCAGCCCGCGATCTCAGGACAAGCGCATCCGAACTGCTGAGATGCCTGCAAGTTATTGATATTTATGGTATGAATGTCAAGATTACGGGCGCCGGGCTGCCGCAGTTCATGGAATTTGCCGATGCCATGCGCGTAAAGCTCGGGCAGGGCGATCAGGAAGTGCGCGGTCTTGATCATATGCTGGAAGCGCTGGAGCGCGGCTTGCGGCAGATGGGCCAGAGCGATCAGCGGCTGGCGGCGGAATGTGCGAGGGTCATTCCGCAAGTCCCCGATACACTGCTGCGCGAAGCCGGACATCTCAGGGCTCACCACGCCGGCCTGACCAGGCTTGCCCAATCGATCTCGATGACGGCTCAGGCGATCCAGGGCGAGCTGTTTGCCGCAGTGCAGGCGATCCAGATCGGCGACCGCGTGCGCCAGCGGCTGGAGCATGTACAGGGTGGCCTGAACCGCCTTGCCGCACATATTGCCAACGGTTCGGCCCCTTCGTGTGTGGCGGGCGTGGTGATCGGCGTTCTCGCAGCGCAGTGCGATGCAGCCGGAGCCGACTATGCGATGGAGACGGGCGAACTCGTCACCGCGCTGACCCGGCTCCAGGACGAGTGCGAACACCTCGCGGGGCTCAACACAGTGCCCGACGGGAACGACGAGGCGACGATGCTGGCCCGCATCGAGACGGGCGTTGCCGAAGCGCATGACATGCTGAGGCAACTGGACCAGGTCAACACGGATGGCACGGCCACGTTCGGCATGATCCTGCGGGCGGTCGACGAGGTTATCCAGCGCGCGGAGGCGGTCACCCGCCTGCGGCTCGACGTGCAACATATGGCGATCAACATCGGTCTCAGTTGCCGGGCTGCGGAGCGGATCGGCCGCCCGGTGACCGTGATTGCGACAGAAATCAGGGCTTATGCCAACCGGCTCGATACGATCACCGATGCCATTCTGGGCCAGCAAGCCAATCTTTCCGGGCCATGCCACCGCCTGCAGAGCCAGTCGGCGGAGCAATGCCACGCATCCGGAGCCGTGCTTGCGCGGTTCATCGCGACCATCAGCGAGTGCAGCCGAAGCAGCAAGCAGGCGATGGAAGCAGCCGACGCGCAGACCGAAGAGATGCGTGAGGCGCTTGCCGCCGCCGCCGCGAAACTGAAGGGGGCCACCCGCCTCGGTTTGCAGATTGAGGAACTCGGCAAAACCCTGAAGCGGCAAGCTGATATGCCGGACCACCTCGATGAGCGCGCGATCGGCTGCTTGCAGACCGTGCTGGACGACATTGCGAGAACCTACACGATGCGCGAGGAACGCATGGTGCATGACCGGTGCCTGCCGCCACAGCTTGTCGGCATCCGCTCTGCCGCGCACGCCGTGCCTGATCCGGACGACGACGACGAGGACGACGGGCTGTTCTGACAGCTCTCCCGTGGCGTTCGGCAGAGCTGGCGCTTCACGTTTCCGCCCTCGTCGCTCTCCATGTCGACATAGGCCACAAAAGTGCGAGTTGCGGCGCCGCCCGGCGTGCGCCAGCCTTGTCGCCTGCCTGGGGGAGAAGGTCCATGCGCCGATGAGAGATCCGTATGTCTATGTCGTGATCGTCAGCGCACTTGCGCTGCTAGCCTATTACTTCACGCTGCTGATGGCGGGGCTGGCGCGGGGGCGCTTCAAGATCCCGGTTCCTTCGCACAGCGGACCTGAAGAGTATGAACGCTATGTCCGCGCGCACCACAATACGCTGGAACATCTGGTGCTGTTTCTGCCCGGCATGTGGCTGTTCGCCTATGTCGTGAGCCCGCTGTGGGCGGCGGGGATCGGTGCGATCTGGCCGTTCATGCGCGTGGCTTATGCGCGGGGCTATCACCGCGCGGCGGAGAAGCGGCTGATCCCGCTCTACATCTCGATGCCGCCGATCTACATTTTCGTGCTCGGATCGCTGGTTGGCGGGACGGTGCGTGTCGTGAACGGGAATTGAGGCGATGCAGGCAGACTATGACCTCGTGATCCGCGGCGGCACGATCGCTGACGGTAGCGGCGGCGATCTGATCGATGGCGATATCGCGATTGCGGACGGGCGCATTGCCGCAATCGGCGCGTTCGCCGGGCGCGGCGCCGAGGAAATCGATGCGAAAGGCCGGATCGTCACACCCGGCTTCGTGGACGTCCACACGCACTACGATGGCCAGTGCATCTGGGCAGAAGAACTTTCGCCCTCATCCGCGCACGGGGTGACTGCTGCGGTGATGGGCAATTGCGGTGTCGGCTTCGCGCCGTGCCGCAAGGCCGATCACGATATGCTGATCAACGTGATGGAAGGCGTGGAGGACATACCCGGCGTGGTGATGACCGAGGGGCTTTCGTGGGACTGGGAGACGTTTCCCGAATACCTCGACACCGTGGCGGCGGGAAAGCGCGATATCGACATCGCGGCCTATCTCCCGCACGCGCCCTTGCGCGTCTACGCGATGGGGGAACGAGGCGCCGCGCGCGAAGCCGCAACCGAAGATGACCTCGCGCTGATGCGCCGCCTTACGGCCGAGGCAATGCGGGCAGGGGCGATCGGCTTTGCCACTTCGCGGCTCTCGATTCACAAGACCGCCGATGGCGGCGCGATCCCCACGTTCGATGCCGATATTGCCGAGCTTGAGGCGATCACGCGCGGCATGGCTGATGCGGGGGCGGGCACCTTTCAGGTCGTGCTTGATGCCTTTGTCGGCTGGGACAAGGAATACCGCGTGATCGAACGGGTGATCGCCGCGAGCGGACGCCCGGCCACCTTCACGCTTGCCTCGGGCAACGATGCACCGCCGCGCTGGCGGCGCGTGCTGGAAATGCTGGAGGCCACCAACGCGAGCGGCGGTATGGCCCACGCCCAAGTCATGCCGCGCCCCATCGGTCTGATCGCCGGGCTTGAGCTGACGGTGCATCCCTTCGTGCTGTGCCCGAGCTGGTCGAAGATCGCGCATCTGGCCATCGAGGAACAAGTCACCGCGATGCGCGATCCAGCCTTGCGCGCCGCGCTGCTGGCAGAGGATTTCGCGCCGGGCCACCCGTTCAATGCGCTGGCACGCAACTGGCGCTGGTTGTTCCCGCTCGACAATCCGCCAGACTATGCACCGCCCGCGCACGAAAGCATGGCGGGGCAAGCCGCCGCGCGGGGCTGCACGCCGCAGGAAGTGGCCTATGACCGTATCCTCGAAACCAACGGGCGCGGCCTGTTCCTCGCCGCGCTTGGCAATTACGAGAACGCCACGCTGGACAGTGCCCACGAGATGCTGCGCCACCCCTATTGCGTGCCCGGCCTCGGCGATGGCGGCGCGCATTACGGGGCGATCTGCGATGCGAGCTATTCGACCTATCTGCTCACGCAGTTCGTGAAGGGCAATGGCCCGCTGAAGCTGGAACTGGCTGAAGCGGTGCATATGCTCACCCGCAAGGCGGCACGCGCGGTCGGCCTCGATGATCGCGGACTGCTGGCCGTCGGCGCGCGGGCGGACCTGAACGTGATCGACCTCGACGGACTTTCGCTCCACCTTCCCGAAGTGGTGCGCGATCTGCCGGCAGGTGGCCGCCGCTTGCACCAGCGCGCGAACGGTTATGAAGCGACCGTTGTGGCGGGCGAGGTCATCCGCCGCTTCGATCAGTCAACCGGCGCACGGCCCGGCAAGCTGATCCGCGGGGCAGGGTACCGACCGGCCGCCTAGAAGATTGAAGTGCCCATGCCGCCATCGACCACCAGCGATTGGCCGGTGAGGTAGCTGGCCTGCGCGCTGCACAGCATCGCCACCAGCGCGCCAAGGTCCTCCGCATCGCCGAACCGGCCCGCCGGGATGCGCACGGCCTTCACGAACGCGGCAGCTTCCTCGTCATAGGTGCGCCCGTTCGCCGCCGCGCGCGGGCCCAGCATGTCTTCGATCCCGGGGGTGTGATGCATGCCCGGCAGCACGGAATTGATCGTCACGTTGTGCCGCGCCAGCTCCTTCGAGATCGCGTGGCAATAATTGGCCAGCGCCGCGCGCGGCGGGCCTGAAAGCACGCGCATCGCCGCCGGATACTTGGCCGCGCCAGTGCTGATGTTGACGATCCGACCCCAGTTTCGCTCCACCATCGGCCCCGATACCGCCTTGATGTAGTCGATCGGGCTGAGCAGCGCTGTCGCCACCGAGCGCTCGAATGCCTCGCGCGAAACGTTCCGGAAATCGCCGGTAAAGGGCGGGGGCGCGCAGGTCGCCACGAAGATGTCGGGATCGGGGCAGGCGGCAAGGATTGCTGCACGGCCCTCGTCGCTCGCGTGATCGGCGGAGACCGGGTGGACCTTGGCGCCCGTCTTGGCAGCGATGGCAGCACAAGTCGCTTCCAGTCGCTCGGCGCCCCGTGCAGAAATGAACACTTCGGCGCCCTCGCGCGCGAGGGCCAGCGCCGCACCGCGCCCCATGCCCGCGCTGCCGCCGTTCACCAGCGCCTTGCGCCCCCTGATGCCAAGATCCATCGCTATCTCCTCACCCGGTTATTGCGCGGCCTTCCAGTCTCGCCGCAGCTTCTTGGCGAGGCTCCACTTGTGGACTTCGGTCGGGCCGTCATAGATTCGGAAAGCGCGCACTTCGCGGAACATCATCTCGACGATGGTCTTGTCGGTCACGCCCATGCCGCCCATCACCTGCACGCACTTGTCCGCCACGCGCATCAAGGCTTCGGAAACGGCGACCTTGGTCATCGAGCTTTCGACCGTGCCGAGCGATCCGGTATCGAGCACGCCCGCGCACCAGTCGATCATCAGTTCGCATTGCTTCAGGTCGATCATGTTCTCGGCCAGCATGAAGCCCACGCCTTCGTGGTCGATCAGCTGCTTGCCGAAAGCCATGCGGCGGTTGGCGTAGTCGACCGCGATTTCCTGCGCGCGCATGCACCCGCCCAGCCAGCGCATGCAGTGCGAGAGCCGCGCCGGGGACAGGCGGATCTGCGCATACTTGAAGCCTTCACCGGCATCCCCCAGCATCTGGTCTGCCGGAATGCGCAAGTTGTCGATGGTGATTTCGGCGTGGCTGCCGGGCATCGAGCTGTCGATCGTGTTGGGCACGCCGGTGATCTGGATCGCCGGATCGGGCAGGTCCACCAGGAACATGCACGCGCCGCCCTTGCTGTCCGGATCTTCGGACTTGGCCATCACGATGCCGACCTTGGCGCCCTCGGCGCCGGTGATGAAGCACTTCTTGCCGTTCACCACCCAGTGGTTGCCGTCCTTGCGGCATGTGGTGAGCATCATCGAGGGATCTGCGCCGGCGCCATTGAGTTCGGCCGGTTCGGTCATCATGAAGGCCGAGCGCGAGCGCCCTTCGACCAGCTGCTTGAGGAAGCGCTCCTTGAGATCGGGGCTGCCAACATGGCCGATGAGGTACATGTTGCCCTCATCCGGCGCCTGCGTGTTGCAGGCCAGCATCCCCAGCGGGGTGAGGCCGGACTTGATAAGGATCACCGCCGTCTCGCGCTGGCTGTAGTGGCTGCCGTCTGGCCGGATATGCGGTGTGAGCACACCGGCTTCGCGCGCCAGTTCGCGCATTTCCATGACGAGCTCGTCGGTCGGTGCGCCGTGGTGGTCGCGCCGCGGGTCCTGCTCGTAGGGGAAAATCTTCTCCCGCACAAAAGCCTCGACCTTCGCCGCCATCTCCAGCGCTTCGCTGCTGATCGTCATCCCGCCAGACCCTTCCTGTGACCGTGATACGCTTACTTCGGCGCCATGCGGATCGCGTTGCCGGGCACGAGGCGTGCATGCAACAGAAAGGTTGACCGGGCTGTGGCCCGCTATCGAATATGAGGAAGAGGGGCCCGCTGGCGCGGCAGGAAATGGACATCGGTCCTTGCGGCTTCCTTCGACCATGATTGGGTCCGGGGATCTCTTGGCGATTGGATCGCAGTCTTGGGCAACCTGGGTGTTTTCCGAGGCTGCGTCGCGTTGATGCTGCGGCCTACCCAGACGTATATCCTGGCGGATGCCCGCCAACGCAGGAACAGCATGTGAACCGAAGACAGTGGCTGATCGGCGCGGGTACGACCGCGGCGCTCGGCGGCAGCGCAACCTGGCTCACCTTGTCGGCAATGGGGTCGTCGTCTGATTATGCTGCCAGCATCGCCTCGCTTCGCGCGACCCTGCCAGACCCTGCGCGCCAGATCGATCTGATCCGCTACGCCACGCTCGCGCCCAATGGCCACAACACGCAACCATGGCGGTTTCGCCTGAGCGGGAAACGGATCGATATCCTCCCCGATTTTGCAAGGCGAACGCCTGTCGTTGATCCTGACGATCACCACATTTTCGTCAGCCTTGGTGCCGCTGCCGAGAATCTGTCGCTGGCCTCCGCCGCGCGCGGCCGGCCCGGCGAGGTGCGGTTCGACGCCTCTGATGGCGGCGCGGTGACCTTCGATTTCGAGAGCGGCCCGGTGGCCCGTTCTCCGCTGTTCGACGCCATTCCCAAACGCCAATCGACCCGCACCGATTATGATGGTCGAGCGGTTGGGGCAGCCGATCTCGCCATGCTCGCCAAGGCGGCAGCCGTGCCTGGCGTCGATCTGGTGCTGCTCACCGACCGCCCCCGGATCGAACGGATTTGTGACCTGGTGGTGGCTGGCAACAGCGCGCAAATGGCTGATGCCGCCTTCGTGCGAGAGCTGAAATCATGGCTGAGGTTCAACCCGCACCAAGCGTTGCGAACCGGCGACGGTCTCTACAGCGTGGCGAGCGGCAATCCTGCGCTGCCCGACTGGCTGGGGCCGCATGCGTTTGATTTGTTCTCCACCGCGAAATCGGAAAATGACGCCTATGCCCGCCAGATCCGCTCGTCTGCGGGGATCGCTGTCTTCGTCGGCGCGGGGGCAAGTCCCGCGCAATGGGTGGCCGTCGGGCAGGCGTGCCAGCGCTTTGCGCTGCAGGCGACGGCGCTCGGGCTGAAACAGGCGTTCATCAACCAGCCAGTCGAAGTAGCCAGCCTCCGTCCCGAACTGGCAGCACTGGTTGGCCTGCCGGGCAGGCGCCCCGATATCGTGATGCGCTTTGGCTATGGTCGCGAACTACCATGGTCACCGCGCCGACCCATCGCTGCCGTTATCGCGAGGTGATGGGATGGCTCCGGACTCCCAGCTTCGAGCCGTAAAGCTGCTTCATACTGCCATCTGGGCGTTCTTCGTGGCCATGATCGGCGCGATCTGGGTCTTTGCAGCGTCTGGAAACCTCGTCGGTGCGGTTTGGTCCATTGCTATCGTGCTGGTCGAGGTCGTGACACTCGGCCTCAATCGCGGGCAATGTCCCCTCGGCAAGATTGCCGGGCGCTACACCGAGAGCCGTGCCGTCAATTTCGACATCTACCTTCCGGCCTGGCTGGCGGGGCGTACCAAGCCGATCTTCGGAACGCTGCTGTGCGGTGGGATCGTTCTCACCGGATTGCGCTGGGCTACCATGCCCCGGTGAAAGGATGAATGCATGCCCAGCAAACAGCTCCCTCGGCACCCCGATCTTCCGTCCGTCGCGCTTGATCTGGCGACGCGGTTGGGCGCGCGGGCCCTGCCTGGCCCATCACCCGATGGTTCGATCGTCACACTGACGCAAACCGGCAGGATGAAACGCGCGCTCGGGAAAGATGCCTGGATGTCCTTCACCGCCAGCCAGACCATCGCGACGGCCGCCAGCAATTTCGCATGGACAGCCAAATTCGGTCCCCTCGGGATCATCTCGGTCTGCGACGCCCTCAAGGACGGCATTGGCCAGCTTGACGTTACCGCATTGGGCTTAATTCCCATCGCCCGAACCGAGCGCACCGCTGCGCTCGCGCGCGGCGAGGCGATGCGCTATCTGGCAGAACTCCCGTGGGCGCCCGATGCCATTCTCGAAAACAGCGAACTGCGCTGGCGAGAGAACAGCTCCGGCGGACTTATTGTTGGAGTCGGTGAAGGGCCGTCGGCAGTCGAAGTCTCATTTGGGCTCGACAGTGACGGACGGATCGCGACGGCTTTCGCGCCGGATCGTCCGCGTTCGGCGGTCGATCCGATCCTTCCCACTCCTTGGCGCGGTCGCTTTTCGGATTATCGGTTCCATCTCGGCCGATGGATGCCGTTCGCCGGCGAAGTGGCCTGGGAGATCGACGGACGGGCAGAAGTTTACTGGCAGGGCAGGCTCGAAAGCTGGTCGACAGTTTCAGCAGGATAACGGGATCCGGGCCAGACAACCCTGTGCAGCACGTGTCCCGTCATTCGTAACGAAGGGCGTCGATCGGATTGAGCCCTGCGGCACGGCGTGCGGGAAAATAGCCGAAGACCATGCCGATCGCCGCCGCGATCAGGAACGCGATGACATTGATGCGCGGCACGAACAACCACGGGACCTGCATCAGCGGGGCAATGATCAGCACCATCACCTGCGCCAGTGCAATGCCGATCACTCCGCCAAGGCAGGACAGCACAATCGCCTCGACGAGGAACTGGGTCAGGACTTCGTTCGCCACCGCGCCGATGGCCAGCCTGATGCCGATTTCGCGGGTGCGCTCGGTCACTGACACCAGCATGATGTTCATGATGCCGATGCCGCCGACCACCAGGCTGATCGCCGCGACGGATGTGACGATGCCGGTCAGCAGGGTGGTCGTGGCGGTCAGCGTCGCGCTGATCTGTGCGGTATCGAAGATGTTGAAATCATCCTGCTTGTCGCCGGTAATCTGCCGCCGCTGGCGCAGCAGGCCGGTGATCGCGGTTTGCACCGTGGGGCTGTCATAGGCCTGGTCCACGCCGACCAGCATCACCCGGATGTCGAGATTTCCGGTCAGCCGGCGCTGGACGGTCTTGATCGGCATGATCACGGTATCGTCCTGGTCCCCGCCGAAGCCGGCCTGCCCGCGGGTGGAGAGCAGGCCGATGACCAGACAGGAAATCCCGTTAAGGCGGATCCTCTGGCCGAGCGGTGCGTCTGGCGGCCCGCCTTTCGTGAAGAGGTTTTTGCGCACGGTATTGCCTACGATGCAGACGGCTTTGCCAGCCAGTTCCTCGTCGGGTTCAAAACTGCGCCCCGCGACAAGGGGCCAGGGCTGGATCAGGAAGAAGTCTGCGGTGGTGCCGTTGACCGAGGTGGTCCAGTTGGACCCTTCGTAGACAGCGGTGACGGCGCTGCTCGCCTGCGGCGCGACGGCGGTGATCCCGGCAATCTGATCGCGGATCGCGGCAACGTCCTGCGCATCGAAATCGGCGGGTTGCGGCCCGCCGCCGCCTCGTCCGAACCCCTGTCCCGGGCGTACGAGAAGGATGTTGTTGCCAAGGCTGGCGATCTGCTGCTGCACGGCCAGCGTGGTTGCTTCGCCCAAGGTTACCATGGTGATCACAGCGGCCACACCGATAATGATGCCCAGCGTGGTCAGGAACGAACGCATCAAGTGTCGGCGGATCGAGCGAAAGGCGAGAATGAAGGTGGTGAACAGCATCAGGCCGGTACCGGCTGGTTGCTATCCACGTGGTCGACCAGCCCGTCCTTGAAGTGAATGATCCGCCCCGCGAACCGGGCCATGTCGGGCTCGTGCGTCACCATCAGCACGGTTATGCCGCTGGTCTGGTTGAGCTCGGTGAGCAGTTGCATGATTTCGACCGAGCGCTCGCTGTCGAGATTGCCGGTCGGCTCGTCGGCCAGCAGGAGTTCGGGATTGGTGACAAGCGCGCGGGCAATCGCCACGCGTTGTTGCTGCCCGCCAGAGAGTTCGGCCGGGGTGTGCCCGGCCCAATCGGCCAGCCCCACTTTGCTCAGCGCGGCCAGCGAAAGCGTCTGCCGCACTTCGCGCCCATCACCCCGATAGATCAGCGGCAGTTCGACATTTTCCAGCGCTGACGTGCGCGCCAGCAGATTGTAACCCTGAAACACGAAGCCGAGATAGCGCCGTCTGAGCAGCGCACGCTGATCGCGGTCCAGCGTGCCGACATTGCGGCCCTTGAACAGGTACTGGCCACTGCTGGGCACATCGAGGCACCCGAGGATGTTCATCATCGTCGATTTGCCTGAACCCGAGGGGCCCATGATGGCGACAAAATCGCCAGAAGCGATTTCGAGGTCCACGCCCCTCAAGGCCTGAAATTGCGCGTCGCCCGTGCCGAAGGTCTTGGTCACTTGGCTGAGCTGGATCAGGGGTGCCATCAGCCGGCGCCACTGGCCAGTTGCCCGGTGATGACCTGCATGCCGGGCCTCAGCGCACCGCCGATCACTTCGGTCGAGGTGCCATCGCTCGCGCCGGTCTGGATGTCGACAGCCCTTGGTACGCCCTTGTCGAGCACATAGATGGTCTGCCGCGCACCGCGGCCCTTTTGCGAGGTCTTGTCGGCATGGCCTCCACGGATCCCGCGCATGGTCAGTGTGCTGGTGATGCCGCTGCTGCTGGTCGCTCCCGCGGCGGCCGGTGTATAGCGCAAGGCGGCGTTGGGGACGAGCAGCGCGTCGGGCCGCGCCTTGGTGATGATCGTGGCGGTTGCGGTCATGCCGGGACGCAGCCGCTGGGTGGCGTTGGCCACCGTGAGATTGGCATTGTACGAAACGACTTGCGAATTGGTCGTTGCGGCGGCTGCGGAGGCCGAGGTTGCGGTCAGGTTCGAGCCGAGATCGACCCGCGAGACGGTTGCCGGAAAGCGTTCGCCCGGGAAGGCATCGACAGTGAACGTCGCCTGCTGCCCTTGTGCCACTTCGCCGACATCGGCTTCATCGACAGCAACCGGCAGTTTCATCTGAGCCAGATCCTGCGCGATCACGAACAGCGTCGGCGTGTTGAAGGACGCGGCCACGGTTTGCCCCGGTTCGATCTGCCGGGTCAGCACCACGCCCTTCACAGGCGAACGGATCACGGTCTTGGTAAGGTTGGTGGTGGCCGATGACACCACGGCGCGCGCTGCAGCGACGTTTGCGAAAGCGGATTCCAGTGCGGCCTTGGCGCGGCCATATTCGGCGCGCGCGGTGGCCAGATCGGTATCCGATGGCACTTTGCCGCCCGACAGGCGGAACACCATCTCCTGCCGCGACAACTGCGCGCGGACCTGCGCCAAGGTGGCCTGCGCCAGCGCGACGGCGCTCTGGCTGGCGCGCAACTGCGCGGCGCTCTGGTTCACCGTATCGGCAAACCGCGAGGGATCGATCAGGGCCAGTTGCTGGCCGGCAACAACCGGATCGTTGACATCGACCATGACCCTCGTGACCAGACCGGACAGCTCAGAGCCGACCAGAATCTGGTTCACAGGTGCTAGCCGCCCGGTGGCCGATACAGTGACCTGCAGCGCCCCGCGACGCACCGGCTGAGTGGCGTACTGGTTGGCAGGCACAGCGGTGAAGGTGCGGACCAGCAGCGCGATCACGACGACCGCGATCAACCCCAGGATCAGCCACTTGGCCCCACGTCGCCACCAGGGCACGGGCTTGACCCCGAGAAAGGTGTCGGTTGTTTCCGTGTCGGCTGCAGACAACGTCGCGTCGGGTTCGGTGGGTTCAGCCATTGTCAGTCCTGTCCGGTATGGCGTCCCGGTCGGTCCAGCCACCGCCCAGCGCCGCATAGAGCTGCACCAGCGCCGCCGCCCGATCATGGCGCGCTTGCGCCACCCCGTTGCGCGAGGTGATCAGCAGGTTCTCGGTGATCAGCAGCGCGGCATAATCGATCAGCCCGCTGCGATATTGCTGCCGCGCCAGCGCAGCCGAAGAGGTTGCGGAGGTTTCGGCGAGGTCGAACTGGATCTGGCGCTGGTTCGCTGCCTGCAGCGCGACGACGGCATTCTCGACGTCCTCAAGCGCGGTCAGCACCGACTGCTTGTAGCGGGCGAAGGCACCATCGGTTGCCGCGCGCTGCGAGCGCACCAGGCTGCGCAGCCGCCCGCCATCGAAGATGGTCTGGGCAATCCTGGCAAAGGCCTGGCCGGTGATGAGATCAAAGGGGCTAGACAGCGTGGCCGAACCGGTGCCGATGCTGCCGCCGAGGGACAGCGCGGGATAGAGCGCAGCCTCTGCCACGCCGATGCGCGCTGTGGCGGCGGCCAGTGTCCGTTCGGCGGACCGTACGTCAGGACGTTGGCGCAGGACATCGGCCGGGATTCCCACGGCAAGATTGGCGGGGCCGACGGGGATCGGCCGCGATTGCGCCAGTTCAGCGCGCAAGGCCCCGGGACCCTGGCCGAGCAGCACGCCAAGCGCGGCGATCGTGGCGCTGAGGGAGCTTTCGATTTGCGGAATGGTCGCGGACGTCTGGGCCAACTGGGTCCGCGCCAGATCCACGTCGAACTGGCCGATCAGCCCGGCCTGGCGGCGCCAGTCGGCAATCTGCAGATTGGCGGCCTGGTTGGTACGTGCCTCCTGCGCATTGGCGAGATTGGCCTGCAGCAGCCGGACTTGCAGATAGGTACTGGCGATGGTTGACTGCACGGTCAGCGCCACTGCGGCATAGTCGAGCCGGCTGGCCTCGCTGTCGGCGCGGGCCGCTTCGATCGCGCGCGACCGGCCGCCAAACAGATCGACCTGATAGGCCGCGTCGGCAGCGCTCGTCAGGCTGTCACCCGAAAGGCTGGCTCCGGCGGGCGCGGCAATCGCCTGTGTGCGGGTATAGCCGCCCGATGCCGAAATCGTCGGCATCGCCGCACTGCGCGCCTGAGCCAGCGCCTCGCGCACCTGGCGCAGCCGCGAGAGGGCCTGGGCGATATCGAGGTTGGCGGCGAGGCCTGCCTTTTCCAGCCGGGTCAGGTCCGCATCGCCGAACTGGTTCCACCAGCGGGCTGTGGCACTTTGCTCGGAAGGATCGGGCTGCACCGAATATGTGGGCGGAACCGCCAGCGCCAACAGCGCGGGGGGATGGTAATCTGGCCCGAGCACGCAAGCCGACACTGCCAGTACACCGGGCACAGCCATGAGCCCGAGCCCCAGCCTCATGCCGGCCCACGCATGACGGCGGCTGTGAGCGAACGGCTGCGCATGAGGTCTTCCCACTGGATTGAGCATGCAGCGGCTTCACCTTGGGCTGCCAGGTGCCGGCGCGCTTACGCTGCCGAAGCAATGGGGCAGGGGGGTAAGGCTCACTGCTGTGAACTTGAGCTATGCGGCTGCGCCTCTGCCCGCGACACTGTCGGAATCTACGCAGTCGGCCGAGCGTCGCGGTTTGCCTGCGTAGATTCCGGCGCTGGCGGCAGCCGGTCT
>CANCET010000012.1 GCA_947375105.1 Sphingomonadaceae bacterium
AAATCGAACCGCTGTTCCGCGAGCCGCTCGATCTGGTGGCGGCGATCGACAGCGAACTGGCGCGGGGGCCGGTCTCGCCGCGCGCACTGGCGGGCCAGACGCTGCTGTCGCTCGATACGCGCCATCACCTGCACCGAGAGACGCGCGAAATCGCTGAAACGCACGGGATGGCGCTGAGCCCTGACTATGAAGGCACCAGTCTCGACAGCCTGCACATGATGGCGGCGTCCGGCCTGGGCCTGACGGTGCTGCCGCGGCTCTATCTTCAAAGCGATGTCGGCGGCCTTTCGGGGCTCGCCATCGTCGATGTCGAGGGGTGGCGCGTGCATCGTTCGGTCGCGCTGGCATGGCGGCGCGGGACAAGCATGGAAGCGGCGTTCCGGGTGATTGCCGACCATGTCCAGCGCTCGGCGCAGCGGATGCTGGAGCGCAAGCTGGGTTAGGGTGCGGGGGGCGCGGCTTCCCAGCCGCCACCCAGAGCCTTGAAGACGCTGATCTGGGCATCCGCGCGGTCGGCCTTGGCCTGCGCGAGCGCGGCGCGGGTTTGCGCGCGCTGGCGTTCGGCATCGAGCAATTGCAGGAAGCTGTCCGCGCCGTAATCAAAGCGGGTTCGCGAGAGGCGGGCCGCGTCTGCGCTGGCGGTCATTGCGCGGCGCAAGGCGTCCTCGCGGCTGGTCGCCGCGCCGGCACGAGCGAGGGCCTGTTCGGCTTCCTTGAGCGCATTGAGAACCGCGCCATCAAACCGGGCGAGCGAGCCTTCGGCCACCGCCTTGCTCTGTTCGACACGGGCGCGCGCGGCACCGTTCAGCGGGAAGTTCCAGCTGATGAGGGGGCCGACCGAATAGCCGATCGAGCCCGAATTTCCGAGGTTGCCGAACTTCGTGGCGCCGAGCGAGACGCTGCCGAGCAGCGTGATCGAGGGATAGAGCGCGGCGGTGGCGATGCCGATGCGCGCGGTATCGGCGGCGAGAGCGCGTTCGGCCTGGCGCACATCGGGCCGGCGGGCGAGGAGCGCCTGTCCGTCGCCGACAGGAAGCGGCTCGGGCGCCATTGGCACGGCGCGGCACTTTGCGGCGGGCGCATCGAGGATGACGGCAGGCGGATCGCCGGTGAGGACGGCGAGCGCGAACAGCGCGGCGCGGCGCTCTGCCTCGAACACGGGAACTTGCGCGCGGGCCTGTTCGACGAGCACGGTAGCAGAATCGACCTCGCTGCGGGTGCCGCGACCGGCGGAGAGGCGGCGCTGGGTGAGATCAAGCGTCTGGGCTTGAAGCTGTTCGGTTTCGCTCGCGACATCGGCTTGCTCGCCGAACGCGCAGGCTGAGGCATAGGCGCGTGTGGTTTCGGCCGCGACCGAAACGCGGGCGGCGTCGACGGCGGCCTGCGCAGAAGCGGCGTCGGCGCGGGCGGCTTCGATGCTGCGGCTGACGCCGCCGAACAAGTCCGCCTCGTAGCTCGCATCGAAACCCAGAGAGAAGAAATCGTTGGTGATCGCGCGGCCAAAGGCGGGGTTGACGGTGCGGCTGTGCGAGAACTGCGCACTGGTGCCGGACGTGGGCAGCCGCGCCGCGCCCGCTTCGGACAGGACTGCACGGGCGCGCTGGAGGTTCGCGGCGGCCGCGCGCAGATCGGTGTTACGGGCCAGCGCCTGCGTGATGAGGCGGTCCAGCTCCGCATCGTTGAACAAGTGCCACCACTGGTCTGGCAGGGGCGAGGGCGTGACCGCACCGTTTTCGAGCGCTTCGGTAAGACGGATCTGCTCGGGCGGGAGCGCGGCGGGACGCTGGTAGTTCGGGCCCACGGCGCAGGCAGCCAAAAGCAGCGTGGGCAGGAGCCCGGGGAGGAGCGCGGGGAGACGCTTCATGCCTCGTCCTCCGTGGGCGCGTTCTCCGGCACGGGAACGGGTGCGGCCTTGGGGTGGCGGCGCAGCCAGCGGTCGACGCGGTCGCCGAACTTGCGGCTGATGATATAGAACGAAGGCGTGAAGAGCAGGCCGAACAGCGTGACGCCGATCATCCCGAAGAACACCGCGATACCCAGCGCCGAGCGCATTTCGGCGCCCGGGCCAGTGGCAATCACCAGCGGGAGCGTGCCGAGGATGAAGGCGATCGAAGTCATCAGGATCGGGCGCAGGCGCTGGTGCGCAGCGCGTTCGGCGGCGGCGCGGGCTTCCAGCCCCTCGTCCTCGCCCTGCCGCGCGAATTCGACAATGAGGATCGCGTTCTTGGCCGCAAGGCCGATCAGCACGACGAGGCCGATTTGCGTCAGGATGTTGTTGTCGCGCCCCATGATGTCGACGCCGATGATCGCGGCGAGCAGGCACATCGGCACGATCAGGATCACCGCGAGCGGCAGCACGAGGCTTTCGTATTGCGCTGCGAGCAGGAGGAAAACGAACACCACCGCAAGGCCGAACACGAGGATGCCGGTGTTGCCCGCTTGCTGCTGCTGGTAGGCAAGCTCGGTCCATTCGTAAGTGAACCCGGCGGGGAGGTTGGCCTTGGCGAGGGTGTCCATCGTGGTGAGCGACTGGCCCGACGAGAACCCGCGCTTGGTATCGCCTTGCAGTTCCGCCGCTGGATAGAGATTGAAGCGCACGACGCGGTAGGGGCCACTGTCGTTCTTGAGCGTCATCACCGCGGCGAGCGGGACCATGGCGCCCGAGGTCGAGCGCGTCTTGAGGCGGAGGATGTCACCGACATCATCGCGGTAAGGCGCATCGGCCTGTGCGGTGACGCGGAAGGTGCGGCCGAGGAAGTTGAAGTCGTTGACGTAAGTGCTGCCGAGATACGTGCCGAGCGTGGAGAACACGCGTTCCACCGGCACGCCGATCTGTTCGGCGCGCTCGCGGTCGACCTCGGCCTTGAGGCGCGGGGTCTTTGTGTTGAAGGTGGTGAAGACGGCATTGAGCCCGGGCTGCTGGTTGGCGGCCATCATCATCTTGAACGCAGCCGCTTCGAGCGCGCCGTAGCCGGCACCGCTGCGGTCCTGGATCATCATCTTGAAACCGCCGCCGGTGCCGATGCCGCGTACGGGCGGGGGTGCAACGACGAGCACATTGCCCGCGGTGATTGCGCCATAGGCCTTGCGCAGTTCGTTGGCGATCTGATCGGAGGAGGCCGAGCGGTGATTGAAATCCTTGAGCGTGATGAAGATCGCGCCGGCGTTGGGCGCGGTGGTGAACGTCGCCCCGTCGAAGCCGGCGAAGGCGATGGTTGTTTTCACGGACGGATTGTCACGCGCGATCTTCGCGGCCTGCTGGACGATCTCGTCGGTGCGCTGGAGCGAGGCGCCGGGCGGGAGCTGGACGACGCCAATCAGGTAGCTCTGGTCCTGCGCGGGGATGAAGCCGGTGGGCGTTTCGTAAAACCGCCAGCCGGCCACGGCGAGCAGCAGGACATAGGCGATGCCGATCATGCCCAGCGCGCGCACCAGCCGCGCGGTGAGGCGGCCGTAACGCAGCGACAGCGCCTCGAACCGGTGGTTGAAGCCGCGCGCAAAGCGGACCGGAAGACCGCGCCAGCCGGCTGGCGGCGGGGCTTCCTCGTGATCGTGGGGCTTGAGGATCAGCGCGGCGAGCGCGGGCGAGAGCGTGAGCGAGACGAACGCGGAGATCGCGGTAGCGCTGACGATGGTGAGGGCGAACTGCTTGTAGAACGCCCCCGAGATGCCGGGGATGAAGGCGGTGGGGATGAACACGCCGCACAGCACCAGTGCGATGGCAATCAGCGCGCCGGAAACCTCGTCCATCGTCTTGTGCGCGGCGGCGCGGGGGCTGAGCCCCTCCTCATCCATCAGCCGCTCGATGTTCTCGACCACGACGATAGCGTCATCCACCACGATGCCGATGGCGAGCACGAGGCCGAACAGCGAGAGATTGTTGAGGCTGAACCCGAACGCGGCCATCGCTGCAAAGCTGCCGATCAGCGAGACCGGGATGGCGATGATCGGGATTACCGAGGCGCGCCAGCTTTGCAGGAATACCAAAACGACGAGCGCGACGAGCACGATCGCCTCGATGAGGGTGTGCTGGACGGCGGATATCGAGGCGC
This sequence comes from Sphingomonadaceae bacterium, assembly GCA_947375105.1. Taxonomy (GTDB): domain Bacteria; phylum Pseudomonadota; class Alphaproteobacteria; order Sphingomonadales; family Sphingomonadaceae; genus Novosphingobium. The sequence continues at coordinate 4,053 of CANCET010000012.1, forward strand.
TGATGTATTCGGTCGGGTGGAACGGGATCGAATAGACCAGACCGGGCGGGAAGCTCTTCGACATCGCCTCGATCTCGGCATCGACCGCGGCGGCCGTCTTGAGCGCGTTGGAGCCCGGGAGCTGCGACACGCCGATGCCGATCGAGGGGTAGGTGTCGCGATAGGCGTTGGTGCCATAGTCCTGCGCGCCGAGTTCGATCCGGGCGATATCGCGCAGGCGGGTGAGCCGGCCCTGATCGTCGCGCTTGAGGATGATGTCTCCAAACTCGTCGGTCGAGGTCAGGCGGCCGGTGGTCTGGATGCCGAGCTGGAAGGCGGTGCCGCCTTGGTTGAACGGAGGCTGGCCGACCGATCCGGCGGCGACTTGCGCGTTCTGTGCGCGGATCGCGGCGATGATCTCGTCCACCGTGAGATTGCGGCTGGCGGCGGCATCGGGATCGATCCACACGCGCATGTTGTAATCGCGCGCGCCGATGATGCGCACGCCGCCGACGCCGGGAATGCGGCTCAGACGGTCGACGACCTGCAACGTCGCGTAGTTCGCCACGTACTGGTGCGACAGCGTCTTGTCGGGCGAATAGAGGTTGATGACCATGAGCAGGTCTGGCGAGTTCTTGCGCACCGTGACGCCGATCTGGCGCACTTCCTCGGGCAAGCGGGGTTCGGCGGTGGCGACGCGGTTCTGCACCAGCACTTGCGCCTGATCGACATTGGTGCCCGCCTTGAAGGTGACGGTGATCGAGACATTGCCATCGCCCGTGGAGGACGACTGCATGTAGATCATGTTCTCGACGCCGTTGATCGATTCCTCGAGCGGAGCGGCGATCGTCTCAGCCAGGGTTTCGGCCGTCGCACCCGGATAGTTGGCCGAAACGACCACGGTGGGCGGGGCGATTTCGGGATATTGGCCGACGGGCAGCGAAGGATAGGCGATCGCGCCGATGATCACGATCAGGATCGAGAGCACCGCCGCGAAAATCGGCCGGTCGATGAAGAAATGCGGCAGGCGCATTACTTGGCCGTGGCCTCGGCGGCGGCTGGAGCGTTGATCGCGGAGGAGGCGGGCGAATCCGCTGCCGCCCGGGGCTTGAGCGGGACGACCTTGGCATCGACATCCATGCCCGGTTGAAGCCGCGCGAGGCCATCGATGATGACCTTTTCAGTGGGCGCAAGGCCGGATTTGACGACGCGAAGGCCTTCGACCAGCGGGCCGGTTTCGACCGGGCGCTGCACGCTCTTGCCGTCCTTGCCGACGACGTAGACGAAGCGGCGGGTCTGGTCCGTCACGATCGCCTCATCCGGCACGAGCAGCGCGCTGTAGGTGCCTGAGCCGAGCAGGCGGGCGCGGCCGAACATGCCGGGGACAAGGAAGCCGGTTGGGTTGTCGACCTCGGCGAAGGCGCGGATCGTGCCCGAGTTGCGATCGATCGCGTTGTCGACGAACTTCATCAGGCCGTGCCAGCGATAGCTCGGCTCGTCCGCCAGCTTGATATCGACGGGATTGGGAGCATAGCGCGAGGATTCGCGCTCGCCGGTCTGCGCCTGGCGGACATATTTGAGATAGAAGGTTTCCGCGCCTTCGAAGGCGAAGCGGATCGGGTTGACCGTGACGACACGGGTCAGCACCGTCTGCCCGGCGGCGACATACGTGCCGATCGAGACGCGCTTGTCCGAAATGCGGCCGGTGATCGGCGAGCGGACGGTGGTGAAGGAAAGATCGAGAGACTTCGCTTCGAGGTTGGCGCGGGCGGCTCCGGCGGCGGCAACGGCGCTGCGCAGGTTGGCCTGCTTGGTCTCGAATTCCTCGCGGCTGACCGCCTGCGCATCGACCAGTTTCTGCGCGCGGGCCAGTTCGGTGCGGGCGTTGGTGACAAGCGCCTCGGCCTTGGCGAGATCGGCGCGGGCCTGCTGCGCTGCGGCGCGGTAAGGGCGAGGATCGATAGTGAAAAGAACCTGCCCCTTGGCGACTTCCACGCCCTCACGGAAGTTTACGCTCTCGACAGTGCCGGAAATGCGCGGGCGGATCTCGACGTCCTGCACCGCTTCGAACCGGCCAACATAATCGTCCCAGTCCACGACCTTGCGCTGCAGCGGAAGCGCGGCTGACACGTGAGGCTTGGGCGGCGGCGGCGGTGCCGAGCCCGAACAAGCGGCCAGAGCCAGAGCCATGGCCAGAGCGGGCGGGGCGATGAGGGGATGAGACATGATTCGACGCACTTAACCTTCGTATGGGGCCGGCGGGTCAAGCGCAACTGTTGCTGCGGTGCAGCGTGCATGCCCGGAGGGGCGAGGCGCACCGAAACCCTCTTGCCAGTGGCGCGCGCGGCAATCAGTTGCTACAAGAAACGCATCGAAGGATGCCGAGGGGAGTGCAGCGCGTGGCGATCGAAGCGAAGGTCAATGGCAAGCCGGTAAGCTTTGCGGCCGAACCGGACACGCCGCTGCTGTGGGCGATCCGCGAGGAGCTGGGCATGACCGGCACCAAGTTCGGCTGCGGGATTGCGGCCTGCGGGGCCTGCAGCGTGCATATCAACGGCGAGATCACGCGCTCGTGCAGCGTGGCCGTAAGCGATGTGGCGGGCAAGTCCATCACCACGATCGAGGGGCTTGCGGACACAGAAGGCACGCTGACCGCGTTGCAGCAGGCGTGGATCGAGCATCAGGTGCCGCAGTGCGGCTATTGCCAATCGGGCCAGATCATGGCGGCTGCGGCGCTGCTGGCGAAGACGCCCAAGCCGAGCGATGCCGATATCGATGCAGCGATGACCAATATCTGCCGCTGCGGAACCTATCCGCGCATCCGTGCGGCCATTCATTCCGTTGCGGGCACAGCCCCCGCCAACCCGGCCTGAGGAGAACGCACATGGGCATGATCCGCAGAACATTCCTGGTGGGCGGCGCGGCACTGGTCGGCGGCGGCATCTTCGCGGTGCAGTATGGCGATAGCTCGGCAAAGTCGCAGGCGGCGACGCTGACCGACGGCAAGGGCGGGCACAACTTCGGCACCTGGCTGCGCATCGGCGAGGACGACACTGTCACGCTCTATTCGCCGCACACCGATATCGGGCAGGGTTCCAACACCGGCCTCGCACAGATGCTGGCCGAGGAGCTGGATGCCGACTGGAGCAAGCTTTCGGTCGTTTCCGCCCCGGCAGAATCGGCGTTTGCCAACGTGGTGCTGGGCAAGGGCTTCCTCTCTGAGATGAGCGGCTATCCCGGCATCATCGGTGCGATGCCGATGTCGCTGCTGGGCATGGTGGCGCGCAACCTTAATCTGCAGATCACCGGCGGCTCTTCCGCCTTGCGCTTCACCGGGCAGCAGGGGCTGCGGGTGCTGGGCGCGGGCACGCGGGCGGCGCTGATCGAGACCGCGGCGGGCCGCATGGGCGTTCCTGCCAGCGAATTGACGACGGCGGACGGCAAGGTGCTCCACGCCAAGACCGGCAAGTCGCTGCGCTATGGCGAGCTGGCGGCAGAAGCGGCGACACGCAGCCTGGCCAGCAAGGTCGCGTTGAAGGACCCCAAAGACTTCAAGCACATGGGCAAATCGGTCCCGCGCTTCGACATTCCGGCCAAAGTCAACGGCAGCGCGAAGTACGGCATGGACGTGGTGCAGCCCGGCATGCGCGTGGCGACGGTGATCGCAGCGCCCGTGCGCGGGGGCAAACTGCTCTCGGTCGATCCGGCGCCGGCAATGGCGGTATCGGGCGTGGAGAAGGTGATCAGCCTTGAAAGCGCGGTCGTGGTGGTCGCCAAGGGATACTGGCAGGCGTTGAAGGGCGCGCGGGCGCTGGCGCCCAAGTTCAGCGACGGCGGGCACGGGGGGCTTTCGACCGCCTCCATCTTTGCCGAGCAGGACAAGCTGCGCGCCGAGGGCAAGCCGGCGAAGACTGCAGGCGAAGGCGACGTCGATGCGGCGCTGAAGGCCAGCGGCGTGAAGGTGATCGAGGCGGATTACCGCATGCCGTTCCTTCATCACGCGATGATGGAACCGTTTGCGCTGACCGCGCAGTACAAGGACGGGCACCTCGATGTGTGGGGCGGGATGCAGGATCCGCTCGGCGCCAAGGCGGCCGCCGCCAGTGCGGCCGGGCTGGCCGCGGACAAGGTGACGTTCCACCCCATGCTGATCGGCGGCAGCTTCGGTCGCCGTCTGCCGATGTATATGGAAGTGGTCGATCAGGTGGCGCGGGTGGCCATGCAGGTGCCGTTCCCGGTCAAGCTGATCTGGTCGCGCGAGGAGGAAGTCTCGCAGGGCGCGTACCGTCCGCAAAGCTCGGCCAAGCTGACCGCCGCGCTGGGGCCGGACGGCAAGATTACCGCATGGCGCAACGATTTCGCGCAGCCGGAGGACGGCCTGCGCGAAGTGCCGTTCTTCTATGATGTGCCTGCCGTGGCGCGCCGGCATTTCAAGCAGGTTTCCAACCAGACAGTCGGCGCGTGGCGCTCGGTCAACGCGACGCAGCACGGTTTCACGACCGAGAGCTTTATGGATGAACTGGCCCACGCGGCTGGTGCCGATCCGGTGGAATTCCGTCTGAAGCATCTCAAGCCCGGGCGGCACCGCACGGTGCTGGAAGAAGTGGCAAGGCGCAGCGGTTGGGGTTCGCCCCTGCCGGCCGGCACAGCGCGCGGTGTGGCAGTGGTCGAATGCTTCAACACGATCGTTGGCCAGGTGATCGAGGTTTCATTGGCCGAGGACGGTACGCCCAAGGTGCACAAGGCGACCGCCGTGGTCGATTGCGGCACCGTGGTGAACCCGACCGCGGCTGAAGGGCAGATCCTGGGCGGCCTCGTCATGGGCCTGTCCTCCGGCATCGGCGAGGCGATCACGCTGGAGAAGGGCGCGGTGCAGCAGAGCAATTTCAGCGATTATGAAGTGCTGAAGCTGGCCAACGCGCCGAGTGTGGATGTGCATTTCATCAACAGCGGCGCGGAAATGGGCGGGATCGGAGAGCCGGGCCTGCCGCCCGCCACGCCTGCGCTCGCAAATGCGCTGTTCGCGCTGACGGGCAAGCGGGTGCGTGCGCTGCCGATCAAGGACCAGGCGAAGGCTTGATCTGACCGAGAAGCGGGACCCCGGGCTTAGGTCAGGGTTTTACTGGGGTTTCTCCGCCAACCTTCGTCATTCCCGCCTGCGCGGGAATGACGAATGTAGGGGCTTGGTCCTTTACGGTACGATCTTGACCGCGCTTTCCGGGGTGTTCCAGCCCCGGATCGCGATGCTCGCCGGCTTGGCGCTGACGGGGACCCGCACTGTCAGGGTGCGTTCCTCGCCCGGCATCAGCGAGACGTAGTTGTCGTCGAAAAACGCCGGGAGGACCCGCGCGCCGGCCTTGTCCAGCACGGTCAGCTTGATCGCAAGTGCGGGGATCTTGCCCGTGTTGGTGAGGGCGAGCGAAAGCGCGCGGTCGGTGCCATGGGCCGTGCCTGCCCGCGCCTTGAGACTGATTGCGGCGGCGGGCATGGCGTTCAGCCCGCGATAGGCAGCGGTATCGCGGCCGCGCCAATAGAAATTCCGGCTGAGGACTGCGCCTTTCGTATCGATGAGCTCTAGCGCGGCAAGGACCATGCTGCCGTTCGCCACCAGCGGAGCAAGATCGACAGTGCCGGCCGGGGTGGCGGTGTTTGCAGGCGCCGCGAGGTTCTGCTCCTTTTGCAGCAGGGTGCGGCCGGCCAGATCAGTGACACGGATTTTTACCGTGAGCGCGGACAGATCGGCGCGAGTGGTGTTGATGACCATCAGCGCGTTGTCGGGCAGGTTGAGCTGCACATGCACCGGCTCGGCCCCGGCGCGGGCACCATAATAGGCGGCGGAGGTGTCCATGTCCGAGCTGTAGAGTTGCCAAGCATTGGAGGGCCACGAGGGGTGGGTCATCCAGAACAGGCGGCCGGAGTTCTTCGTCCAGAGATGGCCGACGAAGCCCTCCATCATCGCTTTGTGCGTCTCGTAGTTCATCAGCTGCGCCTTGCGCTCGAAATCCGCAAAGCCGGTAGCGGGGCCAAACATGGTGGCCAGCGTGTCCATGAACGTGCGCGTGTCGCCGTTCCCGCTGAAGTGCCAGTCGTGGTAGGCCATGGTGTCGCCGAGCGGCCAGCGGTCGGCGGCGGGCACGCTGGCTTCGATGGCTTCGCGCGTGGCGAGCGAAGGCGTGCCGGTTTCGACAGAGAAACCTGCGGCGAGATCGGTGAAATAGCCTTCGGGTGGGCGGTAGTTGTAGGGGCCGCTGCCTTGCAGGTTCACGACATTGGAGGAGCCGGTGTACCAGCGGGTGCCGTCGAGCCGCTGCACCAGCGCGTCGAGACCCTCGTTGAGTGCGGGGTAAGGGACGCCTTCGTTGCGGCCGAACCACAGCGCGATGCTCGGATGATTGCGGTAGCGCGCGATAGTGTCGGCCGCGTTGGCGAGGAACAGCTGCGGGTCCTCCGGCTCGATCTGGAAATCCTGCGTCGACTGCCAGAAATCGTTGAGGATCAGCATGCCGTTTTCATCGGCGAGATCATAGAATGCGGGCTCGGTGTTGTTGCCCATCCAGTTGCGGATGACGTTCATGTGCGCCTCGCGCTCGAGGCGGAAGAAGGGCTCCAGCTCGGTGCGGCCGAAGCGCTTCATCGCATCGTCCATGCCCCAGCTGCCGCCGCGCGCGGCGATGCGCACGCCGTTGACGCGCAGGGTGAGGTGGGGGAGCGCGAAGGTCTGCTGCGCGGGGCGGACGGCGGCGGAGTCCTCGCCGGAGGGAGTGAGGCTCTGCACCCAGCCCAGCGGGGTCTGCTTGATGGCGGCATGGCGCACGTCGATCAGGGGGAGTTCGCCGGGCTTCGCGTCGGTGGGATCGACCTCGACACGGTTGAGGCGGCCTGCGTTGTCGAACAGCGAGAGATCGTAGCTGAGTTCGCGGATGCCAAAGCGCAAGGCACGGGTGTCGGACGGCTGGCCATTCACGGCGGCGGTGAGGGTGAGCGTGTAGAGCGCGGGGTCGCCGTAGCCGTTGGGCCACCACAGGCGCGGGTTCGCGATGTGGAGCGTGGGATCGGTTGCTGGAGAGAAAGTGATGGAGGTTGCGCCGGGGGCGGCGGTGAGCGTGCGAGTAAGGGTCATCTCGCCGATGTTCGCGGTGACGGTGAGCGGGACCGCTGCGGTTCCGGGGTTGATGACGGGGACGGTTATGGTGACGTCCGCGCTGTCGGTGCGGGGGAGCGGCAGATCCGTGACGACATGCGGATCGCCGAGGCGGACCGCGCCGGTGGCTTCGAGGGTGACGCCTTGCCATAACCCGGTGTTGCGGTCGCGGATGCCGGGGATCCAGTCCCAGCCTTCGGTGGCGACAAATGTGGGGCCGTCGATGGCAAGCTGACCGCCGTTTTCGCCGACGCCGCCCTTGACCGATTGTTCGTGCGGTATGCCGGGATGCGGCGGGGGGCTGACGCGGACGGCGATGACGTTTTCGCCCGCTCGCGGTGTGAAAGCAAAGCGGCCGCGGGCGAAGGCACCTTTCATGGTGCCGAGCCGCTCGCCGTTTATCCAGATGTCGGCGGCGTAGTTGATCCCGTCGAAGCGCAGGGCGAGGGGCTTGCCCGCAGCTTCGGCGGGAAGCGAGAAGCTGGTGCGGTACCAATAGTCCTGCCGCGCAAGGCTTTCGGGGATCCTGAGATTGTTCAGGCCGTAGTAGGGGTCCGGATAGACGCCGCGATCGACCAGGGTGGCCAGCACGGTGCCGGGGACGCGCGCGACCAGCCACTTGGCAGTGTCCACGCCGGGGCGGGAGAGTGCGCCGCCATCGGTGGGGCCGAGATCGGGCGCGGGGGTGAGCTTCCAGCCGTTCACCTGCCATTGGCCGGGGCCGGTGGGAGCGAGCGCGGGATGGAGCATGATGGGGACGGCCCGTGGGGCGCTGGGCGGGGTGCTGGAGCGGGGCAGAAGCCAGGGGTCCTGCTGTTCGGTGAGCCCGATATTGGCCTTGCGCTGGAACGGCCAGCCGACGCCGACGTCGCGGAATTGCACGGTCGCAAAGTCGGGGCGGGCAGCGAAAAGCGCGGCGGGATCGCGCGCGGTATCATCAAGCAGGGCTTCGGCGAGCGCACCGGCGAAGTGGGGGCGGCCCGCAGATGGCGGGGCAATGGCGATGCGGCTGGCGGCGGCGTCGTCGGCGGTGGCGGTGGCGGTGGCGGGCAGGGTCCGCTCGGCGGCGAGCCTGCCATTGACGTAGAGGCGCGCGGTCGTGCCGTCGAATACGGCGGCGATGTGGCTCCATTGGCCGGCGGGGAGCGTTTGCCCTGCACCGAGCAGAGTCTGGCCGTTGCGCAAGGCGGGGCGCCCATCGTTGAGGACAAGTGCGCGGCAAGGGGCACAGGCGTCGTCACCTTGCACGATGAGGGAGGCCTCGCCCGGCTGGATGCGGTCTGGCCGGACCCATGCGGAAAGGGTGAAGCGGGTGCCAGTGCGGAGGAGGGGGCTGGCTTCGGGTAGCGTGCGCTCGATGCCGATGCCGCCTTCGAGGATGCGGACGTTATAGGGGCCTGCGTTGTCAGGCACTTCGGCGCGGGCATGCTGTGCGGCGAGCGCGCTGACAGCAAGGAGGAGCGTCGCGAGGCGGCGCTGGGTGTTCGGCATGGTGTGTCACTCTCCGAGTTCCGGCCCTGCGCCGGGGCCTTGCTTGGCTTCGCGCCTGACAACGTAATCAATTCATCTCTGCTTAGCCAAAATTAAATGCATAATAAATGCATTATCTAAAGCTGCCCTTGCACTGCGCGACGATATCGCCCTTCGTGCCCAGCGTCACGCTGGCCAGACCGAGCGAGAGGGGGCCGCGGCTAGTGAGGACGAGCGGGCTGGTGATGGCGTGGGTGTCTGCACCAGCTGGTAGCAGGCACTTGAGCGGGACGGCGAGCGTCTGCCACTGGCCGAGCGGCAGCGCGGCGAGTTCGGGCAGTGCGACCGGCGCGGCGCAAGCGTTCGGGCCGCAGCGCGCGCTAATGGTGACGGACGCGCCGGGTTTCGCATCGAGCCTGACATTGAGCAGCAACAGAACATCGCCATTGGTCTCGCGCGAGAGATCCTGCGGCAGTGCGGCTTCTAGCGCGATGGTCGCGGGTTGCGCGCCGGCCGCAAGGACGATGCGGCGCGCGCCTTCCTGCACGTCCTTGTCGATCGCGCTGATCGCGATGCGGCCGCCGGGGGTCGCGGCCGGAACCGGGCCAACCGTGTGCGGCGCGGCGGCGGGATCGGTGAGCACGAGCGACCACCCGGGCGCGGCCTGTCCGCGCTGGAGGTAGACGCCGGGGAGCGCTTCGGCGGGGACGCCCGGGTCTTCGCCCAGCGGTGCCCACGGGGCGGTACCCCCAGCGAGGGAGAGCCCGTAGCCGAACGCGAACTCGGCATCGTCGTTGGCGCGGGCGCTACGCGGCCAGGCCATGGGGAGGCGGCCGGTGAAGTCTGCGCCGTCTTTCGCGAAAAGCACGTCGGCCACGCCGCCGCCTTCGGACCCGGGGAGCCATGCGACCACGAATGCGTCTGCAGCGTTGAGTTCGGGGTTCACGAACAAGGGGCGGCCAGTGAGCATCACCGCGACGACGGGGATGCCCTGTGCCTTCAGTGCCCGCATCGTGGCGAGCGGGCCAGTGAGCCCATCGCGCAGTTGGAGCGTGCGGAGATCGCCCTGAAATTCGGCATAGGGCTGTTCGCCGAAGACGACCACGGCGGCATCGGGCTTTTGCTGGAAATGCCCATCAGCCGCGAGTTCGGCGCTACCGCCCGAGGCTTCGGCGGCGATCCTGAGTCCCTGCCATAGGGTAGTCGCGCCGGGGAACAGGCTGTTTGCGAGACCAGTGCCTTGCCAGCTCAGCGTCCAGCCGCCGGACTGGCGGGCGATGTCGTCCGCGCCGTCTCCCGCGACGAGGAGGCGTGCGCCTTTGTGCAACGGCAGAACGCCGGTGTTCTTGAGCAGGACCAGTGACTTGCGCACGGCTTCGCGCGCGATGGCGCGGTGATCGGTGCTGCCGAGGAGGTCCCACTGGCCGGCGAGGGGGCGAGTGGAGGGTGCGCCCATCTCGAACAGGCCGAGCCGCAGTTTGACGCGGAGGATGCGCGCGACGGCATCGTCGAGCCGGGCCATCGGGACGGTGCCGTCCTGCACCTGCTTCAGCAGGCTTTCGCGCAGCGGCTTCCAGCTGTCGGGCGCCATGTACATGTCTACCCCGGCGAGGAGCGCCTGCGGGCAGCTCGCGTTAGTGCAGCCGGCGATCTGGCCGTGCGCGTTCCAATCGGTCACGACGAACCCGCCAAAGCCGAGGCGGTCTTTCAGGATGTCGGTGACGAGGCCCTTGTTGCCGGCGATCTTGACGCCGTTCCAGCTGGAGAAACTGGTCATCACGGTGGCGACGCCGTTCTCGATGGCGGGGAGATAGGGCGCGCCGTGGACGATGCGCAGAGTGGTTTCGTCGATGCGGGCATCGCCCTGATCGTGGCCCTCGGTGGTCGCGCCATCGGCGAGGAAGTGCTTGGTGCTGGCGATCACGTGCGGGCCGGCGAGGATGCGCGTCGTGCCGGGCGGGCCTTGGAGGCCGCGCACCATGCGGCCGACATAGCTCGCTACGAGCGCGGGATCGGAGGAATAGCCTTCATAGGCGCGCCCCCAGCGGTAGTCCTGCGGCACCGTGACGGTGGGGGCGAAGGTCCATTCCTGCCCGGTGACGCGGATTTCGGCGGCGGTGGCGGCGCCGATTTTTTCGATGAGATCGGGATCGCGCATCGCGCCGAGGCCAACGTTATGCGGAAACAGCGTGGCGCCGATGATGTTCGAGTGACCATGGACCGCATCAGTGCCCCAGATCACCGGGATCGCCGGACAGCCCGGTCGGCCGCGAATCGAGGCAGCGTGAAAGGCGTCGGCCAGCTTGAGCCAATCGGCTGCGGGGGCCAGATCGTTGCCATTGGGGCCGGAATTGCCGCCGTTGAGCACCGAGCCGAGATTGTAGCGCGCGACATCCTCGGGCGTGAGGCTGGCGATATCGCCCTGGATGACCTGACCAACTTTGCAGGCGGCATCCATCTGCTCGAGAAGTTCGGTGATCTTGGCCTCATCCGCATCGGTGACGACCTTGGGCCAGGCGATTCGTGGCCATTGCTCGGGATGGACGATGGCAGCCGAGTCGGAAACGGGTTCTGGGGCGCTTGCAAGGAGTGCGGCCGGGGCGAGGCCAGCCCCAAGGGCCATGGCGCAGGCGATACCGGCAAGTGGCGAAATCCGCTTCATTCCTTGGCTTTCCTCTCCGTTTCCCGATCAGCTTGACCATACCGGGCACATTTAATAATTAAAGATGATGATATAAAATGAATGACAACGTTGACAATACGGAAGCAATGATCGTATTTCAACCGTGCCACACGCATCCGGCGAGGTCCGCTTTCACGACTGCCGGATAACCAGAAAGCGGTGATACCTTGCTCAAGCGGGGGTCGCCGCCCAACTTGCAAGGGGAGAGACCATGCCTGATCGTTTCGCACGTCCGAGGACCGTGCTGTCCCATCAAGGGCTATTGGCCCAACGGGGGCTTCTGGCCAAAAAAGGGCTGATGGGCGCCGCGTCGATCATGGCGCTGCTCGTTGCCGGCAATGCCGCCGCCCAGACTGCGCCGCAGCAATCTGCGCAGGCCGATACCGCGACAAGCGATGAAGGCGCAGTGCCCATCGTCGTGACCGGCTTCCGCCAGTCGCTGGCCGCCGCGCTCGATGCCAAGCGCAATTCGAACCTCATCATCGAATCCGTGAGCGCCGAGGACATCGGCAAATTCCCCGACCAGAACATCACCGAATCGCTGCAACGCCTGCCGGGCATCCAGATCGACCGCGAAAACGGGCAGGGCACCAAGGTGCGCATCCGTGGCCTCGAGCAGAACGTGACCGTGCTGAACGGTGAGCTGTTCGTCACGGGCCAGGAAGTGTTCAAGGTGGGCGAGGGCAACTTCACCCGCACTGACAGTCTTGAAAGCGTGCCTTCGGAACTGATCGGCGGCGTCGAGGTGTTCAAGTCGCCCAACGCCTCGCTGCTCGAAGGCGGGCTTGGCGGCATCGTCAACCTGAAGACGCGCAATCCGCTCGATCTCAAGAACGGCCTGACCGTGGCGGGCAATGCGCGGCTCAACAAGGCCAGCGGCATCGATGGCTGGAAGCCGACGGGTGCGGTGGTCGCGAGCTACAACTTCAACGACAAGTTCGGGATCATCGTCTCGGGCAGCTACAGCAAGACCAACGGCCACTACGACATTCTGGGCGGCGAAAACCGCGGCAACTGGGCCTTTGGCGCGGGCCGGCGCGATACCGCGACGGTGCCGACCAACTACTACGCGCCCGAATACCGCTACGTGACGGACCGCGAACAGTATCGCACCCGCTGGGGCGTTTCGGCCGCGCTGGCGTATCGCCCGACCGACACGCTGAGCATGGACCTCCAGTACTTCCACTCCGATCTCAAGGTGGATACGCGCGAAGGTTCGGTGAAGTTCCCGTTCGGACAGGGCGAATCGCTGGGGTTGCAGCCGGGCTACAAGATCGATAGCAACGGCGTGCTGGAGAGCGGCACGGTCCGCGCCCAATCGGCCGAAGCGATCTCGGTGGTGGACGTGAGCTCGATCCGTTCGGACAACCTGCAGTTCGGCACCAAGTTCGACAACGGCAGCAACTTCCGCGCCAACGTGGAAGCGACCTATTCGAACGGCACGCTATTCCGCGACGTGGCCAACAACGACGTGCGCTTCACCAAGTACACCGTGCGGCAGGGCGCGGTGGGCGGCCCGCTGCAGGATGGCGTGGCGCTCAACAGTGCGGCCCCGGCAACGTTCGACTTCACCTACCAGAACGGTGATTTCCCCAAGTTCGGCATTGCGCCGAACAGCCCGCAGGACTTGTTCAGCAACCCGGCCAACGGCTTCTTCAAGTCGCACTGGGCGTTTGGTGACCGCTCCAAGATCAAGGGCCACTCGATCCGCACGGACTTTGCGTGGGATGTCGATCCTTCCGAAAAGGGCAAGATCACGCTGAGCGCGGGCTTCCGTTATGGCCAGCGCACGGTGGACTTCACTTCGGGCCGCTACCTTGCGGACTATTCCGGCAAGGGAGAGATCGACGCGACCAAGATCCCGCTGGCCGAGCGCGATCCCAACTTCAACTACAACTACACGCCCTTCGGCTACTTCCAGGATGGTGCGATCGGCTACAAGATCTGCGACCTGCCCGAGGCGAACAAGCCCGCAGCGTTCAAGGGTTGCAGCCGTTTCGGCAATTCGCCGGCGCTGATCACGCCGTATGACACGTTTACCAGCAATGCTGGCCGCGTGGAGACGCTGGTCAACCCGAACGTTCCGGGCGGCAAGGTGCTGATCCAGAACCGCGCGCAGATGGTCAATGCTCTCAAGTGGATCCAGAATCTCTACCCCTCGACGCCGTTCAGCTTCTTCGAGGATCCACTGCAGACGTTCTTCGTGAAGGAAGAGACCAAGACCGGCTATGTCATGGCCGATATCGGCGGCAAGGATGACACCTTCCACGTCAACGTGGGCCTGCGCATCGTCGATACCAAGCTGAAGGTCGACCAGAATCAGGGCACGGCGAACCCGACCTACTGGGGGACCGATAGTTGGAACGGCGTGGTCAAGGACTTCGACACGGCGAGCGTCGAGCGGTCGTATACCGACTTCCTGCCGAGCGTGAACGTGGTGGTGGATGCCGCGCAGGACATCAAGGTGCGTGCCTCGGCGGCGCGTGTCACCTCGCGCCAGCCGCTGTTCGATCTTGGCCGCGGCTTTGCGACCGATTTCACCCGCGATGCGGCGACCGACCAGTTCCTGTTCACCAGCGGCAGCCGCGGCAACGCCAGCCTCGATCCGTTCCGCGCTTACCAGTTCGATCTCGGTGTCGAATATTACTTCGGCCGGCAGGGCCTGCTTTCGGCGGGTGTGTTCTGGAAGGAAGTCGACAGCTTCGTCGTGACGCAGACCGTGCCGGTCTTCGTGAACGACCAGGGCGGCGGGCGTGTCGGTCCGGTGTCGCAGCCGGTCAACGGCAAGGGCGGCCGGGTCAAGGGCTTCGAACTGGCGGCGCAATATGCCTTCCCGTTCGGCCTCGGCTTCACCGCGAACTACACGTTCTCGGATACGAGCACCGAGTTCAGCAACGACTTCGACAAGGGTCTGCCGCTGCCGGGTGTTTCGAAGCACTCGTTCAACGGGCAGGTCTACTTCGAGAAGAGCGGGTTTGCGGCGCGTGCGTCCTACTCGTGGCGGTCGAAGGCCTATCTTGGAAACTTCGGCTTCGGCGATGGCGGCGTGACGCGGACGCTGGGCATCTACCAGAAGCCCTATGGCCAGCTCGACGGGCAGATTTCCTACCAGGTGACGCCGAACTTCAACGTGTTTGTCGAGGGCATCAACCTGAACAAGGAAAACACCAAGACGTACCTGCAATTCCCCGAACTGCCGTTCCGGTATGAAACGGGTTCGCGCCGCGTGTTTGCGGGCGTGAAGTTCAACTTCTGACCCTCTGCTCCACTCCCTCGGAGCCACCTCACGGGGAGGGCCTTTGCGGGCCTTCCCCCCTTTCTTGTCCTGCGGGCCGCAGCGCGCGTGTTATTGCAATTCATGACCGTCGGCACTGGCACTGACTTATGATGAACCCTGATTCCCTGCGTTCCATTCTGATCGTCGGCGGCGGCACGGCAGGTTGGTCGGCGGCGGCGCTGCTCTCGGCCGTACTTGCGCCCTCAGGCTGCCGGATCACGCTGATTGAATCGAGCGAGGTGCCCACTGTCGGCGTGGGCGAGGCGACGATCCCGCCGGTATTCGAGTTCCTCGCCAACTGCGGGATCGATGAGATTGATTTCATTCGCCATTGCCAGGCAACATTCAAGCTGGCGATCCGCTTTGACGACTGGCTGGAGCGGGGCCATTCCTATTGGCATCCGTTCGGCAACCTCGGCGTGACGATCAACCAGCGCCCGTTTCACCACTATTGGTGGAAGAACATGGCGGCCGGGCATGGCGAGACTTTTGCCGACTTGTGCCCTGCGATTGCGCTGGCCGAGGACGGCAAGTTCGCGTTTCCGCCGCCGGATGGCAGCTATCCGGGCGGGGCGCTGAATTATGCGCTGCATTTCGATGCAGGGCTGGTGGCGCAATATCTGCGCCGTCATGCGACCGCGCGCGGCGTGCAGCATGTCGATGCGCGCATCGCCGGGGCGGAACTGGCGGCCGACGGCGCGATTGCGGCAGTGATGCTGGCGGATGGACGGCGGATGGAGGCGGATTTCTTCATCGACTGTTCGGGCTTTCGCGGACTGTTGATCGAGGAAGCGCTGCACGCGGGCTATGAGGACTGGACGAACTGGCTGCCCTGCGACCGCGCGGTGGCCATGCCGACGGCAACGGTGGGGCCGCCGGCGCCCTATACGATTTCGGCGGCGCACGCAGCGGGGTGGCGCTGGCGCATCCCGCTGCAATCGCGCGTGGGCAACGGCTATGTCTATTCGAGCCGCCATGTGAGCGACGATCACGCGGCGGCGACCTTGCGCGCCGCGGTGCACGGCGAGGCTCTGGCAGAGCCGCGTTTCCTGCGCTTCACGGCGGGGCACCGCAAGGCGATGTGGGTGAAGAACTGCCTCGCGGTGGGGCTTTCCAGTGGGTTCCTCGAGCCGCTGGAATCGACGTCGATCCACCTCATCCACACCGCGCTGAACCGGCTGCTGGACTATTTTCCCGACCGGCACTGCGATCCCGCGCTGGCGGCAGCCTATAATCGCGAGGCGGCCGACGAATACACGCACATCCGGGATTTCCTGCTGCTGCACTATGTGCCGAACCAGCGGCATGGCGAGCCCTTCTGGGACGAGATCAGGGCCAGTCCGCTGCCCGATACGCTGGCGGCGAAGCTCGAACTGTTTCAGCGCACGGGGCGGATCGTATCTCGGCGGCGCGAGTTGTTTGCGGATATCAGCTGGTTTTTCGTGGCGGCTGGCCTGGGCATCGTGCCCGAGGCTCTCGACCCGCTGGCGGATGCGGTGCCGTTTGATGAAGTGCGCCGGGTGATCGGGCAGATCGGCGAGGTAATGGGCCGCTACCGAGCGGCGGCGCCGATGCATGGCGACATGCTGGCGCGGCTGCTCGATCCGGCGCTGAAGGGCCGGCCATCGTTTGCGCAGTCATGGGGCGGCGCATGATCGCGGGCCTCGAACTGGGCGGCACCAAGTGCGTCGCGACGCTGGCCGAAGGCCGCGTGGTGATCGACCAGCGCCGCGTGCCGACGCGCGATGCGGCCGTCACTGTGGACGAACTGACCGGGATCCTTGATGAATGGACTGCGGCGCAAGCGGTGCGCGCGATCGGCGTCGCGGCCTTCGGGCCGATCCGTACCGACCGCAGCGCGGCGGATTTCGGAACCTTCCTCGCCACGCCCAAACCCGGCTGGCAGGGCTTCGGCCTCGCTGCCCACCTGAAGGCGCGCTACGGCGTGCCGGTGGGGCTCGACAGCGACGTGAACGGTGCAGCGCTGGCCGAAGGACGCTGGGGCGGCGCGGTCGGCATGGCGAACCACGCTTATGTCACCGTGGGCACGGGTGTTGGCGTGGGGCTGGTTGTCGGCGGCCGCACGATGGCGGGCCGCGCACACAGTGAAATGGGGCACATTTTCGTGGACCGTGCGCCCGGCGACGATGCGGCCGGAAACTGCCCGTTTCACGGGGCCTGCGTGGAAGGACTCATATCGGGGCCTGCAATTGCGGCTCGTGCCGGAAAAGCCGGTGAGGCACTGGACGAAATGCATCCGGTATGGAATCCATTCGTCCATGTTCTTGCACGCCTCGTCCATACCATTGTGCTGACCGGAGCGCCTGAGCGCGTGGCGCTGGGCGGCGGCGTGCTGACCGCGCGGCCCGAACTGGTGCCCCGCGTCGATGCCGCGGTGCGCGCCAGTCTTGGTGGGTATGCGCAAGCTTCCTTTGCCGTGGGCGCTCCGGCGCTGGGCGATCAAGCGGGCCCGCTGGGCGCGCTGGCCATCGCGCTCGATGTGCTGGAGGCGGAGGCGGCGTGAACTTTGGGCTGACGCGCAGCGGCTATCGCGGCGCAACCATCGAGGATGCGGGCGCGCACAACACGCGCATCGTGCTGCGCGCGATCCGGGCGCAGGGGACGCTGACCAAGGCGGAACTGGCGCGGCAGACCGGCCTTGCGCATCCAACCGTGACCAACATTACACGCCGCCTGATCGAACGCGGTCTGCTGCGCACGGCGGGCATGCAGCGCGGTGGGCGCGGGCAACCCGCCACTCGGCTGGTGATCAATGCCGAGGGCGCACATGCCATCGGGCTCAATGTCGACCGCGATCACATTACCATGGTGCTGGCCGATTTCGCGGGCGAGGTGAAGGCGCGGCTCGATCAGGAAGTGGCGTTTGCGCTGCCCGAGCAGGTGCGCGGCTTCTATCGCCGCAATCTGGACAGGCTGCTGGCCATGGCCGGGGTCGATGCGGAAGCGATCACCGGCATCGGGCTGGCGTTGCCGGATGGGCTGGGCGAGGTCGATCTCCCCGGGATGCCGGGCGATTATGCGCAGTGGTCAGCCACCAATCTCGAGGCGTTGTTTGCCGAGCCGCTGGGCAAGCCGATCTTCATCGAGAACGATGCCGCCGCCGCTGCCATCGGCGAAATGCAGTTTGGGCGCGGGCAGCGCGAGGCGAGCTTTTTCTATGTGCTCATCAGCTATGGCCTGGGCGGCGGGCTGGTGGTGGGCGGGCAATACGATCGCGGGGCGGATGGGCGCAGCGGCGAGATCGGCTTCATGGGCGTGTCGGGCGAAGGTGGCGCGATGGTGCCGCTCCAGTCGATCGTCTCGATTGCCGGGCTCAACCGCCGCCTGACACAGGCCGGCCGCGCGCCTTTTGCGCAAGGCGAAGTGGCCGCTGGCGATACCGCGCTCCAGCGGATCCACGACGATTGGATCGAGGAATGCGCGCGGGCGCTGGTGCAGCCGCTGGTGGCGGTGAACCTGCTGATCAACCCGGGCGTGGTGCTGGTGGGCGGGCGGTTGCCGATGCCGCTGCTGGAGCGGTTGACCCAGCGGACCAACCTCCTGCTGCGCAGCGGCGGCCGCGATGCTCCCGCGATTGCGCCAGTGACGCCAGCCGCGCTGGCCGAAGATGCTTCGGCGGTGGGGGCGGCACTGCTGTCGTTCGACGATCTCGCGCTGGCGGTCGAGGCGGCTTAATCCGCCTTTGGCGGCGCGGTGCTGCGGCGGATCAGCAGTTCGTGGGCAAGTTGGACGTCGCCCAATTCCGGGCCTTGCCCAGGTTCGCTTTTCAGCACGTGGAGCAGCATGTCCATCGCCTTGTAGGCCATCTCTTCCACCGGCTGGCGGATCGTGGTGAGCGGGGGCCAGACGACGCGGGAAATGTCGGAATCGTCGAAGCCGACTACGGACAGGTCTTCCGGCACATGCAGGCCGCGTTCGCGCGCGGCAGCCATCGTCGCTGCGGCCATGTCGTCGTTCTGGGCAAGGATCGCGGTGGGCGGCGGATCGAGCGCAAGCAGGCGCCGCGCGGCGATCAGGCCGGAATCGAATGTGAACAGCCCGGATTCGATCATTTCGGTGCGCAGCGGAATGCCCGCCTTGGCGAGCGCCTGCATCGTGCCGACGAGGCGCGCATCGGCGGCGGCGTGGCTGGGGTCGCCCTTGATGACACCGATGCGGCGATGCCCGAGCGCAATGAGATGCTCGGCGGCTTCCTGCGCGGCGGCGACATCGTCCATCGCGACGGACGGCCCCTGCCCGAGCAGGCGGGTGGGCGAGATGCGCGCGAACGGCATGCCCACTTCGCGCAGTTCGGCCATGAGTCCGGCGTGGTCCGACGCGGGCGGCGCGAGCAGCACGGCATCGAGCGCGGCAGAACGCAGGAGGGCGATGATCTCGTCCTCGCGCTCCGTGACGGACTCGACCG
Organism: Sphingomonadaceae bacterium; assembly: GCA_947375105.1. Classification (GTDB taxonomy): domain Bacteria; phylum Pseudomonadota; class Alphaproteobacteria; order Sphingomonadales; family Sphingomonadaceae; genus Novosphingobium. The sequence continues at coordinate 23,029 of CANCET010000012.1, forward strand.
GCAGCACGACAAGGCGGAAGCGTTCACCGTGGAGGCGTTCGAGCGCGCCCTTTTGGAGTTCGACCACGTAGGAAGGGCTGGGCTTTTCGTAGACAAGGCCAATGAGGTACGACCGGCTGCGGACAAGGCCCTGCGCCGCGACATTGGGGTGATAGCGCAGCGCGCGCATTGCTTCATGCACGCGGGTCTTCACCGCTTCGGTGACATGCGGTTCGTTGTTGACCACGCGGCTGACCGTCTTGGCCGAGACTTCGGCCATGCGTGCGACATCAACAATAGTGGCCCGCTTTGTCTTGCGCATTGGTATGGGGCAGCCTCGCCGCGGGTGTGGGAACGTTCCTCGCGTTTCTACACTGATGCCGCGGCGAAATGCAAAGCCAAGCTAGAGCGTTTTCGAAGCAGGTGGAACCACCTGCTGGCTCGGGAAACGCGGCAAAACAAAAACCTGGAGCAGCCGATCCGATGCAATCGGGTCGGCTGCGCTAGGCGCGCACCACTTCGCTGTCGATCATGCCGAAGGGTGCGCGGCCCGTGCTGTCCACCGCCGTCATCCGCACGGTATCGCCGAAGGCCATGAACGGGGTCTGCGGCGCGCCGTGGGCAATGATCTCGATCGCGCGTATTTCCGAAATGCAGCTTGAGCCGACTTCGGCGTAATTGGCGTTTGAGACCGTGCCCGAGCCGATCACCGTTCCGGCGACAAGATCGCGGGTGAGCGCGGCATGGGCGACGAGTTCGTGGAAACCGAAGGCCATGGGAGCACCGTTGGCGCGGCCGACTTCGCGGCCATTCCAGTCGATGATGAGATCGAGACAGACGCGCCCGTCCTGCCACGCATCACCGAGTTCGTCGGGCGTGACGGCAAAGGGCGCCATCGAGCACGCGGGCTTGGCCTGGATCCAGCCGAAGCCGGTCTTCATTTCGATGGGGGCGATCGCGCGCAGCGACCAGTCGTTGATCTGCACGATGAGGCGGATGTGCTTCAGCGCATCGGCGGCCGAAGTGCCCATGGGGACCGCATCGACGATCACGCCGAACTCGCCTTCGAAATCGATGCCGTGTTCCATCGCGGGGAAGGGCACAGGATCGGCGGGCCCGTAGAACCGGTCGGACAAGCCCTGGTACATCAGCGGGCGGTCGTTACCGAGGGGGTCGTGGTTGAAGGCGATGGCCATGAGATCGCCGTGGGTGGTGAAGGCCGAGCCATCGAGCCATTGCCAGGTGCGCGGCAGCGGGGCGGCGAAAGTCACATCGTCCGTCGTTTCGCCTTCACCGGCTTCGAGGCGGGCGGCGGCGGCTTCGAGCATGGCCTGCGTGGCGGGCCAGTCTTCCATTGCGGTGAGGAGGTTGCTGCCCACGCGCAACGCACGGGTGCCATCCGCCGAAACAAGCGCCAGCGCGCCATCGGGCGTGCTGGCGCGCAGGGTGGCGAGCCTCATGCCTTCAACTCGGGCGCGAATTCGCCGTTGATGAGGACGAACACGATGCGGCAGTTTGTGCCACTGCGGTTGGCCCAGCCGTGGTTGGTGCCGCGCTGGATCACGATGTCGCCGGGATAAACCGTGGTTTCGCCTTCATCCATGATCAGTACCAGTTCGCCTTCGATGACGATGCCGTAGTCGATGGTTTCAGTGCGGTGCATCAGTGCGTGGCGGGCGCCTGCCTTGGCGGCATTCGAGGCGTGGCCCGCGCCGACCTCCGCAAAGTGCGAGGCGGCTTCCTCTGCCGTCATGTTGCGGATGCCGTCGCCTTCGGGGGGAATATCCAGCACGCGGATGCGGGTGCCGTTCTTCGGCGGGGCGAGGACGATGCCCGCCTCGTGCGGTTCGCCCGAGGCGGCATCGATGGGCGCGGGCGTGCTTTGCGTGTTCCACACCTCGTGAAACAGCGGGCCGATGGCGCCGCCGACGCGCTGGATGCGGGGAGCGGCGCTGTCTTCCTGGATGATGGCGCGGCCGGATGCGTTGTGGCCAGTGACCACGCGGCGCACAGGTTTGAAGTCCATATAATCTCCCGCAATAGTTATCTATTTGTTTGGTGGATATATTTAATTCATTTTCAATCGACAATGCCGATGAAAAGCCGGAAGGTCAATCAGCTGGGGGCTTGCGTTCGGCGGCGAACAGCGTGGCTGGCAATCGCGAGACCGCGAGCACCGAAACGGTCAGCAGAACCGCCACCATGATTGCACCGGGGACAAGGCCGGCGAGGCGCGCCGCCGCATCGTGACCCGCGGCAGAGAAGTAGGCGGAGCCGACCAGCGCGATGCCAAGCGCACCGCCGAGCTGCTGCGCGGTGCGCATCGTGGCGCTGGCGGTGCCGGCATGGGTGCGCGGGACTTCGGAGACGGCGATGGGGCCAAGCGGGCCCGAGAGCGTGCCGAAGCCGATCCCGGCGAGCGCGAGCGCGGCGATCAGCACCGGTCCGCCATCGATCCGGACGTGGATCAGTGCGAGCGTGCTGACAATGCCCGTTGCCATCAGCACGCCGCCTGCCATCGGTAGCACCCGCCCGAGCCGGGGCAGCAGGCGCGGGACCAGCAGGGCCACTGCGACCATCACCCCGAGGCCGAAGGGAATGTGGATCAGCGCGGTCTTCAGCGGGGTAAGCGCAAGGCCCTGCTGCAGCGCGACGGCAAAGATCATCAGGAACCCGACAGCGCCGCTGTTGAAGGCCATCGCGGCGACGACGCCCCAGCGGAATGTCGGCAGCGCGAAGAGCGAGGGCTCGATCATCGCGGGCAGCCCATGCGCACGGCGCGCTACGGAGCGACGCCAGCCCCAGCCGACTGCGGCGATGCCGGCAGTAAGGATCGCGGTGGCCGCCAAGGGCCCGAGGTTTTCGTGCGCCTGGATCAGCGCAAAGAGAATGAGGCCGAAGCCCTCGGCAAAGAGCGCGGCGCCGGCAAGATCGATGGCCAGCCCGTGGTGCTCCTCGCCGGTGCGGGGGAGCGTCATGCGGCCCATGGCGAGCGCGAACAGGCCGACCGGCAGGTTGATCAGGAAGATCAGCCGCCAGCCGAGGCCGAACAGGTTGAGCTCGATCAGGAAGCCGCCGATGATCGGGCCGATGATCGCGGCAAGGCCAATGATCATGCCAAAAAAGGCGAGGCGGCGCACGCGTTCGAGCGGGGTGTAGAGCAACTGGACGATGGCCATGGTCTGCGGCCCCATCATCGCGCCCGCCGCGCCTTGCAGCACGCGGGCAAGGACCAGCACGCCGGGCGTGGGGGCAAGTCCGCACATGGCCGAGGCGGCGACGAAGCTAGCGACGCCCGAGAGGAACAGGCGGCGGTGGCCGAATGCATCGCCCAGCCGCCCGCCCAGCAGCAGCAGCGAGCCGAGTGTGAGCAGATAGCCCGCCACGATCCACTGCATCGCCGCCGGGGACGCGCCAAGGCCGTCGCGGATGGCGGGGAGCGCGGTGTTGACGATGGTCGTATCCGCCACCTCCAGCACCACGGCCGTGAGCACGGTGAAGAACGCCAGCGCGCGCTGACGGTCATCGAGTTCGTGCGGCAGCTTGCTGCCCGGTGTCATGGCAGGTGCTGCCTGCTGCGCTGTCATGTGTGTTCCGAAGTCCCGTCCGCTCTCTCGCTGGAGCACATCGTGCCGAGCGTGCTCGCGTGGTAAAATTAAAATCTATCTTCTATTATGCGTGCATGTCGCCTATGGTCAAGCGCACGACGCAGGGTATCTGGGGAATGACAGCCCGCCCGCGGCCAGAAAATTGTTTGGAGAGATCAACTTGGCAAGCACACCGATGGCCGGGCGCAAGGCTGGGCAACACGCAGGTCTGGCTCAGGGCCTGACGGTCATCATCGCCGGTTTCCTGCCGATTCTGGCCATCGTCACGATGTTTCCCGCGATCCCCGCGATCATTGGGCATTTCGCGCCAACTGACCCGACCGCGCCAACCAAGGTGCCTTCGATGGTAACGGCGCCGGGTCTGACAATTGCGCTCGTGGCGATGTTTGCGGGATTGATGGTCGACAAGTTCGGGCGGCGCACGCTGCTGCTGGTGGCGACTTTCTTCTACGGCCTGATCGGCGCGGCGCCGTTCTTCCTCGAAAACCTCGACACGATCTATGGTTCGCGCCTGCTGCTGGGGCTGTGCGAAGCGGTGATCCTGACGACGATCAACACGCTGATCGCGGACTATTGGCCTGACGAGGGCCGCCGCAAGTGGTTGGCGCTGCAGGGGCTGGTGGGGCCGGCGCTGTCATCGGGCATGATCTTCTTTGCCGGCACGATGACGGCGTGGCGGTGGAACGGGATCTTCCTGCTCTATCTGCTGGCGCTGCCCATCTGGCTGGCGATGCTGCGCTGGATGTTCGAACCCGCGAGCGATGCCACGGTGCGCCAGATGCTGGGCATGGACGAAGAGCGCGCCGAGGGCTTCCCGTGGGCCGCGATGCTCGGGATCGCGGGGCTGACCCTGTTCTCCTCGGCGATCTACTATGTGTTCATCGTCAATGGCGCGACCGTCTGGCAGGAACTGGGCGTGACTGATCCGCAAAGCATCGGCCAGATCACCGCGCTGCCCACGCTGTTCATCCTTGTCGGCGCCACGCTGTTCTGGTGGCTGGGCGCGCGCGGTTTGGGCTCGCCGACGTTGATCGCGATCTTCCTGAGCTTCCTTGGCGCTGGGCTGGCAGTGATGGGGCTGGCGCATGACTGGAAGGGCATGATCCTCGGCATGGCGCTGCAGCAGACGGGCGCGGGCATGGCGATCCCCACGCTGATCGCCTGGGCGCAGAGCCAGCTGCCATTTGCACATCGGGGCCGGGGGATGGGGATCTGGACGGCGACGTTCTTCTTCGGCCAGTTTTCCTCGCCGCTGCTTGTTGCAGCGCTGCGCGGCGCGGTGGGCACGATGCAGGGCGCGTTCCTTGTAGCGGGGATCGTCAGCGCGGTGGGTGCGGCGGTGCTGCTGGTGATGCTATCGCGCGCGGGGAAGAACGCGGCGGCCTGATCGTTCAGGCCGCTGCGGCTTCCTCGGCCTTGCGCAGCTGCATCAGTGCGCGGCGGGCGCGGATGGCGCCAGCGTCTGTCTTGAGTATGGCGGGGCGCGCGTCCCAGAAATCCTGATTGCCGAGCGCGCGCTGGGCGGCCTCGATCATCGGCTCGTCTTCTTCCACGAACAAGCGGCGCGCCATTTCGGCGGCCTCAACGTTGTCCTCGTGATCGTAGAAGTAGTGCGACGAGGTTGCGGTCTCGGGCGTGATGATATGCGGGTTGACCATCGGCGGGAAAATCAGGTCCGCCCGCTGGGTGCCAGCCTTGGCGAGGCCGACAGTGAGCGCCATCGCGGCAGGGGCGTGCCAGCGCATGTGGAGCCACTGATCGATCTTCGCGCCGGCTTCGAGCATCGGCTTCGACCACTCGGGCGGCTCGGCGCCGGACATGTCCCAGTTGTTCCAGATCGCGCCGTCATCGTCGTGGCGGACAGTTTGCTCGCCGTGGAAGATCGAGCCGTTGACGCCGAAGGTCTCGATATGGAGGAACTCGGCGTGGGTGAGGTCCATCAGGTTGTCGGTGATGAGCTCGTAGTTGCCTTCGATCCTTAGGCAGCCGCGATGCATGCCGCGGTCTTCATCAAGGAAGCCGAAATCGGGGATTCTGGAGGGGTCTGCGAGTGCGGGATCGCCCGGCCAGAACCACAGGCCGCGATGCTTTTCCACGATCGGCATGGCGGCCGCGCTGACATGCGCGGGCGGGCCATCGGGGAAGGGCGAGTGGACGCAGGTGCCCGCGCCATCGAAGCCGAGGCCGTGATAGCGGCATTGCACGGTATCGCCCACGCGCTTGCCCATCGAGAGCGGGACGAAGCGGTGCGGGCAGCGATCGGCGATCATGGCATACGTGCCGTCCGCCTTGCGCCAGATCAGCCAGGGTTTGCCGAGCAGGGTGCGGGAGAAGAGCGCATCGCCGACGATCTCGTCGGCCCAGGCGGCCATGTACCAGAGATTGTTGACGTAAGCGGTCATAGCGCACTCGACTTGAGGAGAGAGACGGCGTGGGCGGAAGCACGTGCCGTCAGCGCCATGTAAGTGAGAGATGGGTTCTGGCAGGCCGACGAGCTCATCTGCGCGCCGTCGGTGACGAAGAGATTGGCGATGTCGTGCGCCTGGCTCCACTTGTTGAGCACCGAAGTCGCCGGATCGTTGCCCATGCGCGCGCCGCCCATTTCGTGGATCGCGGTTCCGCCTGCGCCCGGGCGGTCGAAGCCCATGAAGACGTGGCCGCCGGCCTTGGCGAGCATTTCGGCGGCATCGGCCTTGGCCTGCGCGAGCGCGGCGTTTTCCTCGGCGCCGAACGCGAAATCGATGCGTAGCTGGGGGATGCCGTTGGCATCGACCCTCGTGCGATCGAGCGTGAGGCGGTTGGCGGCGCGCGGCACGCAATCGGCGAAGGCGACGAGGACCATGCGCCACGAGCCGGGTTTGCGTAAGGCCGCCTTGTAGTCCGCGCCGATCCCGGCTTCGCGCTTGCCCGCGGTCCAGGTCGATTGCAGCGCGCCGCCCTGAAACGAGAAGCCGCGCGTGTGGCCGGTGCCGTCCATCGTTTCCATGTTGCGGTAGCGCGGGATGACGACGCCGGTGGGGCGGTTGCCGAAGCTGGTCCAAGCCTCGAAGCCGGGCATGATCGCGGCGGCGGAAAGCGTGTTGGCGTGGTCCATGATGTGTGTGCCGAGCACGCCGCTGCTGTTCGCCAGGCCATTCGGCATCGCCTCGCTGGACGAGTTCAGCAGCAGATGCACCGAATTGAACGCGCCTGCGTTGAGGAACACGAGGCGCGCGGTGGCCTGATGCCGGGTCTTGGTCTTGCTGTCGATCCAGTGCACGCCTCTCACGCGGCGGGTGACCGGATCGTAGTCTACGTGCTCGACGGCGGCATCGGTGATGAGGGTGAGGTTGCCGGTGGCCTGCGCGGCGGGCAGCGTGCTCGATTGGGTGGAGAAATAGGCGCCGTAGGAGCAGCCGCGCGCGCAGATCGAGCGGCTTTGGCACAGGCCCCGGCCGTCCTTCTCGGCGGTGAGATTGGCGGTGCGGCCGATGGTGAGGCGGCGTTCGGGCCACGTTTCCATGATCCGCTCGCGCGCAGCCTGTTCCACCACATTGAGCGCGAAGGGGGGCTGGAACCGGCCGTCAGGCAACTGGGGCAGGCCTTCCGCCGCACCGGCGACACCGATGAAGTCCTCAACCTTGTCATACCACGGGGCGAGATCGGCGTAGCGGATCGGCCAGTCGGTGCCGTGGCCGTCGCGCTTGTTGGCGCCAAAATCGTAGTCCGACCAACGGTAGCATTGGCGGCCCCACGTCAGCGAACGACCGCCGAGCTGGTAGCTGCGGAACCAGTTGAAGGCGGTGTCCGGCCCGGTCTGGTAGGGGTTTTCGGCGTCGTTGACGAAATGGCCTTGCGTGAACTCGGTGAAGTGGCGGTTGAGGCTCTGCACCGCGTAGTCGCGCGCGTAGAGCTCGGCATCGCCTTCACCGCGGAAGGGCATGTCCCACGGGGCCTTCAGTTCGGTTTCGTAATCGACCTGATGCTCGATCTTGCGCCCGCGTTCGAGGAGGAGAACCTTGAGGCCAGCCTCGGTCAGTTCCTTGGCTGCCCAGCCGCCGGTGATGCCGGAGCCGACCACGATTGCGTCGAAGTTGAGGGTCTCGTCCATCAGCCGAAGTCCACCGCTGTCCAGTCGCTGGAATAAGCGCGGGTTTCTGGCGTGACCGGCACCTTGGGATCGAACCGGCCGGGGACCAGCTCGTACTTGAGTTCCTTCGAGCCGCCGATCTCGCTGGTGTAGTAGCCAGTGAGGATCAGGCCCTTGATCGCGCGCCACGGGGCGGCGGCGGGGTCGCCCTTGAATGCGGAGGCATCGAGCGCGGTGAGCTGTTCGTGGCGGCGCGGCGCGGGCAGGGCGAGCCACTTGGGACCGAGTTTGCCTTCGAGCCACGCAGCGTGATCGAGGCTGCCATCGGCGCGGAGGAAGGACACGAAGGACGGGTCGGCAGCGGGCGGACGGCGGGTGCCTTCAAGGCCGTGGGCTAGCGCGACGAGGACGAAATCGCCCGCACCGACTGCACCAGCGCCGGGGGTGTCGGTGGCGGGGATCACGTGATCGGCAACCAGGCGCATCAATTTGCGGCGGCGCGGGGAGGGCGCGTCCTTTGGATCAAGCTGTTTCAGCACTTCCGCACCACCAGGAACGGCGGCCTGAACCGCCACTAGCGCGGCGGCGCCGAGAAAGCTGCGCCTGCTCCAGCCGGTCATTCGGCAATCCCCATCAGGCGGCGGTTGAGCGCGCGGTCCGCGCCGCCGGCCGCGAAATCATCAAAGGCGTGTTCGGTAACCGTGATGATATGCCGGTCGATGAACGGCGCACCTTCCGCCGCGCCCACTTCGGGGTGCTTCAGCGCGCATTCCCATTCGAGCACGGCCCAGCCGGCAAAATCATTGGCCGCCATCTTGCTGAAAATGCCGCTGAAATCGACCTGACCATCGCCCAGCGAGCGGAAGCGGCCCGGGCGATCGACCCAGCCTTGATAGCCGCCGTAGACGCCGCTGCGGCCATTGGGGCGGAACTCGGCATCCTTGACGTGGAAGCACTTGATGCGCTCGTGGTAGATGTCGATGAACTGGAGGTAATCGAGGCACTGCAGCACGAAGTGGCTGGGATCATAAAGGATATTGGCGCGCGGGTGATTGCCGACGGCCTCCAGAAAACGCTCGAAGGTCACGCCGTCGTGGAGATCTTCGCCGGGGTGGATTTCGTAGGCGGCATCGACACCGTTGTCCTCGAACACATCGAGGATCGGCTTCCAGCGGCGGGCCAGTTCGGCGAAAGCATCCTCGACAAGCCCGGCGGGCCGCGCGGGCCAGGGGTAGAAATAGGGCCATGCCAGCGCGCCGGAGAAGGTGGCGTGGGCCTTGAGCCCAAGGCGGCGGCTGGCGATGGCGGCGTTCTTGACTTGGGTGACGGCCCATTCCTGCCGGGCGGCGGCATTGCCGTGGACTGCGGCGGGGGCAAAGCCATCGAACTGCGCATCGAACGCGGGGTGCACGGCGACCAGCTGGCCTTGCAGGTGGGTCGAAAGCTCGGTGATGGCGAGGCCTTTGCTGGCCAGCATGCCGGTCACTTCGTCGCAGTAGGTCTGGCTTTCGGCAGCCTTGGTGAGATTGAACAGGCGCGCGTCCCAGCTGGGGATCTGGATGCCCTTGTAGCCGAGCCCTGCGGCCCAATCGGCGATGCTCTCGAGGCTGTTGAAGGGCGCCGCATCGCCCGCGAACTGGGCGAGGAAGATGCCAGGGCCTTTGATCGTCTTCATGGTGTTGTTCCTCAGACGGAAAGCGGCGTCCAGCCAGCACGGGCAGCGCTGGCGCGGACGGCGGTTTCGATGAAGGCCATCGAGCGCAGGCCCTCGGCCGCGCCGGGAAGCAGCGGGGCGGCCTGCCCACGCAGCACATCGGCGAAATCACGGTAGAGATTGGCGAAGGCTTCGAGATAGCCTTCGGGGTGGCCGCCGGGAGTGCGGGTGCGGCGCGCGGCATCGGGCCCAAGGAGGCCGGTGCCCGCGCGGATCACTTCGCTGCGGCCATCGAGGTGGTGGAGAATGAGCGTGTTCGGCTCCTCCTGCTTCCATACGAGGCCGCCCTTTTCGCCATAGACGCGGATGCGCAAGGCATTGAGTTCGCCGACTTCGATCTGGCTGGCAAGGAGCACCCCGCGTGCGCCGCCTTCGAAGCGCAGGAGGACGGTGCAGTCATCATCGAGCGTGCGCCCCGGCACGACAGCGGCGAGATCGGCGAGCAGTTCGGTGACTTTCAGGCCCGTGACGAATTCGGCGAGATGGAAGGCATGCACGCCGATATCGCCGATGCAGCCGCCGGCCCCGGCGCGCGCCGGATCGACGCGCCATTCGGCCTGCTTGCCTTCGGCCGGGCCAGCCAGCCAGCCTTGCGGGTATTCGACGACAACTTTGCGCACGCCGCCCAGCGCCCCGGCGGCGATGCGCGCGCGGGCTTCGCGCACGAGGGGGTAGCCGGAATATGTGTAGGTGAGCGCGAAGGGCAGGCCCGACGCTTCCACCACGGCCGCAAGTTCGCGTGCTTCGGCGAGAGTGGCGGTCATCGGCTTGTCGCTGATGACCGGAAAACCGGCGGCCAGCGCTGCGCGGGCCGAGGGCAGGTGATCGTGGTTGGGGGTGACCACCGCGATAAACTGCGCGCCATCGCCGCGCGCGCGTTCGGCTGCGAGCATGTCCGCGAGGTTGCCATAGGCGCGGGCGGGATCGAGGCGATAGGCTTCACCGCCCGCGCGGCTGCGCGCGGGATCGGCGGAGAACACCCCCGCGACGAGTTCGATCTCGCGGTCCAGTTCCGCCGCGATGCGGTGGACCGGGCCGATGAAGGCACCGGGGCCACCGCCGATCATGGCCATGCGCAGGCGGCTCATCGTCAGGTCCTCTCGTCAGCCAAGTCTGCCGGATCGAGCGTCAGCGCGAAACCGCTATCTTCGGCATGGCGCGCGATGCGGATACGGCAGGGAGCGGGGAGCGGCTCCCAGCCGCGTTCGCCCCACACCATGAAGCGGCGGCGGGAAAGCGGGATGGTGACGAGCGCCGCCTTGCCCGGTTCGACATGGACCTTGGCGAAACCGATCAGCGTGGGTTCCGGCGCGTCGCGATAGACTTGCACAACTTCCGTGCCGGCGCGGCTCGAAAGGCTGGTGACGGTGATCGACACCCCGCCTGCGGTGATGGCTGGATGCGACCAATCAAAGCGGGCGTAGCCCTGCCCTGCGCCGAGCGTATGCCGCGCGGTGCGGCCAGCGGCGATGATGCCGCGGTGGCCGATGCGGGTGCCTTCGCTGTAGGGCAGCGCGCCATCGGCCGAGGGTTGGAGCCCAAAGGCGGGATAATCCGCTTCTGCGTGCGCGATGGTGATGGGCATGCGGCCGCCGGGCTCGCGGTCTCCGGCCAGTACGGCGGCCAGCGCGGCAGCGAAGCCTTCGCCGGGATACCATGTGGCGAGATGAGCGGCGGCGCTCTCTTCCCACGATGCATCATAGGCATGGCCGATGTTGGTGACCACGGCGACACGGGGATTGGCGGCAGTGACGCGCGCGATCAGTTCGCGCTGATTGGCCGCGAGCAAAGTATCGGGGCGGTCCTTGCTTTCGACCGAGCTATCCGAGGTTTCGCCGACGATGAGCACGACGGCACCGGCTTCGCGCGCGGCCTGTTCGGCAGCGGCGAGCAGTTCCTCGCCGCTGCCCGGCGCGCGGATGCCATACCACAGGCCGTGGACGCGGGCCCCGGTGAAGGTGAATTCCGCCACGACCTCGACGGTCTGGCCCTCGGCGAGTTCGACAGGAACGCTTTCGCTGTCGCCCGCCTTGAGCACGCCCATCGTATCGCCCGGAGGGCATTCCGTAGTGGTCAGCACGTCGCGGCCATCCACGCGCATCCGCGAGACCCCGGTTGCGCCGAGGTGGAAGCGGTGGGTGCCGGCCTTTTCGGCAGTGAAACGGCCCGAGGCGCGGATCGAGCCGCCCTTCGCGAAGGGGGCCTGATCGTGCATCCCGGCGAACCACACCAGCGAGTTGGTATCGCGCGTCTCGCGGGTCATGGGCTCGCCGCTGCAATCGGGGCTGGCGAAGTATTCGAGCGTCATGCCGCGCGTGCAGCCATCACCGATATCGTGCGCAGGCGCGACCGGCATCAGCGGCAGGCGCGGGGCGGGATCGACGCCGGGCTCGAAGCGCACGGTGCAGTGCGGTCCGAAGCGCGCCCGGATCGCCTCGATGGGGGAAGCGAGGTCCGGGCGGACCGAGATCTTGGCGAAGGTGCCGCCCTGAAAGCAGGGCGCAGCGGCGTTGGGGCCGATGACGGCGAGGGTCTTGATGCTGGCCGGATCAAGCGGAAGCAGCGCGGCGTCGTTCTTGAGGAGGACCATGCCGGCGGCGGCGGCTTCTTCGAGCAGCGCGGTGACTGCCGCTTCGGCGAGAGGCTGGGACTTGGGGCCGGTGACGCAGCTTGCGGCATTCGCCACGCGCAGCGCCGCGTCCTGCACGCGGGCTTCATCGAGCGCACCTTCCGCCACGGCGGCGGCGGCTTTTGCGCCGAGGAAGCGGGCGGGGCCAGGCATTTCGAGATCGAGCCCGGCGGCCAGTGTCGGCGCGGTGGAGTGGGTGCCGAACCAGTCGGACATGATGACGCCCTGATAGCCCCACTCGCCTTTCACGACCTCGGTGAGGACGTGGTGCTGTTCGGCGCAATAGTCGCCGTTTACCCGGTTGTAGGCCGCCAGCATCCCCGCGCAGCCCGCATTTGCGGCGAATTCGAAGGGGAGGAGATAGACCTCGCGCAAGGTGCGCTCATCGACCACGGCGTTGACGCTGTCGCGCGCGGTTTCGCTGTCATTGCAGACGAGATGCTTGGCGCAAGAGCCGGTGCCGGTGGACTGCAGCCCGCCGATCCATGCCGCGCCGAGAAGGCCGGCAAGCAGCGGGTCTTCGGAGAAATACTCGAATGCGCGGCCGGCGAGCGGGCTGCGGGCAAGGTTGAGATTGGGCGCGAGCACCATGTCGATGCCGCGCCCCACCGCTTCCTGCCCGACCAGCGTGCCAATCCGCCGTGCCAGATCGACGTCCCAGCTGGCTCCGAGCGCGGTGGCGCAAGGAGACAGCCGGGCGATGTCGCGCTCGTCGACCTTGCCGCTGGCGATGCCCATCGGCCCGTCGCTCATGGTGAACGAGGGGATTCCGGCTTCGGGCACGGCGGGCGTTGCCCACATGGCGGCGCCCGCCGTGAGGAGAGCTGCCTGATCGAGCGAGAGCATGGTCATCGTCAGGTCAGGCGGCGAGCGCCAGCACCTTGGTGTCCTTCGTGGTCGGCACGAACGGCAAGTAGGAGACGCGCATGCGCACCGCGAATTCGATTCTGTGATCGCCTGCCGGGAGCCCGCCGGGCTTCATCGCGATGATCTTCGCCTTTTCGCCGAAGTTCCAGCGGTCGTCGTAGACCGTTTCCATTTCGTCTAGCGAATAGGTTTTGCCGCGCACGTGGAAGCGCACGTCGGCGCGGGGGATCACGTCGCCATCGACGGTGATCTGGATATCCTCGATCATCGAGAGGCCGAGGCCGCGGTAATAGGGGAGGCGGCCGTAGAAGGCGAAGCCCTTGTCGCTGGCCTCGAGGCTGCCCTCGACGATCATCTTGTTGTCCATCATGGGATCGGTTCCTTAGGCAGCAGCGCGGAGTTGGGGGGCGGGCTCGCCGAGGAGCTGCGCGAGCATGACTTGCTGGCGGCGGACCTGCTCGACGCTATCGGGCTCCATCGCGTCCTCGATCCAGCGATTGCCTTCGTATTCCGAGCAGATGTAGCCGTTGTAGCCGCCCTGTTTCAGGACGCTGACGATCTCTTCATAGGGGATCGAGGGTTCCACGTAGGAGCCGTTGGAATCAGAAGTCATCTCATAGAACTTGCCGTGGATGTTGTGGATCCGCGGCATGTAATCGAGCATGCGCTTCGGCTCGAACGCAGCGTTGTGGCGGAGCGTTTCGGCCATCGGGATGGCAGGGCCGACACCGCCCATCTGCTGGACGTTAAGGATCACGTACTCCGAAAGGACGCGGTCCTCGTAGGCTTTCTCGATGTAGTCGGCGATGTGCTGCGGGACGCCGGCGCGCATGAACTTTTCCTTCCACACCGGCGGGAAGGCGTGAACGAACATGCCCATGTCCGGCAGGAAGCCGAGTGCGTCGGATCCGGACTTTTCGAAGCATTCGGCGTGGCGGATGATCCACGGGTGATCGAAGTGCAGCGGCGCGTGAACCTCGATGAGGATCTTGATGCCCTTTTCCTCGGCATAGGGCGCGGCGGCAACGAGCACTTCGGGCGCGATCGAGACGAGCGCGCGCAGGTACTTCACGCCAAGCCGCGCGCCGAAATCGATATCGTTTCGTACGCTGGCGACTTGCTCCTCGAAGGGCATCTCGCGGCCCTTGTAGCGCTTGTAATCGAGCATGAAATCGTGGCTGACGGGCACGCAATCGTACTTGGCGATGAGGCTGTGCCAATTGGCGATCTCGGCCGGATCGACGGCTTGTTCGGGCCAGCCCCAGAAGGTCTGCTCGCCGATGACTTCGATCCCGCGCGCGCCCATTTCGGCGCAGGTGCGGATGCAGTCTTCAAGGCTCAGCTTGCCTTGGAAAGTCTCGTTCTGAAAGCTGTAGAGGCTTACGCCGCGCTTGATCGGCATGTGGCTGTCTCCCTTGAGGCAACTGCCAAAGCGCTGCCCTGCTTGTGAAGGAGAGCCGCACGGCTGTCTGCGACTCCCGATGGAATTATTAGAATGTTCATTCTATAAAAAGACGGGCGAAGTCAAGCGCTCATCGGCTCCATGCGTCGCCGACAATCGCCGTCCATTGGCCAGAACCAGACAATCCCGGCTTGGCGCACGAGCAGGCTGCCTGCGATAAGGAAGCAGGCGTCGCGGGTGGCACCGACCTAGATGATATCGAACATGGTGGAGACTTCGGCGGCTTCGGCAATGTCTGCCGCGCGGCGCGAATTGACGGCGAAGCCGGAGAGCGTGACGCCGGTCCTCGCTAAGTGCGGGCGTTCAGGCAAGCCGACTTTGCGGCGCGGGCCCGGTCAGCCAGCGTGTCATGACCTTTGGCGCTCTGTCATTCGATGCAGACAAACACGGGCATGTCTGATCTCATGTTCAGCCAGCTGCCTGCCGGTTGTCGGCGTTCGGGGGCGGTCACCGGACCGCCCCCTCATGGGTCAGGGTATCAGATCAGAACTTCACGCCGACGCGCACGCCATAGAGGCGGGGCGAGCCGAACTGCCAGTTGTAGATGTCGTCGGCACCCGCAGAGGTGAAGCTGCCGTATGTGAGCGGGCGCTTGTTCTCGAGGTTCTTCACATAGGCCGAGACGGTGAACTGCTTGTTCTCGGGCGCATATTCCAGGCTCAGGTTGGTCTGGGTGAAGGCTTCCTGCGTGCCGTCGCGGTAGTTGTAGAAATCGAGGAAGTACGAGGACTTGAAGGTCGAGTCCGCGCGTGCGGTCAGCGTGCCGGCCGAGCCGAGATGGAACACGTGGTCCAGCCCGACATTGATGATGAAGCGCGGCGAGAACGGCGGACGGTTGCCCGCGAAGTTCGGCTGCTGGATGCCTGGCGTGGTCGGATCGAGATCGCCGATGCCATTGCGGTCGAAGCTGCCACCGGGCGCCTGATACACGTTGAACTGCGCAAGCAGCTCGTCGTACTTCGCGTTCAGGTAATTGATCGAAGCATCGAAGTGGGTGTTGTCGTCGAGCGCGATGTTGGTCTCCGCCTCGAGGCCCCAGATTGTTGCCTTGCCGGCGTTGAAGGTCTGCCCACCCTTCGAGGTGTCGAGCAGAACCGAAACCTGCAGGTCCTTGTAGTTGTAGTAGAACGCACCGAGGTTGAACTGGTGCTGGCGATGATCGCCGAACGTCTGCTTCCAGCCGCCTTCATAGGCGGTGTTGGTCTCAGGCTTGTAGATGCCGACGGAATCGAAGCCGCCGCCCTTGAAGCCGGTCGAGACCTTGGCATAGATCAGCGTGTCGCGGTTGGGCTGGTAGTTGAGCCCCGCGAGCCAGGTGATCTTGTTTTCCGTGCTGTTGAGCGGGATCGTCTGGAGATACGGCAGCTTGCCGATGTTCTTCCGGCCGGGGCCCGAATTGAACAGGAAATCAGTGGTAGGCGTGCCCGGGGGCACGAGGAACGCGTCAGGCGGGCCGGCGCCGAACGGCGAAGCGTTCTGGTAGACCGCGGTACGCTTGTTGTCCGTGTAGCGCAGGCCGCCGACAGCCGTCAGGCTCTTGCCGAGCGGAACTTCGACCTGGCCGAACACCGACTTGCTTTCGCTGGTGATCTTGCGGCCGAAGTAGGTGAGATACGAACCGTTGGGCAGCGGCGCGGGAATGCCGATCGGCGCGACGAAGAAGCCGTTTTCACGGTCCAGCTTCTCCTTGAAGTAGAAGCCGCCGAGCTGGTAGGTGATCCCGCTGGCCACGCCATTGATGCGCAGTTCGTGGCTCTGGGTGTCTGCCTCGTCGAGGAAATTGAAGCTCTGGTAAGTCTCGGGCAGCGAGAGCCGGGTGTTCGGATCGCCGCTGTATTTGCGGTAACCGCCGGTATAGCTCAGCGTGGCCTCGGGCCCGAACTTGTAGGCGATCCGCCCGCGCACCGCATAGGTATCGGCGCCGATGTGGCTCTGCCCGAAGAACGGTGCTGCAAAATTCGCGCGGTTGATCTTGCTAAGGTAGTCGGTCTTGGCCGGAATGCAGAGCGTTTCGCCCGCATATTTCGGCGCGACCTGAACATAGCCGCTGGCGTTGCAGCCCGGGCCTGTCGGGGCATTGCCCGGCAGGTTCATGTCGGTCGAGGCATAGGCCTGCGGGCTGAAGCTGCGGTTGGCATATTCGGCGGCAAGGTTGATCGACAGGGCGTCGGTCGGATCGAGCCGGAGCGAAACGCGGCCCCCATAGGCGTGGTTGTCGTCCGAGCTGAACGCCTTGAACGCGGGGAACACGAAGAAGCCGCCACCAGCGGGGCTGTTCACATAACCGTCGCGGTCTTCGAAGAAGCCCGAAACGCGTACCGCGGCGCTATCGCTGAAGGGAACGTCGACGCCCGCATCGGCGCGGACCGAGTTGTAGTTGCCGTAGCTGGCCGAACCATCGAAGCCGAGCGTGCGGCCCGGCTTGCGGGTGATGAAGTTGATCGCGCCGCCGGTCGAGTTGCGGCCATACAGCGTGCCCTGCGGCCCACGCAGCACTTCGACACGGTCCATGTCGAACAGCGACATGCCCATCACGTTGGGGCGATTGAGGTATTCGCCGTCGATGTTGATGACGACCGAGGTGTCCTGCGCCTCGTCTGCCGAGGTGGTGCCGATGCCGCGCACCGAGATCTTGACCGTGCCCTGATCCTGATTGAGCTGGACGACGGGGGCGACCTTGTCGATGTCGTTGAGGTCGGAGAACCCGGCCTTCTTGAGCGCATCGCCGCTGATCACGTTGATCGCGATGGGCACGTCATTGACGTTCTGTGTGCGGTTCTGCGCGGTCACGACGATTTCGGTCGCGCTGGCGTCCGTATCGGCCTGCGCGGCCTGCTGGGCATGGGCAGGCGCTGCGATGGCGATGATCGCGCAGCCGGCGAGCAGGCTGGTACCCTTGATGAAGTTGCGCATAATCCCTCCCGTTACGCACCCCGCTTGAATTGGGGCGTCTGGATTGCAATTTCCGAATGAAGCCCGTGATCGTGTCTCGGGTTTCAGGCTGTCGTTCCCGGGACCCATCATGCCGCGCGGCAGTAGTGAGGCCCGGCCCGGATTACCGAATGAGATGTGTGGTGCCTGATCGGTTCCATTAAGTGAAATAGTATGTTTTCATCGATAAGCATTCATTGGATTGATACGTGGTCTGCTTGGCGTATCGCTCAGGCCAATGCCGGAATGACCTTTTGCGAAATCAGATC